>WTJY01000353.1 GCA_011524645.1 Anaerolineales bacterium | reverse complement strand
CCCACCTTCGTGGGAATGACAATCGTTAATTGATCAAGTCCCACCAAATCCGACAAGACTCGCTAAATTTGTTGTCAGATAGGTTGAGTGTAGCGGTGTGTAGCCCCCCCACCTACTATTGAAAAATTACCACGGCCGGTTGTGGACTCTGATACATGATCTGATCAGGGGTCATCACCGGACTATCCCAGTCATAAAACACCTTAAACCCACCGTATTCAAATCCCGGTTCAGCCGCATATTGGTTATAGTCTCGAATCTTGGTTCCGGCTGGGCCGTACCCATCCGCATCAATGACCAATTCCACAAATGGGAAGTTTTGAATCTGATCTTTATTCAAGATCATATCATCTTCAAATTGGTGCAAAATCAAAACGCGGTTTAAGCCGATCTCAAAACCGATCGCATTCATGCGCGCTTGGAGCGCGTTAATTTGCTCGGCCGATATCTGACCAATTTGTTGCCCCGGCACTTCATCCGGATACATCACAAATTCAGGATCAACCGCCAAGTGAACGTGAGGGTTGTAGAGCAAGCCCCAAACCCGTTCAAACTCAACCATCACATCTTCACGGCCGGGTTGAATATCGACGATCACCGCAAATCCTTGCTCTTCGGCAGCCGCGATCCAATCGGTAATAATCCCCCAATCGAGCCAGTGATTATAATTCCCATCAGGGCCAGGCCATTCATCAGCCACCGTTGTAATCATATGGTAGGTTGGGATAACAAAGCGGCCTGGATCTACATACGGTTCAAATTCTGTCCGCAAATTACGCAATGAGATATTGGTATAGAAGCGAGGTTGCGCTCCCAAAATACCTAAGCTCGGCCCATTCGGGGTTCCATAATAGGTCACCAGCGTAAAACGGGACAAATAAGGTTGCGGCGAGCCTGGGACCAAATTGAGTTCAGGCAACGGCACACGAGGCGGCGGAATCGGCGTTTCAGTTGGCAACGGCGTAGGCGTATAGGTCGCCGTCGGGGTCGGCGTATCGGTCCCCACCGGCGTTGGCGATGGCGTAATGGTCGGTACCGATGTCAGCGTCGCTGGCGCACCAACTGTAGGAGCTGGGGTAAAGGTCATCGTCGGGGTCGCGGTCTCGGTCGGCACGGCCGTTTCTGTCGGCGGCACGGCCGTTTCCGTCGGCTCTTCCTCCGGAACCAACGCCACTTCCTCGGCCGCTGGTTCCGGTTCACGGGCACAACTTACCACCCAAAGCAGAATCACTACTAAAATCAGAATATTAAAACCTTTTTTCACGCGTTTATCCTCACCTATTTCCAAAATTTCAGGCAGGTAGGCGCTATCTCCGAGGCAAAATATCACGCTCTATAAACCTCTTGCCTAGACTGTAAGCTAGACAGGAAGAGAGCTCCATCTTGTCTCAAGATTTAACGAGTCCCTGTATGCAATTTACAACGCAACCTGTTTGTGTTAGTTCCCCTCTTTTGCGGAACTGTCGCCCCGCCATGCCGTGTGATAACTGTGGGTTGAACCTGCAAACGCAGGTGGGGAAATTATCGGGCCGTTTGGCGCTTTGCCGTAGCTACTACACCACGCCCCGCATGTCAGTCCCCAGAAAAAAAAGCGTTGGCTCAAGACATGTAAATCATCACGTACACAGTAGGGAAGTGGTTCGGATGGTAGCACATGGATGTAGGCGTTGCAATACTATTTTAAGTGAATTTAAGCTCCAGTCTAAACCAAAAAACCCCTTGAGAAACTCAAGGGGTTTTGCTCTATTTAATGCATCTGTTTGCTCTAGTTTAAGTACTGACGCAAGTGTCCAGCAAAGTTCGGGTGGCGCAGTTTCCGCAACGCTTCTTTTTCAAGCTGACGGATACGTTCGCGTGACAAACCGAACATTTCACCCACTTCTTTGAGCGTCCGTGATTCACCATCTTGCAACCCATAGCGCAACCGGAGAATGCGGGCTTCACGAGGGGTCAATTGATCCAAAATCTCACTAATTTCTTCGGTGAGCATCGTTTGGGCGACCGTTTCGGCCGGTGGTGGCGCATCGACATCTTCGATAAAGTCCCCAAGCTCAGCATCAGATTCATCCCCAACAGGGCGTTCCAAATGAACCGGTTGGCGGCTGGTACGCAACATCCAACGGACCCGATCTGGAGGCAATTCCATTTGCTTCGCGATCTCTTCCGCCGTAGGCTGACGCCCCAACTCTTGTTCAAGTTCTTGAGCGATTTGATACAATTTGCTAATCCGACCACCGAGATGGGCCGGAATACGGATCGTACGGCCGTGATTGGCCAACGCTCGTGTAACCGCTTGGCGAATCCACCATGTAGCATAGGTGCTAAACCGATTCCCACGGGTGTAATCATACTTTTCAACCGCTTTCATCAAACCAACGTTGCCTTCTTGGATAAGGTCTAAGAATTGCAACCCACGGCCGCGATATTTCTTAGCAATACTGACAACAAGACGGGTATTCGCACGAATCAAATGAGCCCGAGCCGCATCACCGATACCGATCAAGTTTTCAATTTGGTCTAATTGATCCAAGTTCAAATCAGTGTTGGTTTCTTTTTGTAACTCGGCCGCGCGCCCTTGTTCAATTTCTTTCGCCAATTGAACTTCTTCATCGGCCGAAAGCAATGATTGTTGCCCCATTTCGCGGAAATACAAACCGACAGAGTCGTCAATAGGGACACCGCTTAAGTCAAATAGAGGAGCCGCATGACCATTCGTCATATCATAAAGTGCACGGCTTGCATTCGCCATTAGCTCATCATAGCTCAATGATGCGTCTCCCCCACCTAAGGCCAACGCCGCTTCTTCTTCGTTTTCGTAAACACCGATATTCGCTTCTTGGGCTTCTTCCAAGATAGCGTCGAGAAGAGCTAGATTAGCCTCCACCTCCGGAACTTGTTGAATGATTTGGTCGTATGTTATGTATCCTTTTTCAGATGCGCTTGCCAACAAATTGGTCACCGCATCCAATTCATCCAGTTTGGGGGCTGATGAAGTGGCTGTTTCACTCATATATTATTATTCCTCTTAAACCAAAGTACTGTTTGAAGTTAGCTCCTGCCAATCAAATAGAAAGATTGAAAGCGATGTGGGGCTAGGTTTTGTGTGATTGATTGCTCCCGTCATATCAATGCTTTTAGACCAACTTAGACACGATTATCACCTGTATCTTCCTTCAGTGGGAGATGAAAAATCACCTCACCTTGGACTGTTAATTGGCTTACATTTCAAGTGTAATGCGTCTCATACCGCACTGCTGATGCAGTCTAGCATAGTCTGAAAATAAAAGTCAACCCCCTATTTGGCTGGAATGTAGTCAACCCCCCAATTGTACAATTAGCTTAGTTTAAAAAGCAAAAATAATCACAACAAAGCTTCAAA
>WTJY01000254.1 GCA_011524645.1 Anaerolineales bacterium | reverse complement strand
CAAAACCCCCTTGGAGGGTAAAAAAATTTTGATGACAACTTGTTCGTGGACCCCTCTTCCCTAATACAATCACATAAATACAGAGACTTTGTTATAATCCAGCATAATAAAAGGTGATCTGCCTTAAACATGATGCAAATAACAAATGTTGGTTTTGTCCCCAGCCTATCACGATAGAAAGGGGGCAAATCTAATGAGTTGATTAGTTTGGTGAAGGTATTGGTCATAGCTATAAATAGAAAAAAATGGCCGAACGGCCGTTGATGAGTAAGTAAACTATGGATGGTTTTCTAAATATCGGTGGTGCCGAACTCCTCGTTATTTTAATAATTGCAGGGATTGTTATGGGGCCCGAGCGCATTCTGCAAATCTCGCGCTGGTTGGGTCAGACAACCGCCAAATTGCAAAACATTTCTCGAGGGTTTTTGCGTCAATTGCAAAGTGAAATCGATGGTGTAGACGGGGAAGGGGGCGTGGCTGACATGTTGCGCGAAATGCGTGATCTGCAACAAGAGGTGTTGGATTTGCGCCAACAGGTGCAAAAAACAACCAGTGAAACGATCCAAGATACCAATAAGTTGCTTTCTGGTACGGTGGATGAGATACAAAAAGCGGCCGACTTGCCTTCGATTCAGCCACCACAGCTGAATACGACGGAGACGGAACCGGCCGCAGCCAATGGAGATCTGCCCACATTGCCACCCTCTCCTCCTCCCGAATTTGAAGAAAATTCGATTATGCCCCCTACGTTGCCTAATTTGATAGACGTTCCTGACGATCCGGAGAATTAATATGACTACCGCTGTAAACAACGATCCGAATGAAATCGGTGATTTATCGATTCTTGGCCATTTAAATGAGCTGCGTATTCGCCTGACTTGGGCCGCTGCTGGCCTGCTGGTAATGACCATTGTGAGCTTTATCTTTGCTGAGCAAATTTTAGAGCTTCTTCTCGTCCCTTATGGAGTCAATTTGCAGTTGTTGACCCCCACTGAAGGAATTGAAACATTCTTTAAAGTCTCTTTTGTCAGCGGGGCGATCTTGGCGATGCCGGTCATCGTGCATCAGCTGTGGCTATTTATTGAACCGGCTTTGGAAAAAGCTGAAAAACGGTACGTTTTCATTTTTCTACCTACGACGATTGCACTTTTTATTATCGGGATCGCGTTCGCTTGGTTTGTATTGGTTCCGGCTGCTATCGGTTTCTTGTCTCAATTTATGCAAGAGGTTTTTAGTACGGAATGGCAAGCGGGTGAATACATCAGCTTTATTTTGGCGATGTTGTTCTGGATCGGCGTTAGTTTTGAGATGCCGGTGATTTTTTACTTCGTCGGCCGTTTCGGGCTTGTTGAAGCACGCACTTTAGCGGACCAATGGCGTTTTGCAGTAGTTGGTATTGCGGTTTTGGCGGCGATTATTACCCCCTCGATCGATCCGATCACTATGTTGCTGACGATGGGACCGCTTTTGGTTTTGTATGTGTTGAGTATCGGTACAGCGCATATCGGATATAAACAATTTGAACGTAGGATGGAAATCTCTGGCGTATAGACCAATACCTTCGCCATTTTTAGCGGTCAACGTTGAAAGATTGTCTTCAAAGATAGAATAAGCTTTATCGGAAATAAAGCGATAGAGACCAATAAACACCATGAATTTCAATTCGATCGATGATTTGCAGGTCGCTTTGCGCGATCAAACTTATGTCGCTGACCGTGGCTTGGCTACGGCCGTTTATTTGGCCCTCCGTTTACAGAAACCTCTGTTTTTAGAAGGTGAACCGGGGGTTGGTAAGACGGAAATCGCCAAAGTGGTGGCCCAATTGCTCGATACGGAATTGATTCGGTTGCAGTGTTATGAAGGACTAGACATTAGCCAAGCGGTGTATGAGTGGAACTATACGCGCCAAATCATGCATATTCGCACGATGGAAGCGAAAGGGTCGCAGTTTGATGAAGCGGAGTTGTTTGGCGAACAATTTTTGATGCGACGGCCGTTGTTGCGTGCTATCGAAGAGAGTGCGGAAAAATCGCGTGTTTTGCTGATCGATGAAGTGGATCGGAGTGATGAAGAGTTTGAGGCGTTTTTGCTCGAAGTGCTATCTGATTTCCAGATTACGATTCCGGAAATCGGGACGATTACTACGCCGAACCGGCCGTTTGTTATTTTGACTTCAAATCGAACCCGTGAATTGCATGATGCCTTGAAACGTCGCTGTATCTACTTTTGGATCGACTACCCGAGTTTTCATAAAGAGTTGGAGATCGTGCAAGCGAAAGTGCCGAACGCTTCGGCCCGTTTAACCCGTCAAGTGACCGCCTTTGTGCAAGAGTTACGCAAGGAAGATGAGCTGTATAAGGTTCCCGGCGTGGCGGAAACGATCGATTGGGTCACCGCTTTGGTGGCACTTGATCAAGTCGCCTTGAACGAAGGGATTGTGCAAGATACCTTGGGGGTCATACTGAAATATCAAGATGATGTTGAGCATGTTCAGCAAAAAGTGTTGGAGCAAATTTATAATCGGGCCAATGCGGTTGCTTAATTTGCGCTATTTTCTCTTTGTAGGGCTTGTTGCCCTCTTTGTGGCCGGTTGTGGTGCTGTAGAAATGGTGTCACAGCCTACGTTGATGCCGACGATTGTGTTGCCTACATCTGTTGCGGCTGCGGCCACGATTCCTGTTGTTGTGACCGATGAGAGTCCGGCCGTGGCCACATTGCCCCCAACGTGGACCCCGCAAAGCGTGATGATTGAAACGGCAACCCCTTTCCCCGAGTTTGAGTTTACCCCTATTCCTACCTATACCCCTTGGCCCACATTCACATCAACACCCACCCCTACGCCGACCCCTTCAGATACCCCGACCCCATCGATAACTCCGACCCATACCCCTTTGCCGACCGACATCGCTTCGCCTACTCCTGATTTTGTCGCGCCGGTCACTGGAAACTGGCTACCTAATGGATCATTTGAAGGGGGGTGGTCCCATCCGAATGGGGAGCCGGAATTGCAAATACCGGATCAGTGGCTTTTTGAATTTGATGAAGGAACCAATCGGCTTGATTCTGACCCGTGGAATAAATGGGTACGGCCGGAAGTACGTGTCTTAAATGGAGATTTCTTGCCGGAAAGTGAACATGATCTTTTCATTTGGGATGGAACGCAAACGGTCAAAATCTTTAAGGGGAGTGGGGCGATTAGCTTTCGACTGATGAATGAAGTCCCCTTGGCGGCTGGAACCTATACCTTTGAAACATACATTTATCCTGATTTAGTGATCGGTTATGATGAGATCGGGGGGAAGATTTGGGCTGATGACGAGCTTTCGGGTGAGGTTCAATTGCGTGTGGGAGGGTATCGCTCCGATTGGTATTTGCCCCGTTTCGGTGAAAAGAATCGCTTTAGCCATACCTTTACCATTAACGAGCCACAAACGATTACGGTCGGGGTGGCGATTCGCGGCCGTTGGGCTCTTGATAACAACGGCTGGTTTATGGACGATTGGTCGATCAAAAAAATTGGTTAAACACACAACCTTTTTAAGAAAGTGACGTAATGGGGTATGTGATCAATCACAAAACACACATTTAAATAAAATAAAAAGGGCAATAACATGAAACAACAAGAACCGATCAAAATTGATGTAGAAGATATTGAAACAGAAACCGCTCAAGCGGACACCAAATCTATTCCGGATGAGCTACGCGATTTGGGACAACAATTTGCGGAGACGATTCAAAACGCTTGGAATAGCGAAGAACGGGTCAAGCTGGAAGACGACATTAAGCTTGGTTTCAAAAACTTTGGCGAAGAGTTAAACACGATGTTTAACAAGGCGAAAGAAAGTGATGCGGCGCAGCGAATTCGGGATGAAGCTTCGAAGGTAGAGGCTTCTGATGCGGCCGATAAAGTGCGCCAAACGATTTCCCAAGGGATTCAATGGTTGAGCGAAGAATTGGCTAAATTGTCAGAGAAACTAGATGTCCAACCTCCGGCCGAAAAGTCGCCCGATGACGTTTCTGACACCGCTTCGTAAGCGGATCGATCCTCGCTAGAATTTTTACAGTACGGAACCTACACACTCATCCCCTGCACTGAGCTTTTCACTGATAATTCCCACACGATACAAACTGAGATTGGTACACTTCATCCGTCTGTTTTTTATTGTCTTGCCAGTTCGCCTATTCATTTTTTGTCATTCAATCGAATCGACCCGATATGTATCATCTCTTACTTCTTGAGCCCAAAATTACGGATGCGCGCCTTTTGATCGCTCAGATCGAAGCCAATCATAAATATAAGGTGACACATGTAACCGATTTGCGCCAAGCTCAGAGCCGATTGGGGGAACAGCCTTTTCAATTGGCTCTGGTGCCGATTAGTCGAGATTATGATATCGTCCATTTGTTGCGGGTCGCTCAGCAAGATTTGCCGGTGGTGGTGTTGGCCGATTCGGACGATCATCTGATTTCAGAGCGTCAGGCATCGGCCGCTTGGGGGGTGATTACCAAGTCGGTATTGCTGGATGCGCTGGCGGAATTAGATGTGGTGCATAATGCGGCACTTGATTTTGAATCTCTTTTTTGGGAATCGAGCCACTCACGGCCGCCGGTCCGACTAGATATTAGCCGTTTGACATTGATCGCCCAGCGGATTTTGGAAAAACAGGACCTACGTTTTTTGCTCTTTTGTAAAGGAACACAACGGATCGGTTTTCAAGATGAGTTGGATGAATCACAGTTGATGGAAGTGGCGGAGCATGTGCAAGCGAGTTGGGATGCACGGCCGCGTACCGCGCAGATGCAGCGCTATACACGGACGATTCCGGCCGAGGTGGATAATGGTTTTGAGAAGCAAGAATCGTTGTTGCTCTTTACACGGCCGTTCTACGGCTATCTTTTGACGGTTGGGGCGGACCCAGACAGTTCACTCACAGAGCTAAGACACACCACCGACCTTATTGTGAGCCAAGTGCAACGGAAACACGCCTTTCGTAAAGAGATTGAGCCGAATCTTGATATGAACGATACCCCCTTGCTGGAGTCGTTGCAATTAACCCAATTGTGGTTTGTGTGCGCCCCTCTTAGTGCCGCGCAAACGACTAAAGTTGGGCAGATTTTGTTACAACTATGTGAGTCAAGAGATTGGGATATACGACATATCGATGTTGAGGAGCGGCATGTCCATTTTGTGATTCATGGAGAGACGACGCTGACTAGCAGCGAACTTACGCAACAGTTGATGCGAGAATCAACCGACCTGTTTTTTCGCGGGACCGATTTGGAGCAGAGCGCCCGTTTGTGGCATGATGCCCATTATGTGCGGGAGATGGACCGGCCGTTTAATCAGGAGGAGTTGGACTTATTATGCCAACTCAATCTGACGGTGATGCCCCTACCTGCTTAAGCTGGTGTATATCGAATATTTGTTCGCCTATAACCCCTGATTCGCGCTATAATTGCGCCATGTCAACCGAAAACAAACTTGTACTTATTGATGGGCATGCTTTGGCCTATCGCATGTATTTTGCACTGAACAATCCTGGGTTTCAAACTTCTTCGGGTGAGCCGACCAATGCGACCTATGGGTTTACGCGACAGATTTTCGATTTAATTTTTGCGCCAACTCCTCCCGCTTATTTTGCGGTGAGCTTTGATGTCGGCCGGACATTTCGGGATGATTGGTTTGAAGCATATAAGGGGACACGGGAGAAAATGCCGGATGAACTTGCGTTGCAAATCAATCGTATTAAAGAGGTGGTGCAGGCGCTGAACATTCCGATTATGGAATTGGATGGGTATGAGGCGGATGATGTGTTGGGAACCATTGCGCGACAGGCGAAACCGCTGGGGGTGCCGGTTCATATTTTGACCGGAGATCGTGATTTGTTGCAATTGGTTGATGACAATACAACGATTGAGTTGCCCAAGGGGCGGTACGATAGGGAGCCACAGATCTATAACTCGGTTGAGTCGGTGGTGGCGAAAATGGGGGTACGGCCGGACCAGATTGTCGATTACAAAGCACTCGAAGGGGACGCAAGCGACAATATTCCTGGGGTAAAGGGGGTTGGCAAAAAGACGGCCACTACCTTGCTGGGCCAATACGATACGCTTGATGCGATCTATGAAAACCTTGAAGAGATTAAACCGCGCTTTTCAAACAAATTGCGTGATGACAAAGATAATGCTTATTTGAGCCAGAAATTGGCCCGTATTGTAACTGATGCGCCGATTACACTGGATATCGAAGCGTGCCGTTCTCATGATATTGATCCTGCACCGGTTATGGCCTTGTTGCGCGAGCTTGAATTTCGGACCTTGACCGATGCATTTCTCAAGAATATGGCCGATTTTGTGCCGGATGCTGAACCCGAAGAAGAGGAACCTGTCGTGCTAACTGAAGCGGTCTTGGTGCGGAACTCGACCGACTTAGATGCGATGTTGGCCAGTTTTGAGGGGGCAACGGAACTCGCCTTCGATTTAGAGACGACCGGTTTAGACAAAGAAACGGCCGAAATCGTGGGGATCGCGCTTTGTGCTCATTCGCCACAGGGTTTTTACATTCCGGTCGGCCATCTTTCCAGTGCGGGACAGGCGACGACTGGGCAGATGGGGCTTTTTGCGACTGAACCGCAAATGGCGGAAGGGCAGGTGGCTCTCGATGAAGTGTTGGCGAAGCTACGGCCGATTTTGACCGATCCGGCCGTAGGTAAAGTGGCACACAATGCTAAATATGACTATTCGATTATGTCCCGTTATGGACTAGACGTGACACCCATTGTTTTCGATACGATGATCGGGGAGTGGTTGACTAATCCGGGAACAAAATTTAAGGGGCTTAAAGATTTGTCGCTGCATCGGTTGGGTATCAGCATGACTGAATATTCAGAGGTGGCGGGCAAAGGGAAAAACAAGATTCCATTTTCACAGGCACCGATCGATCAGGCGGGCGAGTATGCGGCCGCTGATGCGGATATTACGTTGCGATTGGCGCAGAAAATACGGCCGGAACTGGCCGATTTAGGGCTTGCCGGTTTGATGAATGATATGGAAATGCCCTTGGTGCCGATATTAACCGATATGGAACGGTACGGGGTTAAGATTGATACCCCCTTTTTCGCGCAAACTTCGCAAGAGCTAGCCTTGCGTTTGGGTGAGCTAGAAAAAGAGATTCATGAGATTGCGGGACGGCCGTTTAATGTGAACTCAACCCAGCAGTTGAGTGATGTGTTGTTCTTGGAACTCGATATTCCTCATGAACGGCTGAAAAAGACGAAGAGCGGTCATTATTCAACCCGCGCTTCGGTGCTGGAAGAGATTCGGCCGTTAGATAAAACCGGTATTATTGATAAAATTATGGAATATCGGGAGCTTGGAAAATTGAAAAGCACCTATGTGGATGCGTTGCCTTTGTTGGTGAACGAACGAACCGGCCGGATTCACACCAGTTTTAATCAAACGGGAACGGTGACCGGCCGTATCGCGAGCCAGAACCCGAACTTGCAAAACATTCCGATTCGAACGACTGTCGGGCAACAGATACGGCGTGGGTTTGTCCCCAAAGAGGGGCATGTCTTTGTGGCTGCCGACTACTCCCAAATCGAGCTTCGCATTTTGGCCCATATTAGCCAAGATGAGGCGTTGCTGAATGCGTTCCGAGAAGATCAGGATATTCATCGCACGACGGCGGCCGCGATTCACGATGTTGAGGTTGAAGAGGTGACTTATAACCAGCGCCGTTTCGCCAAGGCGGTTAATTTCGGCTTGATCTATGGGATGGGGCCGTTCCGTTTGGCTCAATCGACCGATCTGACGTTGGGAGAAGCACAAGCGTTTATTAAGACTTATTTTGCCCGTTTTCCAGGGGTTAAAAAATATTTGGATGAGACCAAAGATCTGGCGGCTGATCGTGGTTATGTGGAAACGTTGTTCGGCCGTCGGCGCAACTTCCCTGTGTTACAAGGGGGAGGGAAGAGCAAAGGTAGCCCCGACGTGCGTCGTGCTGAACGGGAAGCGATCAATCACCCGATTCAGGGGACTGCGGCCGATATTGTTAAATTGGCGATGATCCAATTGGATGAGCATTTGAAATTGTCTTATAAAGCCCGCATGATTCTGCAAGTTCATGACGAATTGGTGCTGGAAGTGCCTGAGTCTGAGCTTGATGAGGTGAAACAACTGGTCGAGGAAACGATGTCTGGTGCGTATCAGCTGGATGTTCCGTTGAAAGTGGAAGCGAATAGTGGCTATAACTGGCTCGAATTAAAGGATTAGCCGTATTGTTTCGTTATGGGTGTTTTGTTTGTAAGGTGAAATGACACCCGCCTGTAGCGGATAAAATATTGCAGTTAGAGAGGTACAGAATGACTCAGAGTAAACGTTCGGGTGACTATCGTGTAAAACCGATGCCAGAACAATTTGCCCATTTGGAAATCGATGCGACGATTGAAGCTGACGCTTATCAGCTGATTGAGCAGGGATTTCGGCCGGAGTCGGCTGAAGATAAGTGGTTTGTCCATATGGACAACGAACATAAGCTTCGTATTTATCGCTCGGCGACCGGCAGCTGTATTTTTGAAGTGCAATTCGCACCAGCCCCTCAGGGATATACGATCACAGAAGCGAAAGTTAATCGTAACCCGAAACAATATATGGGGGTGAGTGTTGGTTATGATGCTCGTTTATTAGTTTATTTGATCCGTAAGCTACTGTTAAAGCATAATGTACCCTTCCCGATGCCGGAAAATGTGCCCCAAAAACAAAGGAGGCAACATGAAGAATTGGTGATGGGGAAAAATAATGGAACAAACGATGGAGATGGATCAAGCTCGACGTTTATTCCGCTCAATATTTTAAATTAGGTTTTAGCAAGATCACACCGGCTAATGAACGCATTGGGTCGATGTGCTTTACTTGGGTTTGCTGAGCACATATTCCATTTAGTTAGTGAACATGACGAAGTTGCCTAAAATATCGATTTTGATGCTGGCTCTGAGCGGCCTGCTTTTTGTGTCATGCGGCCGGTTTGCTGGCTCGACTGCGGAAGACATCCCTAGGGCCGCTGTCTCGCCGTCTCCGGTTGTGCCGGCCGCGACCGCAACCCCTACAGCGACCCCATTTGTGATTTTGTCGCCGACTGTGTTTCCTACACTGGCCGATATTGAAGAAGATGTCTCTTTGTTTGAGCCTTCGGCGACACCCGCTTTTGTTGAATCTGTTACGATTCCGACCGCGACACCATTCCCCGAAAATGCGAATTTGCCACCTGACATTCTTTATAATGGGGTGGCATTTTCTTATCTTAACCGATTAGATTATGCGCGGATTTTGCCGGAAACGGTTGCGGCAAATCCGCGTCAGCCTGGGATCGGGGTGGATCGAGGTAATCCGGAATATATCCGATTCGCATTCGGATCGGCGACGCCAAGTGATAACTTTTTCCGGCCGACGGAACCTCAGATTCGCATTTATGAAGTGGCTACTTATAGCGAGCTATTTCCGGAGATCAATATCGAGATCGCCAAGCTTGATGCTTTGTTGGCTGAACGGCCGACGCGAGTCGTTAGCAACACCTTGCCTCTTCTGCCTTTGATCGGCCTGTCTGAGACTTTTCATGGTCAGGTTGACTATATTTCATTTGGAGATGGACAAGGTCAGGGGGTGCGCTATATCGCGCAATATGACCAAATCGCGGGACCGATTACTAATGCCGGTTTGTTTTACACCTTTCAAGGGATGACGGCTGATCGCCAGCGTTATGTGACCGCGTTTTTCCCGATGCGTCTTGATTTTTTGCCAGAGACGTTTGAAGCGGCCGATTTAACCCCGTTCCAACTGGAATCGACCAAGGCGGAATATTACGCTTCGATTCAGGATGTGTTTGAAACATTAACTGTGGGGGATTTTGAACCGAGCCTTGCTGTTTATGATGATGTTGTGAGATCGATTGAAGTGGGTCTGCCTGAGGCGAATACGGCCGTGGTCGCTTCTGATGAGGCTCCATTATTGACCGAGGTGACAGTTCAAGAAAATGCCAGTGGGCCAACGGCCGATGGGTTGACTAGCGTGATTCGCGGTGAGATTCGCTTTCCCGGCGGATTTGTGCCGTTTATGCGAATTTACGCTGTTTCGACAGATGGAACCAAATTCTTTTTTACAGAACTGCTCGAATCTCCTTCTTATCGTTTGCCCGTTTCGGCCGGAACCTATGAACTGTTTGCTTATGTGATTGAGGATTTACAGGCGGGTGGGTATACGACCTATGTGACCTGCACTGAACCTTTTCGCGGCGATTGTGGCGATCAGCTTTTGTTGCCGGTTGTGGTAGGGGAAAATGAAGAAGTCGATGGGGCCCATATTGCGGATTGGGATATTACTGACTATCGCTTTCCGTTGCCGCCTGACGATCTTTCGATTCGGGTGCAGGGGTTACGGGCGGAAGCGGCCGGACAAGTGCCAGATGAATATGGCACGATTACTGGACCGATCTTTTATCCCGAAAATCCTGTGCCTCCGATTCGGGTGTATGCGCAAAATCTAGCGACCGGTGAGTTGTTTAACCAACAGTTAGGTGGGGGAGATGTCGAATATTCGATTCGTGTGCCGTCTGGAACCTATGTGATTTATGGGTATGCGTTTGCCGCTTCTGGCGCGGTGTCTGGTGGTGGATATACCAATGGAGATAGCGGATTGATTCCGGTGACGGTGCTTCCGGCTGGAACAATGATCGATATCGCATTGGGAAATTGGAATCAGCCCCCGTTGAGCTTTATTCCGGCCGCGCCGGGATTTAGTTCGTCACCGACAAGACCCTAATTAATGGGTCGTGTTATAGGTTTTGAGATTGATTCGATAGGGTAAATGGCCGAGTGAGAGATACCACACCGGCTAGGGCCACGTG
>WTJY01000149.1 GCA_011524645.1 Anaerolineales bacterium | reverse complement strand
TTGAGTGTAACGGAGTAAATGCTAGAAAAAGCGAGATTATTATGCAACTTAATTACCTGTCAGATCATACAAACAAACAAAATAAAGGTCCTCTTTTTCAGATGATGTTTTGGATTTTAATTGTGGGTGTTTTTACTATTGCATGTAATAATGAAACAGTGAGTGAACCTGCACTAGGGGAATTTCTCCCAACAGAACCGCCAGGAAAAACTATTGCACCCCAAACAACAACTCCTGAATTAATACAAGAAACGTCAACTATTCAACCCGCAGAAACTCCAACCACAATTCTTGTTACCTCTACACCAGAAGAAGCACAATTTCCAGAACTTCTAATGATGGTAACAGATGTGCAAAACAAAGGTCAGCATGATGAGGTTCATGAAGTTTGGCAAGTCAACACACGCACTCAAGAAAAAGAGCTGATTTTCAGCACTTCAACAGGAACAAATTTATCACAAACGATATGGGGAGATTTCTCATTAGCTCAAATTTATGTTGCAGAAATAAAGGGTTTGGGGACAGGTCAAATAACATGGCAAATATATGAAGTGAATTATGAAACAAAAGACTATCGCACAATATTTCCTGACCCTCAAGTTGGCATCCCCAGATTGATCGATACATCTAAGCAAGGGAAATGGTTGCGTTTAACAGTCGAAAATATTGATCCAATTTCCTTTAAGTGGTGGTTCATTAACTTGGAGACAGGAGATTTATTCAAAGGCCCATTTGAAAACTTATCATTATCAACATTTGCTTGGTCAGCAACTGATGCAAATAAGTTCGCATTATACCAGCAACCCTATGTTGATGAAAATGGGCAAGAGCTTCCACAAAAGATAGTGATTGTAGATTTGACGAACCCTGATATGCAACAAACTATTGACCATGAATACACATCATTGCGCATTCAACCATTGTTGCTGTGGGATAAATATAATCTCAACCAACTATTTGTCCTCACTCCTGAAGAAAGCTATAAAATTTCATTGGTGGAACAGACATGGGTGCAAGTTGCACAGGATTTAGCCGTTTTTCCAGGAAATCGCGAGACGCAACTAATACAATCGCCATCAGGCAAGTGGGGCATAACAACAACCTTCGTGCGTTTGATTGAGCTAGGAGAGCACCCTCAAGTTGTTGAAAAATTTGATGAAATAATAGGGCGGGATCATCGGTTTTTAACTTGGCATTCGGATTGGGCGATTATTGCTACCGGAACTCAAATTGGCATCTATGAAATCGGTAATCCATCTAAATTGATAGGGACTATTGATTTAAACGCATATGATTTTGCAAACATAGAAGCATCCTCCGTTTTGGCAACACCATTGGAGAGATAAAGGCATTACCCTTCAACTGAGGCGCGGTATTCCCTCTCCCCCTGTCGCCACTCCCAACTGTGGCGCGGTGTTCCCACTATCCGTGTCGCCGGTCTCTGACCGAGCGACTTGCGGCGAATGTCGGCATACCGCGTTCTAATTTGAGTATGAGATTCTGCAATCCAGAATGAAGCTGTCTCAGCAACCCCATCTGCTTGTCGGTCAAGCCATCCTGCGGCAACTGGGCCAGCAGATGGATCAGTTGGTGCGGGGCGGCGTTCGGTGTTGGTGTATGCGGTTTTTGTGCCACCGCTCCCAAGCGGAAACGGCCCTCCACCACCCGCATCGCGTCCAGATAATCCCTCTCCACCTTGTGGTCATGGACCTTGGCATAGGTCAGCGTCGTCTGCAACCGCTTGTGTCCCATCAACGCTTGAACGGTCACGATGGGGCAACCGGCATTGACCAACTGGGTGGCAAAGGTGTGGCGTAAGCGGTACGCCGTCACCCTAACCCCCGTTTCCTCGCCAACTCCTCGCAACCAACGGCCCAACAAAGAGGGTGTCACAGGGGTTCCACGGTAAAGCAAAAGATGATCGGTCTCCGGCGTTCCCCGCGTTCGGATCGTCTCTTGGATCGCGGCGATGGCCACATCGGTCAGGTAAACGACCCGATCCCGCTTCCCCTTTCCTTGCCGAATGAACGCCTGTTTCTGTTTCAAGTCGAGATCGCCCAGACGAAGTTCCTCCGCTTCGCTCAAGCGTAGACCGGCGTGCCACAAGAGGTAAAAAGCGGTGCGTAGCAAACGGGCATCTTCGGTTTGACGCAATGTTTGCGCGTTCACTACCCGTTGCTCAACCAGTCGCTGGGCTTTCTCTACCTGCTCATCGGTCAGGAAACGGGGTAGCTCTTCCGGCAACGGGAGCAGCGGGACATGGAACAACGCCTCCGGCACCGGCTCACCTCGCTGCTGCATAAAGCGGAGCAAGCCCCACAAATGGTGCAGGTTCACATTCACCCCAGACGGCTTGTACCCTTGGCCGATCCGCTCTTCCATAAAAGTCATCACCATCTGCGGTGTCACCTCCATCACCGATGACAGATCGGGGTATTGGGGGCAAAGCCACTTCCAAAAAACGGAGTAGATCGACCAATAGCCGATAATCCCTTTACGAAGCCGGGCTTGTCGCCAGTTCGCTTGGCTCACCTTCTGGTGGCGGGTCATCCAGTCGATAAGCCAGTTGGGTAAGCTCTTCTGGTAATGAGATAGATCGAGCGGTTTTGGTTCCCCTTCGACCACGATCCCCCGCTCAATCTCCAAAAAGCGGGCGAACCGATTCAACCCTTTACGGCAGTTGTTCAGTCACCCCTCACCCACCCCCTTGGCCCGGATAAAGCTCCGATAGGGTGTCGATCTCTAATGTCTCATGATGGCCGTCATGAAGACCGAGCGCATGTCCTGCGCTAGGGATGTAGTGAACAGTGATACAAGCCTCACTGCGGGAGACGCGGTAGAGATACGCTTTGTACCTTTCAAACAAAAGACGATTGGCCTCCGGCCATTCTGAGGTCGGTTTCGGGGTCGCAACCCCTTCAGGAACCGGCTTCGCTTTCTTTAGGCTTTTGTCATACCGTTCACAGGCGGTTTGGTTCATTGCCACACCCCCAGCCGGTTGATCGCGGTGTAAAACGCTTCCTGCACCTGCTTGTCATTGGCGGCAACATACCCTTGGGTCGTCATAAGCCATTTATGACCCAGCAACTTCTGGATCGTCAGGACAGGAACCCCGGCCTCGACCAGTTGGTTGGCAAAGGTGTGGCGCAGTTGGTGAGCGGTCAACGTCACCTCGGCCGCATCTCGGTAGCGCATCAGCCGTTTATGAATGGCGGTCGTTGACAGGCCGGAGAGCTTATAGCTCAGAAAAAGATGATCACTCGTAGCCAACGGCCTCTCCAACAGATAGCGCTGAATTGCCGCTTCCACTTGGGGGGCAAGGTAGGCGGTACGCTCTTTTAACCCTTTGCCCCGCACCAGCAAGCGGGAGCCGTTTGGGTCGAA
>WTJY01000421.1 GCA_011524645.1 Anaerolineales bacterium | reverse complement strand
TCGTCTACCCAGACGTAGTTGCCGATGGTGCCGAGCTGGGTAAAGCCGAAGTCGATCGTCATGTTTCCATTTGTATCGAATCGACTGTCTTGCTCATCACCATCAAAGGTTCCTAAGCCTGATTCAACCGGTTCTCCATTGACGGTTACTGTAAATGTCCCGCTTTCATAGATGCCAGATGAAACGGTACGCGCGATGTTTGAATCATTCGCGGTATCGTCATCATCGGTGGCCGTTTGGGTTGATGAGGGAACGTAACCGTTGGGTGGCGTGACCCGTACCCGATATTGCCCTTGTGGTAGATCATCGAAGATGTACAGTCCGTCTGAATCTGTTGTTTGGCGTGCAACCAGTGCCCCATCAAGCGTTGTTGCGGGGACAAAAACGCCACTACCGTCGTTCACCAGCAATTCTACAGTCACTCCAGAGATGCCATTTTCAGTATCGTCTTGGAGGCCGTCATGGTTTGCATCATCCCAAATGTATGAACCAACAGAGACGGGCTGTATAAAGCCAAAGTCGATTGAGTGGTCGTTTTCGTAATAGTTCCCCGTGCTAACGGAGGCACCAACGCTCCCTTCTAAGATTGCCGGAAGCCCCGCGATGGTGGCAGCCGAAAGAATAACACCGTTGCTATCATTGATGGTGCTACCAGCCAACGCTGTGGGGAATGGCAAATCTTCTAACTCACCACCCGAAGTAAACTCGGTCGGATCGATGACAATATAGTAGTCTGTGTTATCCACCAATCCGTCGGCCGTGTCAAAATAATAGAGACCGTCGCTGTCGCTCGTTTTTGTGCTGATGAGAGTACCTGCCGCATCGTATAAGTGAACCGTAATATTTTCAATGGGTGGCTCATCAGGGTCTTGGATACCATCCCTATCCGCATCTGCCCAAATGCGGTTCCCGATTTCGAGAACTTCGACCAGTTCACAAATCAACTCAACGTCCCCAAGACCGGCCGCCTTGCCCAATGTATAGGGTTGGTTATCGGTGATATAAATACTTACAGCATTGAGTGTTGTTCCCGCAGTGGCACCATCATTGGCGAAATAGCGTAAACCGCCCGCCCGTGCTTGCCCATCGACGGGGTCCATATTGGTCGAAACGACTTGACCAGACCCCGGAAGTAGGGCCAAAGCCCCTAATGCATTTTCTGTGTGGGCGGAATTTCCATTAGCCGGATTAACATAGTTGTCATTGTAAAATTCCCCAAGCCCGGGTCCTTCTTCATTGTTTGGGCCATGCCCTGTGAACGGACCGGCCGTACCATTGTTCTCTAAGATAAAGACATCGTCACCGGCATTGTAAGCCCGCAAGATGTCACCGCCGACAAAGTTGCTGATTAGTCGACTCCCGTCTAGGTTATAGTCCTGCCAACCAACTTGGAAGCCGGTGCGATCACCAAAACCAAGTACCATCGAGCCGTCGATGTCAAACTCAATATCGGTAAATATCGGTTGAGGGTGAATCGCGGTGCTAGCGTTGACCAAAACATCCGAGATCGTATCTGTCCATGGGTTCCACAATGCGGCTTGCCGATTCACAAAAGGCTCACCTTTAGGATAAGTAAGGGGGAATTGCAGGATGGGGTTCGTTTCCCACGCCGCACCCAGTGGATCATAACGCAAAACGGCCGCTTGCAGGTCTTCAATCGCCCCACTCGACGCATCACAGACAACACCTACATAAATATCACCTTCATGGAATTTTGTGGCCCATGGACGCTGTATGCCATTAACACAGCCGATGTCAGGAATTGTGAATGTGCTTAAGTCCGCATCTGTAGGAGGGGTCACAGGATCATCATCACTATCAATAACAAGTGAATGGAGTGTGTGAGAATAGAGATTGGTAAACCAAAGCGTATTGTTGAGTGTATCGGAATCAATGTCACCGATACCTACCTTGGCGATATCAGCATAGACAGCGGCATCGATTGTTGCCGCTTGTGCATTACCATTTAACCCACGGGCGGTGTTACTGATAACTGAACCTAGATTAATCGTAAATGATCCATCCATGAGATCAACGAGAGTGGATACTGTGTAAGTACCAGACATTGACATGTCGGTCGCATAAATGGCACCGATACCATCTGGACCCAGACCGACATGGCGACGTAGGATAGGTGTAGAGTAGAGGGTTTCACCATAGAGATCATAAGCCTGCCCCCAGGTCGCTCCCATCTGTTGCCCAACCGCCAAATGTTCCATAGATGATGGGGTAATTGAATCGCTATATGGCAGGCCAACAAGTACATCTAGGTTGGCACTTGTGTAGGTTGCACTGGTTGTTAAATCAAGCGGGTCACCTTTCACATAGCAAGAGGTCACCACAAGCGGGTCGGAAGTTCCGCAATTGTTAAGTGGATTGTTCACACCTAGATCGACATTACAAGTGGGGGCATCAATAAATTGAACTGTGGTGTCATTGTTGGTTCCCACAGGGGTTGATGTGCTCAAGTATGGGTTAGCCGGAATATCTGTAAATTCTACACGTACGGGATAATCGTCAGATGGTATGGGGAGTACGTAAAGACCATATCGGTCTGTGGTGGTCGCATGTACGCCACCATTGACATCGATTGCGGTCACGGTTACCGCCGCCAGCCCTTGTGTTTCGGTCGATTGGTTGACCCCATCAGAATTATAATCTTGGAAAACAAAGCCACCGAGATCATTAATGCCACAGACTATTGGTTCGCAACTGTCTGGGGCATCGAATGTCGTTGAGGCGATAATTGTCGCTGGGGTCGCTGTATAATATACCTCAATGGTATGTCCGGTTGATCCGTCCGCATCTAATTCAAAAGCGATTTCCTGTAGGGTCGGGATATTATATGTGAAATTTTTCGTCGTATAATCGACGGGGATGATGCGCGTTTGCGCCCCACCATCGAGGGAGACTGTGAGTTCGCCTGCTATATCCCAGTCAATTAGGGCGCTAACGGTGAATTTGGAGCCGCTATTTTGATAGCAACCGGAAACGGTAGTACGGACAATTTGTTCCGCTTGAGGTGCTCGGTTCGACAAACTCTCTGGCAGTTGAGAGAAATCGGTCATGCTATTTTCTGTAGCATGTGGCACATTTTCCAATATAGATATGGTTTCAGAGGTTTCTATTTCTTTGTTGGATTGTACATCTGATACCACAAGAAAAAGAGATATATTCATGGCAAGTGCTAAGCATATAAAGAATCTATACTTAGTAGATGATTTTCTTAAGTGGTGAGAATAGAGTGAATGAAACATAAATTATTGTCCTGTTATTGTTTGACTAGAATGAAGCTTTGATGAAATCATGAACGAAATTTGCATAAAATTCACACTTTAGTATAGGGTAGGATTTATCGGAATCGCGACAATTGGTACTAATGTTGGGTGAGAG
>WTJY01000416.1 GCA_011524645.1 Anaerolineales bacterium | reverse complement strand
GGCCCCGCTTCCGCGGAAGCGCCCGGTGTCAACTCCGGCCTACATCGCCCCCGAATTGCTACAAACGCAAACCCCCTTTCCCCCCAGCACCCCCGACACCTATGGCATCGGGCTTATCTTACAAGAACTATTAGATGGCCACCCCACCTACCAAACAAAATCCCAGCGCGATTCATCAATCTATCACCGCATCCGCCACGGCCGTCGCACCCAAAAACCACGCTACGACCTTCTCCATCTCCCCCAGCTCGCCGCCGGTCTACTCACCACCGCCCCCCAAAAACGAAATCCCAGCAAACCGATCGGCATTTTCCATCAGCTCACCCAAGAATTTCCAGCCCCCACACAAAAAAAACGATGGTGGTGGCCCTTTTCGTCATAACCACCCCACGCACCGTTTCATACTTCACACTTCCCTACACATATCGCGGCCGATACTCCCCCCAAACCCCACGCAGCGTATGACAAATCTCACCCAGCGTCACATCATTTTCCACACAAGTCACCAAAAGTGGCATCAGGTTTTCCGTGCCCTGCGCCGCAGTCGCCAATTGTGCCCGCAACGTAGCTACTTTTTCATTGTCCCGCCGCGCTCGCAAATCAGCCAAACGGGCACACTGACTTTCTTCAATCGCGGCATCCAGTTGCAACAAATCGATATCGAGCTTTTCATCGGTCGTAAATCGATTGACCCCCACAATAATCTGCTGATCGGTCTCAACCTCGCGCTGATACTGGTAAGCCGCTTCTTCGATCTCTTGCTGCACATACCCTTGTTCAACCGCCTCTAACGCCCCGCCCAGCTGGTCGATTTGATCGATATACGCCTGTGCCTGTGCTTCGAGTTGATCGGTCAGCGATTCGATCATATAAGAACCTGCAAATGGATCAACGCTATCGGTGACGCCACTTTCATAAGCGATGATTTGCTGGGTCCGCAAAGCGATACGAGCCGCTTCTTCGGTCGGCAAAGCCAGCGCTTCATCACGGCCGTTCGTATGCAAGCTCTGGGTTCCCCCCATCACCGCCGCTAGCGCCTGCAACGCTACCCGCACCACATTGTTCTCCGGCTGTTGCGCGGTCAATGTACTCCCGCCGGTCTGGGTGTGAAAACGGAGCCGCCAGCTCTTTTCGTCTTTCGCCCCAAAGCGATGACGCATAATTTTGGCCCATAACCGGCGCGCCGCCCGAAATTTGGCGATTTCTTCTAGAAAGTTGTTGTGTGAATTAAAAAAGAAGGAAAGTTGTTTGGCAAACCGGTCTACATCAAGTCCCGCATCAACGGCCGCCTGCACATAAGCGATCCCGTTCGCCAAGGTAAAGGCGATTTCTTGCACGGCCGTACTCCCCGCCTCTCGAATATGATATCCACTAATCGAAATCGTATTCCACCGCGGTACTTCTCGCCCACAATAATCGAAAATATCTGTGATTAACCGCATCGAAGGTTTAGGGGGAAAAATATAGGTTCCACGGGCGATATATTCTTTCAATATGTCGTTTTGAATCGTTCCCCGCAGCTGATTAACCGCCAACCCTTGTTCTTTACCCACCGCAATGACCATTGCTAGCAAAACGGCCGCAGGCGCGTTAATCGTCATACTAATGCTCACTTTGTCCAGCGGAATCCCATCAAGCAAAATGCGCATATCATCTAAAGTAGGAATGCTCACCCCCACTTTCCCCACCTCCCCCAATGCCATCGGATCATCGGAGTCGTAACCGATTTGAGTCGGTAAATCAAAGGCCACGGAAAGACCGGTCTGCCCTTGGCTTAAAAGATATTTGTACCGTTCATTCGATTCTTTGGCGGTGCTAAATCCGGCATATTGGCGCATCGTCCAAAACCGGCCGCGATACATGGTTGGCTGCACCCCACGTGTAAAGGGATACGCCCCCGGAAAACCGAGCTTTTCTTGATACGCTCCGTCAATCTGCTCAGGGGTGTAAAGCCGTTCTGTTTCAATCCCAGAACTGGTTTCAAATCGTTCTTTCCGCTCCGGAAACCGCTTTAATGTCGGCTCAACTCTACTTTGTTCCCACTCTTTTTTTTCGTCTTTCACCAGTGACCTCGCTTATTAATTTTGATCCCCAAACAGGTTTCCCCATCTTATAACGGGTGCGTAGATTTTTTGTTGACACCCTTTGTTTTGCCCCATTTGGAGCAAAATGCTCGCGCCCTGCGGCGACTCGCTGTTCTCAAGGGGTTTTGTGGGTCACCCAGCAACCCACAAAACCCCTATTTTTACGCCCGCCGGTCACGGCCGGTCTTACCACTTTATCTTCGGCATCCGCCCCCCATAGACACTCAGTCGCAAGCTATCATGGAACAAGACCCATCGGCTAGGCGGCAAGCTTTTTATGATGATCGGTTTTTCATTGCTCATCAACAGCATCTATTTTGATAGCACAGGCATGATTTGGCGCTTACTCATCGGTGTATTCGCTATTCTCGCCGTATCCCCCGGCTATTCCTATAGGATCTGGTCCCAAGATCCCACCGCACAACCCCGCTAACAATCAGTAACGAGTGACGAACAGGCGGCCCGTTTATTCGTCACTCGTCATTCCCAACTCGTCACGGTGCCTACCGCATTTGCATAAATTCCCCATCCGCATGAACACGTAAATAGGTCAACCAGCCATCAACTGGCAACTCCCCAAACTGGTTGTGCAAAATACGATAGCTATGATAACTATCATTGAGCTGAATTTCGCTAGCGATTGCGATCGTTTGTGCACGGGTTTCGGCAAATAGATCTTGCAACTCATTCCAGCTTAAACCGATCGGAGGCAAATGGCCGTTATATTCTTCCATCACAAAGGGTTCCCCCAAAGCCACACGCAAGCGAGACTGTCCCCATTTTTCAATCCCGATCATATGGCGCAACTTGTAATAGTTGTGCTTGATCGGTTGCATCCCCATTAGTTTTTGGCTAATTCGTTGCCCAGACGCATCGAGTGCATCTTGCAATTCGGCCGTACTTTGTTGCCCCGAGTACCGTTGCACCACTTGAAACAAATTGGGAGCGACAGCCCGAACAAACGCATCAAACGCCTGACGAATCTCTTTGGCATAAAAGCTGGCAACCAATCCCAGTATAAAAAATAAAATGAGGGGTGTTTTGTTCTTGTTTCTCATAACTTTAATTCAAAAAGTAGGCTAGCTTAATCAGCAAGCATAGCAGACCGCACACAAAAGATCACCCTTCGTTGTGTCAGACTTACTGTTGATAATCAGTATAAGCGCGACCCACGGCCGTTAACTGACCGGTATTCGGATCATATAAATTCCCACTAGGAAAGTCGACAGGGTCATATACGCCATACCAGAACCACCATTGTACCAAACGGCCGCCATCTGCGGGATACCCAGTTCCATTAGACGCTGTTAAAAAGAAATCAAATGTCTGTGTCAAAAACGCTGCGACATGTTCTGGGGGAAATCCATAATCGGCCGGCATCAAAACCCCATATTCAGTCACGACCAGTGGCTTATCTTGATACCCCCGTGCCGCCATCCATGCACGAAAATCGATAATATTTTGTTTAAATATATCGATATTGGTGTGGTGATGAACTTCGTAAAGCATACCGGGACCACCCATACCGGGTGGAATTCCAGCCCCCCACCCCCCAGCTTCTTCGCGCAAAACAAACGCATGCACATTCCACACATCAATCGGCATCGGTGTCCCATATTTGCTCTGATAGCTATTAAGAACCTGATCAAGATACGCACGCCGGAGTGGTGTCGGCTGCGAAACACCGCCAATCGCTATTTTGGCATTCGGATCTCGACTCTTAATAAACCAGTACGCTTCATGATACAGTTCTGCGTATCGATCGGCCGTGGTATTGTCCTGATGAACCACATCCATTTCATTGCCGATCAACCAATAAGAGCCAGGTTTAGCGGCAATCGCCTCTTCGATCAAGCTCCAGCTGGTCCGGATGCCGCTCTGCCGCACCCGTATCATTTGCCAAAAATTACCCCCGTTTTGGGGTGTGACTTGCCAATTTAGATAACTCCCAAAACGCAATCCCGCTTGTTGCGCCTCACCCAAGTACCCCCCGGGGATCGTCACCCCAAACCGCTCCCACTGAGCGGGTGGAGCGATATAGTTAGATCCAATAGCCACAGCCACAGGCGTACTGGTTGAGGGGGGGCGTGGGGTTGATGTCGGAATAATTGGCGTTGCGGTTGCCGTAGCGGTCGCTACGGGTTTTGTCGCGGTGGGGCTAGGTAATGGGGTCTCGGTAGGAGGCACGGCCGTCGGTTGGGGTGTATTGGTCGGCACGGCCGTAGCCGTTTCTGTCACCGTCGGCATAGCGGTCGAAGTCGGCGTCTCAATAGGCAAAGGGGTTTCAGAGGGGATAACAGGCTCTGTCACACGATCAGTAACGGAGAGTGTCGCTCCGATAGTCGCGCTTGGCAAAGCGGTAGGAGACAACAATGCGATTTCGCTACCAAGCTCATTATGAGAAACGAACCAAGCCCCATACCCGACAAGGGCAAAGCCTAGCACCATAAAGACGAAAGGAATGTAGCGCATAAAGTCCTAGGATCCGGCCGAATCTTCATCTTCGGCCGGTGAAGGCAAGGCGTAGGGATCATTCGCAGGCAAAAAGCGATTTAAAGCAGCCAATGAAATGCGATCCAACACATTTCGTTCCTCTTTAACCATAATACTCCGGCGGAAATATTGTAGAGATTCATTTATGCGGAATTGGCGCAAACGCAAGCCACTCATCACGCGCAATGTTTGCACCAATTTAGGAATATCCTGAATCACTTCTAATACTTCAATCGCTTCTAAGTAGTATCCCCCAGCACGATCCCGCTCACGAATCGCCTCATACAAATCCCCCATATTCCCCAGAATCTGCGCTTCGCGATGGCGATCACCGATTTTGGCGAAAATGTCACGGCCGTTGCGAAAAGCTTCTTCCGCTTTTTCCCAGTTACGCATGTAGCGATAAACCACCCCCATATTGTTGTAGATCTCCGCCTCATTTTCATCGTCTTGCATCGACGCATAGGCTTTTTGGGCTTTCGTAAAAGCATCTAACGCTTCTTCGTAAGCCCCTTTTTGGAAAAGAGCCACACCCTTTTGTTTTAAATGATCAGCCATAGGTTAGAAGGTGATATTGAGAATATTTTCGGCAACCGTACGCAAAGCATGAACATTAAGTTCACTCAATCGAACCGCAATTTCTAAGTAGCTAATATTGATCGGCTCTGTCACAAATTTTTGCATTTCAGGGGATAAACTGTCAAAGTGATCTTTGATTTTTTGCTCCGCTTCATGCTTTGACAGCAAACTAGCTTCATCATGGTTCATGAAATAGTTTAGTGAATGCCCCAAATACCGAGCCAGCCGTTCTAGCTGAAACAAAGGAATAGCAGCCGTTCCATTTTCATAAGCTTCAATCTTGGGGGGAGCAACCTTGATTTCAATCGCTAAATCCTGAATCGACCGATTGTTTTCGAGACGTGCCTTACGCAACAATTCACCAATGACTTTACTGCGATCCGCCATCACATCATCATAGGAAGTGCGACGAGCATTGTTCATCGTCTTATCACCCCAAAAATGATTCAGGGACACACCCAAATACATCGCCAAGGCTTCTAACTGGGGTAAACCGGGTGCAGAGTTCCCTCTTTCGAATTGATCAAATTCTTCCCCTGAAATGCCCAATAGTTGGCCACAATCTTCTTGGGTGCGACCGGCGTGCAAGCGGGCATCGAGAATAAGAATACCTAAAATTTTTGCTCGTGTACGATCAAATTCATTCATGGATGATAACTGGCCCTATGGGTATATCTAAGGTTACATAATGTTTTCAGATATTAACATATCCTTCACTTAATCACAACCGATAACAGGTGAGACATAGGGCTTATGGAAAGCAAGTGAATAACAAAGCGATTTGTTGCAAAATCGGGTCAATCATGAATGTATCGACATCTTATTTAGCCTTATTTTAAATTTTTTTTACCTGCTCAACACCTTCGCCAATACAAAGTGTCTGATTGGATTTACTCCCTCCTATCAGCTTAGTTTTACCCATATCTTTTTAGGGAAAATCATTTCAGTGCCCCGCCCATCCCCCAACGGGAGAGGGGAGCTTTTGATCCGGCACGAATTAAAAATGACCCATGATCGCCGAAAATCATACCCCTGTTCCTAGAAACAAGAGGGCTATGCGTTTGTTGTTTCTAAGGAATAATTGAGCGGTCGGCTCGAGATATTTTTGATTCAAGGAACAAATTTACCTCAAAGGCAAGACAGTTGTCATATATGCCTAAAAATGGGGTCCACGAACAAGTTGTCATCAAAAATTTTTTACCCTCCAAGGGGGTTTTGCAGCGGCTTCGCCGCTGCAAAACCCCCTTTAATTGCCCCGATTTTCGTGCCTCCGGCACGAAAATCGGGGCAAATTGGATAACAAAGCATATGCTTGTGCGGAATTTTTAGTTATGTTAACTTTTCTGACAGGTTGTTCGTGCACCCTAAAAATGGCGAAGGTATTGTACAAGGGGTATGCGAAAAAATTGCGAGGATTTTGTATGGATAAAAACAACAGCTAAATCAAACTAACCTGACGATGCAAAACGGTCCGCGAACAGGGACAGGTAATCGTCACAGTCGCCTGCGCCTTTTCATTCAAGGTAATATGTCCCGAATTACCTTGATTATCAGATATCGTCAGGGTCCCATGAGCACGACTATGCCACGGACCGATCACCCGTGGCACAACTTCGCGCGTCAGCTCTCCTTCACACTCCGCATAATACGCTTCATCGGCCGACATAAACTGATAGCTAACAGAGGCGGGAAACACCCAACCGCGCATACTCATTTTAGACGGCCGTGATGATTCATTTCCACTAAAACGATCCCCATCCGGCATTTGAACCATATGGCTATAATAATTTAAATCATCTTCTCGCTTAATTAAGGTGGCAGAGACAACCGCACCGGTTTCCGGATCATTCTCCGTAATCGTCCCCCCCTCCTCGTCCGCGCCCGGTTCATAATACAATTTTCCAAAAGAAGAAGCGGCCGCAGCCGCATACAAAGCGATCGTGTAAAGTGCGTGGACAAACTCCCCACCCTGTAATGTTTCAGACATCTTACCCAGAGTAGATGTTTTGTGCATGCGGCGTACGATATACCCCAGATTGGTAATCCCTTCTGGAGGCAATTCATATCGAGTAACAGAACTTTCCGCCCTATTGAGCGGTGAAACAACAACCAGATCCATGGTGGTCACCTATAAATGTCCTACTCAGCCAACGCGACAAAAATATAAAAACTATAAACAGTTCAGCTTATTAGCTAACGTAAATTATACGAAACCGTCTATATTTTGCAAAGATTTCGCGCAGATATTTTATAAAAACTACGCGAGATCGACCAAAATCTCAACTGTCCACATTCTTTAAATGACATAAAGTTGGACAAAACAATTCCCAATCAACAAATAAATCGTCAAGACACAACAATACCTTCGCCAATAGAAATCGTCTAATTGGATTTGCGCCCCTCCTGATAGGAGGGGGAAAGGTGTTTCTATCCCTCTACCCCAGCTACTCTTACTCTTGACTAAAATCTGCCCCCCGTCTCATTACAACAAGTCTTATATCAGCCAACTTCCTTCCATACGCAACAGCTGGGCCTTGGTTTCCAGCCCCCCCCCAAACCCGCGTAGCTTACCATCCGAACCGATCACCCGATGACAAGGCACAACCAAAGGCATCGGATTAGTCGCATTCGCACGGCCGACCGCCCGAATCGCTTTCGGTTGTCCAATCTCATGCGCAATCTGATTATAGGTCCGAGTCTCTCCATACGGAATCGCAAACACTTGGCGCAATGATCTTTGCTGAAATTCTGTCATCACATCCCAACAAATATCAAGCGAAAACACTCGCAACTCTCCATGGAGATAAGACAGCAATTGATCCTGCACGGCCGCAATCTTCGTTTCGTCCCGCCACGGTCCGTTCCCCGCGAGCTTGGTCACATGTTGGCGAAAGGTCTCTTCATTGTTGCGAAACATCACCGCCACCAAACCACACGCGGCCGTAGCGACCCATAAATGGTCAATCGGGGTCTCGTCTATCCGGCCGTACCAAACCTCAGCGATCTTTCGCTTAGCCATGTCTCATCTCCATAATGTCGCGTGGGGTCTCGGGCTCGCTAAACCCATACCGCTCGTACAAACTATGGGCATCTTCCGTATGTAAAATCCAAGACGGCACATCTTCTAAACGAGAATCTTTGAGAACCCGTTCGATCAACCATTTCCCCAACCCACGGCCGCGATGCTCCCTCACAATAAACACATCTGATAAATAAGCACGGGTCGCAAAATCGGTAATAACTCGGGCAAACCCAACTTGCTTGCCCGCCAAATACACCCCAAAACAGAGCGAGTTATCAATCGCCTTACGCATCCGGCTGGGTGAACGGCCGCGCGCCCAATAAGATTCGCGTGATAAATAAGAATGAATCACTTCGAAATCTAAATCGGCCGGATTGGTCGAAATCGTATACCCATTACTGAGCCGATGAACATCTTTGTTCCCCTTATTTGTATCCTCAGCAGGAGCGAAAAAGACCAAAATATCTAAATCTTCTTCAATACTGTGAAAATAATGCGTGTCATGTTTCGCCACATAGATTAAGCTCCCCGTTTCGACAAACTCATCTTCCCCCGCTACATGAATCTGTCCCTTGCCTCGTAAAACATAATAAACCTCATCTTCGCTGTGTGGCTGTTGCAAATCGGTTGCACCAGCTTCCAAATGATAAACCCCCATACTCAGGTCCATAACCCGTAAAAACTCGTACCACGCTTCACCAAATTGGGCTCTCTGATTGATCAAACCGTCCGCGTTATAAATTCTCATTTTTTACCCCAGTAAATACTGCACGCCCCACAACACCAACAAACCGACCAGCATGGTGTAAAACACATTTTTACTGGTCCACGCAACAATAGCCGCGACAATGGCCGAAATCAAATAGCCATTAGCCAAACTTAAATTCAAAGTCCCGCCAGGCCAAAAAACATCCGGAAAGATAATAGCCGATAATACAGCGGTCGGTACATACTTTAAACCATCTCGTACCAATGGCGGAATCGTAATCCGATCTGAATAGGCGATTAGTGAATAACGTAGGGCAAACGTAACCAATCCCATACAAATAATTGTAAATAATAACATCGCGTTACTCATTTGCACCTTCCATCAGATCGGTTTGTCGTTTTTCTAACCATAGCCCAACCGCAATTCCCACAACGGCCGCCAACATCAAATTAAGCCGATAAGGCAATGAATAGGCGACAACCGCAACCAAACCGGCCGATACGGCCGACGCGATCGCCGGCCGGTTGATCAATTGGGGCATCACAATCCCAATAAAAGTAAGAGACAGTGTAAACTCTAAACCGAGCCCATCAGGTAGCAACTGCCCACCGACCAAAACACCCAAGCCGGTCGTCAATTGCCAAGTCGTCCATAACGTCAACCCAGACCCCAACCAATACCAATGTTTATAAGTCTGCGGCACCGCTTCGTTCTGATAATGGACAATCGTCGGCGCATACGCCTCATCGGTCAGTAAATATGAAAGCAAAACTTTCCATCGAACAGACAATCCTTCAGCATAAGAAGCCAACGACGCACTGTAAAGCAAATGGCGTAAATTAATAATAAAGGTAGTCAAAACCAAAATAATAAAGGGGGCACCTTCCCCAAACAGGGGCAACGCCAAAAACTGGGCCGATCCGGCAAAGACCAGCGAGGATGTACTCCACGCGAGCAAAGCCGGAACCCCTTCTTCAATCGCAAGCACGCCAAAAATCAGACCAAATGGAATCACACCGGTCACAATCGGCAATGTATGTTTGCTCCCCAGCCAAAACTGTTGTCTCGGAGATGTTTCATTCTCTTCCATAACCAATCACGTTCACTTTTTTATAAGTCATTCGCATTCAAGACCCAAAGGGGTTCAATAATGATCAAGTCAACAAAGCCGGTAACAAAACCCTTCGGGCCTAGAAACGCAAAACCCTCGTTCACCATAGAGTCTTGTCTTAATAGATCAGTTTCAAAAATTCCTCTCGATCTATCGGACCAAAATACAACGTCAAATCGACGTCTTGCAAAGCCTCGCGCAACGGCCGTGCATCATAACGCACCCCAACAAGCCACTCACTTAGCGCAGAAATCGGCAAAACACCGCTAAAATCCCCATAAAAAGCGATCTGCACAATCACCCCTTTAGCCACATTAATCCGAACGTCAACTTTGCCCACAGATAAGCGTTCAACTTTCTGTATATTAAATTGGGGAGCACGGCCGATGTTCCATTCCCATGTCTGATACCGCTCACTAGAAATCTGTTCAATCATCTGCCAATCTTCCGCCCAAAGCTTGTATTCAGGAATAACCCCTCCCCCAAAAATCCCCTGCAAAAGAGCTTCTTTTAGCGCCATAATTGTCATATCGGCCGGTAAATGCTCACGCACATTGGTCACAAAATTCCGAATCGATTGTACCGCATTTGATTCAATTTCCCGTTTCGTCGGATTGATCGCTTGTAGCAAATTTTGCAAATTAGAATCAAACAAAATCGTTCCATGGCTAAACATACGGCCACCACTCGAAAATTGCGCATTCCCCGACACTTTTTTTCCAGCCACAAAAATATCGCTTTTGTTCTTTAGCTCCGCAGGCACCCCCAACTCTTGCAAAACGGCCGTGACCGGCTCGACAAACTTGGCAAAATTCTGCAAATCATCACGACTATTGGTAATAAAACTAAAGTTTAGATTCCCTAAATCATGATAGACCGCCCCACCACCGGACAAACGGCGCACCACATGCACCCCATTCGCCTCAATATAATCTCGATCCACTTCTTCGAGTGTGTTTTGATTCCGGCCGATAATCACCGATGGCTCATTAATATAGAAAAGCAACAGCGGCGCTTCGATCTTGACATGACGCAATAAATATTCTTCAATCGCCAAGTTCATCCGTGGATTAGTAATGTGCGGTATGTTTACAAATAGCATTATTTTCTCCTTGGGTAATCGTTTCTCTTATCAATCGTCGCGAATCATAAACAATGATTAGACTTTATCGGAAATAATTTTATGTCAATTATTTAGATCACGAGAGAAAATAGGGATTGGGAAAACAATCTCAACCGGCCGCTCTTCAGGCTAAGCCACGGCCTCTTCTCGCAACACCACCGGCCGATCAATAATCGGCAAATGAACAAAAAACGCCACCACAATGAACATGCCATCGATGAGAAAAATCCCCAAAATGAAAATCAACGCACTAAACTCCACCACCCGATTTCGCGATTGTTGTGACATGTCACACCTTTTTTTAGTCGTCCGACAATTGTATTAGGACAATCCGTCTATACAAGAGACAATCCCCGAAGATAGCCTAAGACAATAAATCTATGTAAACTAATCGTGAAATGGGACCACATAACTATTACCATTCTCTTCAAACAAGAGACAATACATTCCGTCAGATTCTTCATCATCATTTATCTCTTTTAGTTATCATGACAAAATCTTACAATCTAGGCTTTATCATCGAACAGGCGTTGGGACATGTCACCCACACCAAAAATCTGCAAGCAAACCTCCCCAAACACACCGATGTCACCCCCCATTGGGCACTTCCTGTTTGGCAAAAAACAGGGCTCGCCAGCAAAATACCGGTCTATAAAAGCAATTGGACCCTCCAAGCCAGCCTACAGGCACGTCGTATGATCGGCCAAATCCAACGCCAAACGAAACTAGATGCCCTATTTTTCCATACCCAAGTCACCGGCGTACTGGCCCAAAACTGGGTGCGACAAATACCAAGCATCATTTCGCTAGACGCGACCCCCCTACAATATGATTCTCTGGGGCAGTTCTACTCCCATGAATCGGGCCCAGAATGGCTAGAACAATTCAAATGGCGACTCAATCGCGATCTCTTCGCTTCCGCCAAACAAATTGTGACCTGGTCTGCATGGGCCAAACAAGGAGTCGTGGACGAGTATGAGGTTTCGCCTGACAAAGTGACCGTAATCCCCCCCGGTGTCAACATAGATGAATGGACACGCCCCACCCCCCGCTCACAAACAGCTCCAGATCGGGTCAAAATTTTATTCGTTGGCGGCAACCTAGAGCGCAAAGGGGGCTTTATTTTGCTCGATGCCTTCCGCGCCCTCCGCACTGAAGCGGAACGGGGTGATATTCCGGCCGTAGAACTCCACCTCGCCACCCGTGACACATTAGATCCTGAACCCGGTTTATTTGTCTATAACGATATGCAACCCAATAGCGCCCCTCTCAAAAAACTCTACCACGATAGCGACATCTTTTGTTTGCCGACTTATGGCGATTGTCTCCCGATGGTTCTCTCAGAAGCGGGCGCGGCCGGTCTTCCCATGGTATCAACCGATGTCGCCGCTATTCCAGAGCTGGTCCTCGAAGACAAAACCGGCTATATCGTCCCCACAGGTGATGTCACAGCCTTGCGTGACGCCTTGCGCAAATTGGTCACCGATCATGCCACCCGCCACGCTCATAGCTCCGCCGCAATTAGCGCCGTCGCCAAAAACTACAGCGCCGCCGATAACGCCAAACAACTCATCGAACTACTCAAAACCACCGCAGATGCAGGAATATAATTCCCGATTGTAAGAGTATTCTCAAGTCGCATTGCGCAAACTTATTACTAACCATTATCAAGATACCGCTTATCCTACAAAAAGCTTACGATAAGGTATCTCTCGAACCGACAAAACCATATGTCTAGTGACGTTCTTCTCACCATATCTGGAACAATCCCCGACAACCTTCGCCAAGATATCGCCGCCGGAAAACGGCCGTGCGCAGACTATATCGCCATGGCTGACCACTTCGGCCAAACCGATCTCATAGATTATCCAGAGGCACTAGCAAAGGTCGGTTGGTTTGGCAAACTCCTACACCGGTTCGGTGGCAATGCGGTCATGCTCGCTTGGTATTGCTTCACGGTCCGCCATCAATACAAAGTCATCTTCACCGATGGTGAGCAAATCGGACTTCCCCTCGCATTGATGCTGAAATTTCTCGGCCGATTCGGCCGTCGCCCTCAGCATCTAATGATCGTTCATATTTTATCGGTACCGAAAAAACAGCTCGTCGTCGATCTATTCCGTCTACAAACCCATATCGACATCTTTTTCGTGTATGCCACATGGCAGAAGAAATTCATTCAAGATCGCTGGAATCTACCGTCAGAACGGGTCCCCTTCACCCCATTCATGGTGGATGAACAATTTTTCACCCTTGACCAAGCCCAAACGGCCGATGTTGACCTCAAATCATTGGGGATCGACTACGGAGATAAACCGATGATTTGCTCAGTCGGCTTAGAGTTCCGTGATTACCCCACGCTAATCGAAGCGATCGAAGGACTAGACGCCCACTTTATTCTGGCGGCCGGTAGCCCTTGGTCAAAACGTAGCGACAGCACGGCCGATCAGGTCATTCCGGACAATGTCACCATCAAACGGTTCACCCACTATGAATTGCGCCAGGTCTACACCCAAAGTTCATTGGTCGCCATGCCGCTTTATAACGTCAATTTCCAAGCAGGGGTCACCACCTTACTAGAAGCGATGGCGATGGGCAAAGCGGTTGTCTGTTCACGAACACCCGGCCAAACCGATGTCGTCGTGGGTGATCGCTCCGGTATCTATGTGACACCAGAAGACCCAGCCGAACTACGCGCGGCCATTATCGAATTATTAAACAATCCTGATAAAGCGGCCGAAATGGGGCGTGAAGGTCGTAAAATCATCGACGACTATATGAGTCTCACCCACTATAAAGAACGGCTCAAACAATTTGTTGACGAAGCCCGACAAAAATAACGAATAGAGTTATCACCAACACGGAGAATCAACCCATGACAAAAATTGTGATTACCGGTGGCGCGGGCTTTATCGGAAGCCATCTAACAGATCGATTGGCCCAAAATAGCGCAAATGAAATCATCATTGTCGATAACTTTTATCGCGGTAAACGAGAAAACCTAGTACAACATGCCGATAATCCGGCCGTGCACATCCATGACATCGATATTCGTGATTACCCCGCACTAGAATCGATTTGCCAAGGAGCCGATACGATCTATCATTTAGCGGCGCAGTCAAATGTCATGGGATCGATCGACAATGTCGATTATTCGTTTTCAACCAATGTCGCCGGTACCGTAAATGTGCTAAAAGCAGCCCGGGCCAATGGGGTGCGACGCACCGTCTTTACATCCTCTCGCGAAGTTTATGGGGAAGCCCAATACACACCGGTCGACGAAAACCATCCCAAAGAAAGCAAAAATAGCTATGGTGCCAGCAAAGCGGCCGGTGAACTCTATTGCAATGTCTTTTACAATGATTTCGGTGTTGAAACCGCAATCTTGCGCCTCGGCAATGTATATGGCACCCGTGATTTCGGCCGTGTCATCCCCCTTTGGCTCGGCCATGCCCAATCGGGCACAGACTTAATCGTCTTTGGTGGCAAACAACTCATTGACTTTGTCAGCATCCCCCAAACGGTCGAAGCATTAATTCGGGCTTCAACGGCCGAAAATATCATCGGTACCCCGATCAATATCGGTAGCGGTGTTGGAACACCCATCCTAGAACTCGCCGAAAGAATCTTATCTCTCACCCAATCCGGCTCTAAGCTCGACTTACAACCGGCAAGAAGTGTAGAAGTCGTGAAATTTGTCGCCCAAATAGACCGAATGAAGGCCCTTTTAGACCTCTGTCCCCCAAGTGACCCATTGACGCATTTGGCCGATATGGTGTAACACTTATACGAGCATAATACAATAATATCGCTTCGCCGAATTCATCTTATTATTTATCTACAGCCTTTTTATTGAACGAATGGTGTTATCACTTATCAACATTGTCTTACTCATTGTGGTCCTGATCTTAGCTGATTTGGTGTTCTATCTTTTGTTGCTAACAATTTGTGCCGCATTCGCTTCACAAAAAACGGCAAAACGAGCGTCTCCACCCAGCCATAAATTTCTGCTCCTTATCCCAGCCCACAATGAAGAGACACTGTTACCCAAAACTCTCGACAATTTAAATAAGCTCGACTACCCCCAAGAACTGTATGAAATCCACGTCGTGGCCGATAACTGTACAGATCGCACGGCCGAACTTGCGCGCGAAGCTGGCGCAGTCGCCCATGAGCGGTTTAACACAGATTTGCGTGGCAAAGGGTATGCTCTCCAGTGGTTGCTACAACGCTTATGGGACAGCCAAGTCCACCATGATGCGTTGGTCATTATCGATGCGGACACCGTTGTTTCTGACAATTTCTTATCGGTCATGGATAGCCGCTTGGCTCAAGGGGATCGGGTCATTCAAGCCTATTATGCGGTCTTAGATCCCGAAAAATCTTGGGGTATCAGCCTCCGTTATGCAGCATTAGCCGTCTTACATTACCTACGCCCGCTCGGCCGTATGGTGCTCGGTGGCTCGACCGGCTTAAAAGGGAATGGCATGGTTTTCCGTGCCGAAATCATGCGCGAGCGGGAATGGTCTTCATCTCTGACAGAAGATATTGAATTCCATATGGAGCTAGTGCTTGATGGCGAGCGGGTCATGTTCGCCCCAGACGCGGTCGTTTGGGCGGAAATGCCGGAAACCCTAGCCGATTCTGACACCCAAAATGAGCGCTGGGAGCAGGGCCGTTTAGAAATGGCCCAAACATATGTCCCTAAATTATTACGGGGCATGGTTAGCAACCATGAAAAATATCGCGGCCGTCGCTTTATGTTGTTCGATGCCGCGATGGAACATCTCATTCCACCGTTCTCGATTCTGGCCGCTTCTAGCGCGGCCGTTTTAATCGGCGCCACCGCCTTATATCTTTGGCAACCCACCACGCTTGGAACGATCAATTTAGGGCTGGCGTCTTTTATCTTATTGGGGCAAATCATCTACTTATTTTCCGGTCTCGTGCTTGCCAAAGCCCCAGCCGGTGTCTACAAAGCGATGCTATATGCCCCAGTATTCATCGCTTGGAAATTATTGCTCTACGTACGGGTCCTTTTCGGCAAAAAAGATGACGCTTGGGTTCGTACTGCGCGTAACGAGGAATAAGCTATGACAACACAAGATTCTCACCCACCATCAGTCGCCGCAACAGAGCTTGATGAAAAAGCGGCCAAAATGCTCGAAATCTATGCCCACCAGAGCTTCAAAAACCCTTCTGTCGGTCAGCGTATGCGTGTCCGCATGATTTGGTGGGTTATCCGCAGTAAAATCGCCGACAATGTGAAATATTTGTTCGACTTTCTAATCGCATTCGTCGCCATGCTGGCCCTTTCGCCCGTCATGATCATTACCGCCCTGCTGGTAAAAGTCACCTCTCCTGGCCCTATCTTTTTTAAGCAAGAACGGGTAGGCAAATGGGGAGAACCGTTTTATTGTTATAAGTTCCGCTCGATGTATATCGATGCGGAGGCGCGCAAAGCGGAATTAATGGCGGTTAACGAAGCGGACGGCCCCGTATTTAAGATGAAAAATGACCCGCGTATTACGCCGGTCGGCCGCATTATCCGCAAATTCAGCATCGACGAACTGCCTCAACTTTACAACGTTTTACGCGGTGATATGAGTCTAGTCGGCCCTCGCCCTGCGGTCCCAAAAGAAGTTGCTGAATATTCTTATGATCAGCTACAACGCTTGGGCGCTATCCCCGGCATTACCGGCCTGCAACAAGTATCCGGCCGTAGTGACCTCGACTTTAAACGATGGGTCGAGTTAGACTTACAATATATTGAAGAACAAAGTTTGTGGACAGATATCAAAATTCTGTTGCGCACCATTCCGGCCGTGATTTTTGCTCGTGGCTCCTACTAACGCGTTCGACTATTCCACACAGGTATTTATATGCGCAAGCTTCTAATCATTCTGGGCGTCCCAATCGACAACCTCACCATGGATGAGGCGCTCAATCGTATAGAAGAATTTATCGAAATCGGCCGAAAAACCGGTAAAACACACCAAATCGCTACCGTCAATGCCGACTTCGCAGTTAAAGCCAGCCACGATCCTGAGCTACGTTATCTGCTGCAAGAATCGGATATGGCCACGGCCGACGGCATGCCACTCGTTTGGGGCGCCCGTTTACTCGGAATGCCGGTCCCAGAACGGGTCACCGGCGCCGATATGGTGCCAGCCCTCGCCGAACGAGCGGCCAAGAAGGGGTATACCGTCTATATGCTTGGTGCCGCGCCCGGTATCGCCGTTCGCGCCGCCGAAATCTTGACCAATCGACACCCCGGCCTACAGGTCGTCGGGACAGTTTCTCCTCCCTATGGCTCAATCCTAGAAATGGATCGAGCCATCATCGATGATATCAAAGAGAAACGGCCAGATATTTTGCTGGTCGCTCTAGGTAACCCAAAACAAGAGAAGTGGATCGGCATGTACGGCCGTGAAGTCGGTTCTCCGGTCGCCATCGGCATCGGTGGAACACTCGACTTTATCGCCGGACAAACAAAGCGTGCTCCGGAATGGATGCAAAAATCAGGCACAGAATGGATCTACCGCCTGTTCCAAGAACCGAAACGGATGTGGAAACGGTATGTCAACGACCTCGTTGGCTTTAGCTCGTTCTTCACCCGTCAATGGTTACTGATGCGTCAAGGGGGCAACCAACAGCCGGTCTTACCAAAGTCAGATCTCATCGTTTTTGAAAACAAAGCGATCATCTCACTCGAAGGGCGGATCGACTTTAACAATTACACCAATGTCACCCAAAAAGGACAGTTGGCACTACAAGAAACCCCGTTCCTCGACTTCGATTTAACCAATGCGACGTTCTTAGACAGCTCCGCGATGGGGGCCCTTGTCGCCTTAGCCAAACAAGCCAGAGATGGGGGCGGGGATCTACGTCTGATCAATGTCCCGCCGATTATCTATCGTGCTTTAAAATTGCTAAAGCTTGATCGCTTTTTCGATATTATAGCGGCCGGTGACAATGACAAAGCGACAGAATCAGATACGGCCGACCAGCCTAAATCTGAAAAAACGGCCAACAAATGGCTCGTTGTCCCGATCCCCAAACGATTTGATGCCACCACATCTTCCGAAATTCTCGAACTCTGTTCACAAAAATTAGGCGAAAATCCAAATATGATTTTAGATTTCGCCGAAACAAAGTTCTTAGCGAGTGCCGGTTTAGCCATCATGGCCCAACTCAATCGCACCGCTCAAGATAAAAATGGCGCCATTCGCTTGGCTAATTGCTCGCCTGATGTCACGCGAGTGATCGAAATGGTGAAATTTAACACCATCTTCCCGATGTTCTCAGACATCCCAGCAGCGATGCGCTAGTACTTCAATAAACATTTCGTCCGCTCAGCAAAAGGCTTCTTGTATGCAGGCTCTTATTCTTGCCACTGGTGAAAACCCAAAACTTTTTCCCCTCACAGAAACACTCCCCACTCCGATGGTTCCCATCGTCAATCAACCGGTTATGAGCTATCCGGTCGAGTTGCTTTCCCGCTACGGCATCAGAGACATCTTTGTTTCACTCCATCACCTTAGCGGTAGTGTTGAATCTTACTTTAGTGAAGGACGACGTTGGGGTGTTCGTTTTCAATATATTTTGCAACGTGATCCCTTAGGCAATGCGGGAGCGATTAGCTGGGCCAGTGCCCAAATCAACGAACACCTCATTGTCTTCCCTGGCGATCAGCTATTGGATATCGATTTAGAACGGATCGTCACCGACCATCAGCAAAATAATGCAGCCATCACCATGCTGTTACATGCTGACAATAAACGGGATGATTCAACCAGCTTTGCCGTTGCAGACAACGGCTGCCTTAGCACATCCCCCAGTGATCCCACCGGGTATAGCACCGGCTTCTTTATCTTGTCTCCAGATGCGATCAGCCGTATCCCATTCGGCAAAAACTATAGCATTGAAACCGATTTAATCCCTGCCCTACTCGCCGATAACCAACCGATTCAAGTGCTATTTGCAGAAGGGTATTGGAATCCGGTTCACACCTTTCAACAGTACGCCGAGCTCCAAAAATTTTATCTTGATAGTGCCGCAAAAAAAATCCCCCCTACCAATGGCCACGAACCGCTCAAGTTCCCCTCTATGGATGGAGTACACATGGGGGAACAGGTCTGGGCCGGCCGTCACAATATGATCCACCCCACAGTCAAGATCGTCCCTCCAATTAGCATTGGGGAATATTGCCAAATCGGCCGTGATGTCGAGCTAGGACCGTATGCGATTATCGGTTCCAATGTCATCATCGATGATGAAGCTAGTGTCGTCAACAGCACCGTCATCGCGAACACATATGTCGGCAAGTTAGTCAATATTGAAAATCGGTTTATTAGCCGCAATATGATGGTCGATGCAGCAACGTCTGAAAGCTTGGAAATTGTAGACCGCTTTCTCATCGGTGAAGCAAACCCATCTCTAGTAAATAGTGATTTCCGTCGCTTTGTCGATGGGACCCTCGCAATCTTGCTCACCGTTTTCTTGCTCCCTTTATTTACCCTCATTAGTCTTCTGACATTGATCACCAGTGGCAAAATCTTTGCACAGGTCCCGAAAATGGGGGTATTGCCCCAAACGTTGGCGACCGGCGGCCGACGTGAACCGACTGAGTTTAACCTGCTCCAATTCGCCACCACGCGAAATGGCACCATAACCGGATTCGGCCGTTGGTTACAACAATCTGGTCTCAATCGTTTGCCAGAATTAATCAATGTCGCTGGTGGCTCAATCGGATTGGTCGGTGTCAAACCGATATCGCCTGACGAAAGTCAGAAAATCACCGAAGAATGGCAGCACAAACGCTTCGAATACATGGCGGGTTTTACCGGTCTCTGGTATGTACAGAACACCCCCAGCAGCACATTAGATGAAGTCATTATCTCGGATGTATATTATGTCGCAACGCGAACATGGCGTGAAGATTTACGCATCCTGATCCGGACACCCGCACAATGGTTGCGCCGTCTCACCGGCCGTGTAAAGTAGCTTGAAACAATACCTTCGCCAATGTGGATCGTCTGATTGGATTTGCTCCCCTCCTATGAGGAGGGGTTGGGGGAGGTGGATTACCCCTCTCCCCCAGCCCCTCTCCCGTTGGGAGAGGGGAGCTTTTGATTCGATGCGAATTAAAAATAATTGAGCGATCAGCCCGAGATATTTTTAATTCAATGAACAAATTTACCTTAAAGGCAAATTATTTGTCATAGAGGTGTAAAAATGGCGAAGGTATTGTTGAAAGCAACCCATTATTAATCGCTCTCTGTTCATCTGGCTTACCGCATAAAATTAGAATCGTGTTATAATTGCTCGATCCTATAAACAAAATCCAAAAAATTAAGGAAAAGCGAGAGTCAGTTCAATCATAATAAAACCAAAGGTCTATGAGTTTTGGGCTTTTAACTCTGTCTTTTTCATAGAACCGTCTATAATTTGAGGGGTTATTCAAAACACATAATCATATTTATTTTCAACCAGCTACACAGCACTTATGTGGTTCATAAAGGAGATTGTTGTCGATGAACTTAAAAGTAGAACAAAAAGATGAGTTGACTGTTGTCTATCTAGAAGGGCGCTTTGATGCGTACTCAGCTCCAGATGTCAACAGCCAAATGGAATCGCTGTCAGAAAAACAAGAAACGCCCCAGTTAATTGTTAACTTACAAGATGTCGTCTTTGTAGACTCAACCGCACTTGCGACATTGGTCCAAGCGATGAAACGCTGCCGTCAAAAAGATGGTGACTTGCGTCTCTCCGACTTAAAACAGCCGGTTCGTATGATTTTCGAATTGACTCGCCTTGACCGCGCATTCGAAATTCATGTTACCGAAGAGGCCGCTATTACCGCGTATCGCGCCTAATCTATTCTGTTTCAAGTTGTTTTTTTGTAAAAATAACCATTACCTACCTATTCGATTTTAATGCGTAGCCAATTATCTCCAGACGCGCAAATGCTCGCAGCCGTTGTCTCAGCACAACGAAGCCAGTTCAAAGCCATAGCGGAAGCATGGCTAACCTCTGGTGCATCCTCCTTTTCTATTTGGGCGGAAAACCAGCTGTTGAAAAGCTGGCCAACAGATAGCGAAATAGCCACGGCGGCTATGCGAGCACCGATCCGCTTAAACGGAGCGGAAATCGGCGAGCTACAAGTTGCCGGAATCGGCACTTCCGCCGCAGAAGCGTTGTTGCGTTCCGAAGCAGGCCTCGTCTCCCGTTTAGCCCGTATGGAAAAAGAGCTAAAGGGGATGACCGCCCGTCTCATCGACACCCAAGATCAACTCTTGGCGATGTATGACTTGACCGAAGCGACACGCAATCAACTTGATATGGGGGAATTGCTCAGACAGCTCGCGTATAAAACAGCACAGTTAGGCGCAACAGAAGGCTCGTTTCTGATGATGAAACAAGAGGATAATAGTTTGTTTATCGAATATTATCCTGATCCCCTGCTAGATGAAGAGATCATGCGCTCTTGTCTACAGAAAGTACAAAAGACCGAAAGCGAGCTCCTCCTCAACCTAAGTGAAACGGAATATAGTAAAGCGGGTTTGCGCAATCTGCTGTTTGTGCCGATTCGTATCCAAGGTGAAATTACGGCCGCCCTCGGCTTAATCAATAAGCGAGACGGCGATTTCTACGCCCCAGATACGAAACTTGCACGGGTTATCGCAGAACATGCAGGCTCTCGGCTTGAACATCTCGTCCTTTATAAGGAAAGCTTAGATCAAACCAAATTACAAGTTGAGGCCGATTTAGCACAACGGGTTCAGCTTAACCTATTGCCAAAAAAATCCCCCCAAATTAGCGGTTTAGATCTGTTTGCCGGTTCACGCCCCGCGTCTCACGTAGGTGGTGACTTCTACGACTTCATTAAGCTACCCAATAAACCATTTACGTTTACAGTCGGTGATGTGTCCGGCAAGGGGATGCCGGCCGCTTTACTTATGGCGATGACCCGTACCGTCATCCGCACCAAAACAAACGTCGAACCGACCCCAACGCCAGAGGTTATTCTCGACAATTGCAATTCTGAACTCTATGATGACTTTACTGAAGTCAGCATGTTCGCTACCGTTTTCGTCGGGCAAATCGAACCCAAAAACAATCAGCTTGTTTATGCGAATGCAGGTCATTCTCCTGTCATTTATTGCCCTGTCAAAGGGGAGCCTCGCATGTTAGAAGCGGATGGCACCGCAATGGGCGTTTTGCCCACTAGCTTGTCAGAAGACCATACCATCACCATGAACAAAGGGGATGTACTAGTGGTCGCCACAGATGGCTTTAGCGAAGCGGAAAACACGGCCGGAGAATTCTTCGGCTATGATCGCTTACTAAAAGTTGTCAAAGTCCTTTCTAAAAAGCCCGCAAAAGCGATTGTTGAAGGACTGTACGAAACAATCAGTAATTTCAGTGCTGGCCACAGACAAGACGATGACCAGACACTTATTGTATTGAAAACGATTTAATCATTACACCATAGCCAAAAGAGGTTCTCTATGGGGCAGACTGTTATTAATCTAGACATCCCAGCATCTCATAAACATCTCAATGTTTTGGGCGCATCGCTTGGTGCCTTGTTTGAGCGCGTCGACTTTTTAACAGACCGCGAAATGTTAACTTACAATATGGAGCTCGCCCTCCATGAAACATGCACCAATATTGTCGAACACGCCTACCAAAGCAAAGAAGACGGCCGAATTCGGGTTTCCATTACGCTATCAGAAACGGATCGTCAGCTTGTCATTGATCTTTACGACAAGGGTATTTCGTTTAACATCACTGAAGCAAAAGAACCAAACCTTGATGAAGTACAAATTCGTGGGTATGGGCTCTTCCTTATGCGACAGCTTTTGGATGAAGTCATCTATACCCCAAGTAAAGTGGAAAACCACTGGCACTTAGTCAAGAATCTGTAGATCGATCGCTTTCCAGGCGAACCAAAGCGACTACACAATCACATAGAAAGACACAAATACTTGCTATAAATAGCAGGTATTTGTGTCTTTTTAGGTTAAACGGCCGGTCAACATCACGAGAGCTAGCCCACACATCCCCCTATAACCCACATCCCGCACTCAAAATTGAGTTTGCAACTATTTTGACAATGGCACATTCAGAGATGGAAATCGAGTTTCTCGCGAACCACTGGTAGTGGCAGGACAAGCGGACATTTGATCCCACAAATACAAACCTAATGCAAATTTCGACTATCGAATAAGTTCGGCACCGCTCCAAAAGCTGTAGAGACTAGGCAAATCGTAGCAACCGAGTTAGATGGAGCGAGAAGAGGGTGGAAGCATCTTTGGTTACGCGTTTCCACCCACAGAAGAGGTGTAGGCCTCTTTTCAGAACGCCTGAATCAACACAAGGCGTTCTGGAACAGAGTGTCATCACCAGCACCCTAGCGCAACACATACAGCGTAATCGAATTGGTCGGGAATGTCGTGGTAAACCCGTCATCGATTTCCTGCGGGTCCAGCTGTTCAATCTCATCGAGATTCGCTTCACTATAACGATAGACCTCGGCCGTGCGCTCACCCGCCAGAGGCAAGTTAATCGCGCTAGAAATATCTTCCATCCCTTTATTGACAACCATAATAGTGACTGTCCCATCGCTTTCATGGATCGCCCCATACACAGCCAATCGATCAGTATCAGAGGTCAACGCAGGGATGCTAATATCACCAAACGTGCTATTGGCCCCATCATAGTTCCGATACATACGGAAAGCGAAAGCGGTCGGTTGATCGGCCGTTGGTGGGTCCCACATCGTGGCGAAATCAAGCCGCTCACGGCCAAAAATACCCAAAATATCCGCTTGGGTGATCGCCCCATTAATATGCCTCACAGCCCCCCAGTTATATTCTGTGAGCGCCGTTTTGGTGCCAGGATAATGTTGATTGACCCAATCTCGCATCAGAGGAATCAACCGAATCGGCTCATCAATCCAGCTTTCATCAACATAGGTCCGATCCCACAAGCTACGGGTCGAGCGCAAACGGAGCGCCTGAGTGTCCTCATCAACCATATCGCTAAGGGCAACCCCTGGTGATTGTGGATAGTAATGCAGATCGAAATAGTCGAGTAAACGGACGCCGTTAAGTGCTTCATAACTGGCCATCTCCTGCAAATACCATTCGGCCAACGGGATGCTATCATGGGCGCGGTAATCAGGCGGATCTTGCCACCAAGAGCCCCCTTCGGCCGAATCAAGCGCGGAGTAAGTGTAAGCGGTCCATCCCCACAAAACAGGGCCAAAGGTCAACGCATCGGGGTCCGTTTCTTTAATCGCGGCCGCATATTCATAGGTCAAATCACGCAGTTCATCATAGCTCACATGACCGGGATGCACGTCACGGTGGGTGTGGTGCCAAAGCATCGGTTCATTGTCTAAGCTATAAAACTGAACGCCACCTTCTGCGGCCGTGCCGAATTGCCCCGACAAATGATCCATCCATTCCTGTGCATACTCCGGACCGATCTCTTCATGAACATCAAACGGATCATTATCGACAATCAAGGTCCCATCTTGATATACCCCATTGCCACATCCCGCCCCATACGGTTCTTCATACTGCTGTGCCCCATATTTTTCGACAGAAAAGCTACAGCTTCGTTCACGGCCGGCCGGTGTCCAACCGATCATCGAAATCGTCTTCATCGATTCAATGCTATTGTCTTCATTGAAGCCAACAAAATGATCAGCCCCAGATCCAAACGGTAGGGTACTCGGATCATCGAGTTCGTTCGGTACGTTTAAGTAAAACCAGTCAGACGCACGATTAGACACATCGGTTTCCCAGTTGTAGCGGGTTGTAGCGTTGCCTCCCCAGCGTCGCACCGGAATATTCGCATCTAAAATAAAATCTTCTTCACCGAAGTTGACCCCATAAACCATCGGGCTAATGCGGTGCAACGGGTTGGTAATATCGACCGCCAAAGTGACATCGACCCCCATTTCGGCCGGATCAGCCAAAACCAAAGCGGCCGTATTCACTTGCGGGGTCGGCTCGGCCGATTCTTCTTCGTCAGCCTCAGACACCATTTCACTCGCATCAGTGTCCCCACCATCCGTTTTTGTTTGATCCCCTTTCGATTCTTCGACCTCAACCGCCGTCGAGACCACATCATCCGCTTCTTCAGCCGCAGAAGTCTCATCTTCAGCTATCAACAGCGGGATTTCAGTCGGTATCTCGGACTGTGGTTCAGTCGGTGAAGGGAGCAAACTACAAGCCAACAACACAATAATTAAACAAATAAAAGAAATAAAACGCTGCAATTTCTTCATACAGTAAAAATCCTCTTACAAAAAATAGTTTGATCTTGATCAATATTTTCGCCAATACAAAGCGTCTGATTGGATTTGCGCCCCTCCTATCAGGAGGGGTTGGGGGAGGTGGATTACCCCTCTCCCCCAACCCCTCTCCCAACGGGAGAGGGGAGCTTTTGATCCGACGCGAATTAAAAATAATTGAGCGATTGGCCGGAGATATTTTTAATTCAAGGAACAAATTTACCTTAAAGGGAAATTATTTGTCACAGCGGTCTAAAAATGGCGAAGATATTGCTTGATAATAGTAGCAAACATCACAAAGATACGCAGTGGGTCTAAGGATGCAAACAGCCAAACAATCAAATATAAAATCTAATGGGTGGGCAAAAGAGTCCCTTTTCATGATAATAGTTTTTAAGCTACACGTCCTAAAAATTAATCAGATGTCTAGGAGACAAATCATGGAAAAGACCATCATCCACACCGATAATGCCCCAGCGGCCGTAGGCCCCTATAGCCAAGCGATTCGCGCTGGCGATTTTGTATATACCGCCGGTCAAATCGCGCTTGATCCAGAAACGATGAAAATCAGCGGTGAAACGGTCGCCGAACAAACCGATCGCGTCTTGCGTAACCTGCAAGCGGTATTAGAAACGGCCGGAAGTTCGCTCGACAACGTAGTCAAAACCACCGTTTTTCTCGCAGACATCAATGATTATAAAGAAGTGAATGTTGTCTACGCTAAATATTTCGCCAACAGTAAACCGGCCCGCTCAGCCTTTGCGGTTGCAGCGTTGCCTTTGGGCGCACTAGTTGAAATCGAAGCGGTCGCCATCGTGACCGGATCATAGTTGAGCCAAACTTGTGACCTCAAACCACTTACTTGTTATCACACGACACGCGGCCGAATATGGGCAACTGTTGGCCGAAGCAAACTTGCCCGATTTGGTAATCCACACGGCCGTGGATCATCAAGCGGCTCGGCCGTATTTGCAAACCAGCAATCTCATTCTAGGCGCCCCAGCTTTTATTCGACATATCATAAACGATGCGCCACAGGTCAGTTGGGTTCAATCTACATGGGCCGGTGTCGAAAAGCTGGTTGAAGCCCCCAATACCCGCCAAAATTATCAACTGACCAATGTCCGCGATATTTTCGGCCCACAAATGTCGGAATTTGTCTTCGCTCATCTCATCATGATGGTCCGCCAAGATTGGGCCCGCTACGATCAGCAAAAAGAGCGAATCTGGCGACATAACATGCCCGCTGTCATTCACGGCAAGCGTATCGGCCTCATCGGTGTCGGATCGATCGGGGGCGATGTCGCCCGAACCGGCAAACATTTCGGCTTAGAGGTCTGGGGATATACCCGCAGTAGCGAAGGATGCACGGCCGTGGATCGCTATTTTCACGGGGATCGATTTCTCGAATTTGTATCCGGTGTCGATTTTCTGATCAACACCCTTCCCCATACCTCACAAAGTGTCAATCTGCTCGACAAAACGGTCTTTGCCGCAATGAAGCCCACCAGCATCTTCATCAATATCGGCCGTGGCTCAGCGGTTGTCGAACGCGATCTAGTCACCGCCCTCGAACAAGGGGAGATCGCCAATGCGGTCCTCGATGTGTGTCAACAAGAGCCGTTGCCACCCGATCACTTTTTGTGGGATGCCCCGAATACGATTATCACCAACCATACCTCAGCCGTTAGCTTTCCTAATCGGGTCATGCCGATCTTTATAGAAAATTATCAACGCTTTCGGGAAAACACCCCACTTAAATATGTCGTTGATTTCGGTCAAGGCTACTAGACAAAAAAGAGACCAAACGCTTATCGACTAAATTTCTACGTCAGCCACAAAAGGCATTAAGCTTTATCGGAAATAAAGCGATACAGCCCAAAGATAGGGATAGGCTCATCCCTATCCCTATCACCCGTCCCTATCGCTTAATATCCAATCAAATTTAAATCCCAAGGAAAACCATATGTATATCCCAATTATCGGTTGTGGCGTCATGGGGCTAACCTGTGGCATCCGGCTACTCGAAGCGGGCCATCAAGCCCATATCATCGCCAAAGATTTACCGCCTAATACCACGTCTAATTGGGCGGCCGCGATTTGGTTCCCCTATAAAGCGTTTCCGGTCGATAAAGTGTTGCGTTGGAGCAAGGTTAGCTATGATGAATGCTATCGACTAATCGAAGATCCGGCCGCCGGTATCCGCGATACGCAACTCATCCAGCTCTTTTCAGAACCGATGCCCGATCCTTGGTGGCAAGAAGCGGTCAACCAATTCGGCCGTCTCTCCCCAGATCAACTGCCTCTCGATTATGCCGATGCCTTTGTGGTCACCGTCCCTGTCATCGACACACGCATGCACATGCAATATCTTGTGAATCGCTTTCAACAGCTCGGGGGAATGATCGAACAGCGGGAACTGCACCACGTAGACGAGATCGAAACGGCCGACAACATCATCTTAAACTGCGCCGGACTCGGATCACGCACGCTTTTCAATGATGAAACGGTTTATCCGATTCGGGGGCAAATTATTCGGGTAAAAGCGGACGATGCGCGTATCTCCTACTTAGACGATACCGGTTCCAGAGCGGTCACCTATGTCATCCCCCGCATAGACGATGTGATTCTAGGGGGAACCGCCATGTATCACGACTGGAACGAAACCCCAAATCCTGATACAGCGGCCGAAATTTTACGCAAAGCGAAAGAACTCGCTCCCGAGTTAGGTGAAAATCCGGAAATTTTACAGCATGGGGTCGGTTTACGGCCGGGCCGTGATGTCGTCAGGCTAGAAAAAGAAGAACGGGAAGACGGCCGGATCGTCATCCATAACTACGGACATGGGGGGGCCGGTTTTACCTTGGCATGGGGGTGTGCGGCCGATGTCGTCACATGGGTGCAAGCGGTCTAAAAAACCTCAGCGTCTCACCATACACCCATCAAGGTTTCATTTGAAACAACGAAGGAAGACAGGGTCCACGAACAAGTTGTCATCAAAAATTTTTTACCCTCCAAGGGGTTTTTGCAGCGGCTTCGCCGCTACAAAAACCCCTTTAATTGCACCCCACACAAACAAAGGTAATTTAAAGCGAAAACCAACCAACCCAACCGTAGGGGTGGCGCGGCCGAGAAAAATTCCCACTCTTTTGCCAGACCGACCATATCGAAACGCACAGGGCGTCATTCCTGTTGCCATAGATCACGTCGCCAATAACGCCCACGCGCAACAACACATAAAAACATCATACAGAATCCAATTTCCAGAACTTGACATTTCTCCAGAAAACAACTAACCTACATTTAGTGTCAAACAAACAATAATTATGAAAAACATCTGGATTAACCATCAAAAAGTAGCCCTAAAAGCGGCCGATCTCATCCAATCTGGGGGGGAAGGGATGGTCTTCGCATGGACGGCCGACAAAGTCATCAAGATTTACCATGCCGCCAACAAAACGCACGAAGCGAAATTACACACCATGATCGGGCAGCAAATCAACAAAAAGCTACCCGATCACATCTTCACCCCACAAGAGCCGGTCTATGACCAGCCGCACAACGGCCGGATCATCGGCTTTAGCATGAACCGCCTCCCCAGCGGCTACCAGCCATTCAAACGATTATCGAGCCTCAACTACACAAAAAAACACGGCATCCCCCTAGAAATCGCCCTAAGCTACTTACAGGCTCTACAACGATCCCTCGCCGCCTTACACCAAAACGGGATCGTCGTAGGAGACCTAAACGACCAAAACCTTTTCTTCGATCCCAAACGGCCGGGCCAAATCGCCCATATCGACGTCGATAGCTACCAAATCGACACACATCCATGTCCGGTCGCCATGCAGCCATTTGTCGATCCCAACCTCTATCGCGTCAACGACTTTTCACTCAAGCCCTATTTTTCACCCGCCACAGATTGGTACGCATTTGCCGTGCTCATGGTCCGCACTATCTTGCTAGCCCATCCTTACGGCGGTGTCCACGCCACGTTTAAGTCACTCACCCAGCGAGCCGAAAACCGCGTCAGCTTGCTTTCCCCCAATATCAAATATCCGCCCAAAGCACGGCCGCTCTCAACCCTATCTCCCTCCCTACGACAGCTAATCGGCCGAATTTTCGACCAAGGAGAGCGCCCACTGCTCACAGCCGATCCTCTCAATCAATTTGCGCGATATCTACAAAACCCCACACAGCCAGCCACCAGCCCCCAGCCCCTTCCGGTCACCCAAATCGGTTCACATACCCCACAAAACAGATGCTTACTCGAAACCGGTGGTCAGCTCATCGCCGTCTGGCCTCAACCTCACAACAGCAGATACTACGCGCTTGTTCACGAAGAAGGGGTTTTCCGCTTAATCTATGCCGGAATCGGCGGTTTAATCGACAACCGCCCCCTGTTTAAGGGAACGGCCGACTATCGTTTCGACTTGTTTAGCCACTATTTACTTGTCAATCCTCCCGGCCGTCGCCAGCTTTTGGTGCTCGATATCGAACAAGCGACGCCGGAGCGGATCGCCATATTAGAAACCGATATTTTCCGCGATGGGGCCTCTGACACCGCCGTGTTCACCACCACCGCGAAACATTACTATCGCTTAACCAACGGCTACATCATGCAGGGCGAGGTCGTAGGGCAAGCGGCCGTCGATGGGGTGGCCGGAACCGCTTATCAAAACCAAACTCGCCTATGGGGGTCGCCACACAACGACTCTTTTGTCGCCTTACACCGCAGCTTTGGTGACTATGCGACATACACTCAATTACACAACGGCCGGACCTTCGAACAGCCGATCCAGCTCCCAATAGGCACCAGCCTAAAACAAGCCACCGCCGCATTCGCCCCAGACAGTGCCAGTCTACTCATCCAACTCGTCAATCGTGGAAAAGAAAGCACCCTGCTCCTTCCGCTTGGAGAAACGGCCATCACACTCCCCTTCTCGGCCACCTCCTATGCCCACCTAAAAAGTGGCTATTATTTCGCCAGCGACAACGGCCTCATAAAGTGGAAAAACCAGCAACAAACGATTTGGCCCAACACGGCCGATTTAGTCACCGCAGAAGATATCCTCCATTCCCACCCGCGCGGGGTTCTCGTTCAGCAAACGCAAAAACTACAGCTCATTGAAATCTAAACAGACTCACCGCTTTCCACTTGATATTTTTAAATCATTGGTATAACATTTACCCAATGTTCTTTTTGGAACAAATAAAAATATCATTTGGGAGATAACAATGAGCAACCTCATTCAAATCGAATATGACAGAATCGCACAACTCGCGATTCGCTTTAGTCAGCAAGCGGATATTCATCGATCCGTACAACAAGAGCTCATCACACAAGCTTCTGCTTTATCAGATGGTGGCTGGGAAGGAAAAGCGGCCCATGCATTCACGGCCGAATTTAACCAAGAACTCGCCCCCGCCTACGGCCGGCTAATCGCCGCCCTACAACAAGCGGAACAAACGACACGGCAAATTTCGACCTTGCTCCAAACAGCCGATGAAGAAGCAGCCGCCCCATTC
>WTJY01000411.1 GCA_011524645.1 Anaerolineales bacterium | reverse complement strand
GAGTCGAGCGTAGAGAGACTCCCCGTCCCTCAATTTCATATTTCCCCTAATGCTCACCTAACCCTCTCCTAACCCCCTCCACATACCATTCCCCCATTAATTCCATTCATTCACACACCTAAGAGTATTCAAATGACAGTAACAACCTTCAATCAAAAAGCAAACAGCATCACCCAAAAAGCCCCCTCACCGGCCGGTCGATTTCTAGTCGGTCACATGCCTGAATTTCGCAAAGATGTCCTTGCCCTTTTCAGTCGCATGGTTCAAGATTATCCCGAGCTTGTTCAATTAAAGCTCGCACATCTCGATACCTTTCTCGTGCACGACCCAGAACTCATTCGCGAACTCTTTGTCAAGCGGGCCAGCGACTTTCCCAAAGCGGATATCAACTTACATGTTACCGGTAAAGCACTTGGCAATGGTGTCCTTTCCACAAAAGGGGCTTGTCACAGTCAACAGCGCAAGCTCATGCAACCCGCTTTTCATCATAAGCGCTTAGCTGGTTACGCTTCTATTATGTCAGCTTACACCCAAACATTTCTAGCCAACTGGCAAGATGGAGAAATACGTAACATTCATAGCGAAATGTTGCGCTTAACCATGTTTATCGTTGCCAAAACCCTCTTTGATGCCGATATGGAAACAATGGCGGACAAAGGGGAAATCGCGGCCGAAACGATCGCCGGTAACCAATATTGGCTCAGAAAAGAGTTTAGCTATGGCTTCAAAGTCCCTTTTTGGCTCCCCACCCGTGGCAATCGCGAGATCAAAGCGAACAACAAACGCCTGCGCGACATGCTCCAACCGATCATCGACCAGCGTCGTCAAGGACAAATCGAGGACAAAGGGGATTTGCTATCGATCTTGCTCACAGCAGTCAATGACAACGGCCAGCCTATGAACGACAATCTCTTGATCGATGAAGTGGTCACCCTCTTTTCGGCCGGTCACGAAACCACCTCCAACGCCCTCTCGTGGACGCTCTACCTATTATCACAAAACCCAGAGCAAGCGGAAATGCTCTATACCGAACTCGATCAAGTCTTAGACGGCCGTCCCCCCACCTTTGCCGATCTCAACCAACTGGTTTACACCGAAATGGTCCTCAAAGAATCAATGCGCATCTTGCCACCCGTTTGGACGCTTAGCTTTCGTGAAGCCCACCAAGATACGACCCTTGGCAACTATCACATCCCCCAAGGTAGCATCCTCACCGCACCGATTTACGGCATCCATCGTTCCCCCAAATATTTTCCAGACCCAGAACGCTTCGATCCAGAACGCTTCCACCCCGAACACGGAGTCGATCTCCCCCGCTATGCCTACCTCCCATTCGGCGCAGGCCCCCATGTTTGTATCGGTGCCCAATTCGCCATGATCGAAGCGAAACTACTACTCGCCGCTATCTGCCAACAATTTCGCTTTACCCTCCAACCCGATCAAGACATCATCCTCGACCCCCTCATCACGATGGGTCCCAAAAATGGCATAAAAATGACCCTCGAAAAACGTAAAATCACTTCCTAATGCTTTCCTAACGGTAGCTCACGATCTGCTAACGGCCGTGCACTATCATTCAAACATCAATTAATATAACAGCACTTACCAAATCAGTTATTATGTCAACGACTAAGATAGCGGCCAAAGACAGGCATAGAAAAATTCTCATTCCCAAGATTCCTCCCTATCCCTATCGATCGTCCCTATCCCCCATCACGGAATAACCAAATGACCACACCAATCAATCAACACGCCATCGTTCTCGGTGGCAGCATGGCCGGACTACTAACCGCCCGCATCCTCGCCGATCATTTCCAACAAGTCACCATCATCGAGCGTGACCAACTACCCACAGACAACACCATTCGCAAAGGGGTTCCCCAAGCCAAACATCTACACATTTTGCTAGCCAAAGGAGATGAAATCATCACCGGCTTATTCCCCGGTTTAGGCGAAGAGCTAGACGAAATCGGCGCCAACTTGGTCAACCTCGGGGTAGATGTCAAATTCCATGTCTGTGGTGAATGGCTCAAAGAACAAGAAATTGATTTATACACACGAACCATTAGCCGGGCCGAACTCGAAGCACGGGTTCGCGGCCGAGTCAAAGAAATCAGCAAGATCAACTTCCGCGAGCAAACCGATGTCTTGGGCTTAATCGGCAATCCAGATGGCTCGGCCGTCACCGGTGTCGCCATCCGAAATCGTCGCGACAGCGGTATCCGCGAAACCCTATCGGCCGACTTTGTCGTCGATGCCACCGGCCGCCGTTCCAAAGCCCCCAAATGGCTCACCGAATTAGGCTATCAAGAACCAGAAGAAACCATCATCAACGCCACCGTAGGCTACGCCACGCGCCACTATCACGTCCCCGTCGATGCCCTGCCGACTTGGCGTATGGTCGCCGTCCCCCCCGAACCCCCCTTCAAATCACGCGGTGGCGGCATGATGATCCAAGAAGACGGCTCAATGGTCGTCACCCTACTCGGCACGGCCGGTGATCTACCTCCGCTTGACGAAGCCGGTTTCAGCAAATTCGCCCAAGATGCCCAGCCAGAAATCGCCGCCATGATCGGCCGTTGCCAGCCCAAATCCCCCATCATCGGCTACCGCAAACTAGAAAACCAGTGGCGTCACTACGAAAAAATGGCCCAATTCCCCGAACGATTCATGGTCATCGGCGATGCCTTCTGCGCCTTCAACCCGATCTACGGCCAAGGGATGACCGCCGCCGCCCTCGAAGCGGACTGTCTCGGGGTCCACCTCAGCCTCGCCAACGGCAACTTGGATGGGGTCGCACGCCACACGATGCGGGCTATCCCGTCCCTCATCGAAGGGGCCTGGACCCTCGCGGCCGGTGAAGACCTCCGCTGGGAAACCACCACCGGCAAAGCCAACACCTTCGCCGTTCGCATCACCCCCTGGCTCTCTGAAAAAATCCAAAAAGCGATGCCCAGCTGCCCCTCAGTCGCCATCGCCTTCGCCGAAGTACAAAACCTCATCAAGCCCCCCACCCGCTTCTTCCGCCCCGACACCTTCGCTCAAATCCTCTGGCACAGCTGGCGCAACAAAGGGCAAAACCGCGCCACTGCCCTCTAAAAATCCGATGAATATAAACAACGAGGTTATCAAAATAGTTTGGTGTTGTAACGACTCTGCGATGAAACGGCCGTTCAAACAACGGCCCAGTTCTCCCAACCGCTCTATTAAAGTGCCACATCTTGTTTCAACACAGATCGATTGTCTTTGACAATCCAAATGTAATTACCACCTCTCGCCTTAATTTGGACAGACAATTCTTGTTCAACTAATGAAAAACCGTGGAGGGCGGGAGGGGTGCACGAACAACCTGTCAGAAAAGTCAACATAACTAAAAATTCTGAACAAGCATATGCTTTGTTATCCGGTTTGCCCCGAT
>WTJY01000476.1 GCA_011524645.1 Anaerolineales bacterium | reverse complement strand
TTGTTCTACGATTGCTCACCCACCCTAAATCCCTCCCTCAAGGGAGGGACTTTTAAAGAGTGCGCGATTTTTGGCCGCCCAAGCGGCCAAAAATCGCGCATAAACTCAAAGCCCCCTTCCTGGGGGAAGGGGGTTGGGGGATGGGCGAGCCACTTGAACAGACTCAAATGTGATTCAAAAGTTAATTTAATCCTTAACTTCATGGCTATGGGTCAGGAGACCTGCCACAGAACTTGGGAGGGGCCTATGCTTTTTGATTATATGCGAGTCGCATAAAGTGGGTAGTGATTCGGCCGTGAGTACCCACTATGCACCCACTATACAGACCTAGGTCTATTCGGTCTACATACCCCCATCCCTATACTGAATAAAGACAGTTTTGTCACTATCGTGCTTAATTTTTAAGGAATGGATTACTAATTATGCGTTTTTCGACTCAATCTTCTTATCGATCTTTATTTCGTTTTAGTGCAAAAAAGAGCTTTCGTCGCTATGGTTTGGTTTGCTATTTGCTTTTGCTGTTTTCGAGCGTTTTGATTTGGGTGGGTGGCACGGAGATGACGGCCGCGCAAACAATCGCTCATGATGATGTGGCACAGGCGCGTATTGAAGTGGCTTGGGCTAAAGTTGAAGGATTGGCGAGTTATCAATTTCGCACTTTGGTGAATCAAAGTACATATGCTAAACCAAGTATCACCAATGCGGGTCGTCCACCGGCCGAAGCTGTGTTGGGAATTGAAGGGGTCGTCACGGTAGCCAGCGGCCGGATGGAATCGACTTTGTGGCCGAATGGGACATTTGATCCGGACTACGGGACGGGGATGCTTGTTGAAAATGGGAAATCGTATATTCGGGAAACGACTACGGCCGAGTGGGTCGAAGTCAATGATTTAACTGGAACCTTTGCGCCTGGTGGGGACCCTTTTAGCTTTTTGGCGGGGATGTCAAATGTACAAGCGGTTGGATCAGACATACGAAACCTTGGTGGAACGAGCTTGCTCTTTGACCGATTTGTTTTTGATCTGAATAGTGGGGCATTTGCTCAATATGTCGAACGATTAACGGCTCAGATGTTGGCTGAAAATATGGAACTCCCGCAAGGGATGAGTGCTGGACAGAACGAGCAGCTACGTCATATGACAGGAACCGGCCGTGTTTGGTTGGATGAGCAAGGTAATTTGGCCCGTTTAGAAATGGATATTACAACCGAGATCGAATCAAGTGGGGAGCTGGTTAAAGCGACTATTGTGACTGATTATTTCGGTTTTGTACCGCTCGCTGGGAGTGAAACGGCCGGATCGCTATTTTTGACAGCGCCACTAGAGCGTATTAGTACCCAATTGGAAACGGCCGTGCAACCGGAAAATGCGGCCGTGGTCGGTTGGATATTGTTGGGGATGGTCTTGTTTGTTTTGCTGGCTATTTTTGTCTGGAACCAAGCCCAAACCAAAGAATTTTATACCACGATTGTGTTACTCATCATTGCTGGCATGGTTCTGCCACCATTGGTTTCTGCCCGCGAGGTTCATGCATTTTATGAAGGGCAAGTTGAACGAGCACAAGACCAAGCTGCCCAGCGAGAAGAGATTGATGCAAGACAAGCGGTTGCTAATGCCGCGACACAAAATGATTGGAATCCTCAAGCAAACCCGCTCACGGCTGGGCGGCTTACCGAAGCGGCACATGAATTGGCCGATTTGCAGGCGACTCAGGCGAATAACGCCTTGCTCTTGACGAGTAGTACTGATGATAACGATAGTGATAGTGATGGGGTCAGTGATGAGTATGAAATTTTATGGGGATCATGCCCATACATCCTGAACAGTACGGAATACAATGGGAGTGATGACTGCTCTGGCGTAAGTGATGTGAGCGATAGCGATGGGGATGGGCTGTCTGATTACACCGAAATTTTGCAATTGGGTACGTTGCCTTACACGGATGATAGTGATGGGGATACGTTGCTCGACACATTAGAAGTGGCTGGCTTTAGCTATAACGGGGAACAGTGGTATTTAGACCCTGTTTCAGATGATACCAATAATGATGGGTTAACAGATGGGCTAGAGTGTTTTGAGTGGAGCAGTTCTAATGATGAGCAAGATATATCGGCCGTTTGTCCTGATACGGATGGGAATGGGGTCCCGGACCTGTTTGACGTTGATAATGATGGGGATGGGCTTACGGATCGGGATGATTTTGATCCCAATACGGCCGGGGCGACCTATAATGCAGACACACCGCTTGAATTAACGATAGATGGTCTACAAGTTGATCAACCTGTGGTGGTTGATCTGCAAATTCGGCCGGAGGACACCGATCTTTTGACCTATAACGGCCTTATTCTTGACTGGCCTGAAGGAGACTATGAAGGGCAATATACCCGTGGTTTAACTACGACTTTCGCGACGACTTCGGTTGAAGATGCTTATAGTGATGAAGCCGACGCCATTTATGGAGATTTACGCATTATGCCGGTCATGGAAGTGACGATGCCTTACACTGATGGGCATTACGCCAACTTACCGGTCAATGACAGCTATATGGGGATTGATCGCACACTTGGGGTCACAATTAGCCAATGGCTTGATACGGCCGACTTTGATGCCTATGGCATTACCGTTTCTGATAAAGATGAAACGTCGGGCGATGTGGTCGCTTACTTGCCACTATCGACCGTTTATAGCGAAGAAGGGAATACGCCGGTTTCTTTTGAAGCGACGATGTTTTATTCTCCAACTCAGGGAACAAATGGGGTGGTCGATTGGGGGGAGGCTCATCAATATCGCTTGTTGTGGATGGTTCGCATGTTGACCGATGCGTGTGCGGCCGATGTGGATGAAGACGGTGACGGGGACCCTGATAATGAGACAGATGGGGCTTGTACGCGTGAAGAAAGCTATGAACTGATTCATGTTTATGGTGATGAAGGATGGGATTTGACCGGTGTATCGGTTACGGAACACCACGGTTTGTCTATCGCTCAGCTTTATGAAGATCCTGTCAGTGACCCTGATCGAGCGATTGAAAACCAACTTTCTCTCTACGCTTGGAACATCGGTAACACCATGATTAGTGGGATCGATTGTGATTCCTCTGTGACCAATGGGGATGGGTCTGGCTACTGTATTGGTGATGGTACGGTTGATGTGGCCTTAGATGATATTGAAGGGAAGCTGGATGAATGGGGGACCGATGATAACGTCAATTACAACTATGTGGCGTTTGATGGCATCTATGAATATAGCCATGATGCCTATATGGCGACTTTCGCCTTGACGCAAACGGCCGAAATTCTTGACTCCGTGTTTCTTTCCTATGTTGATCAACAAGCCTATAGCTCGATTCTCTATGTTTATGAGACCGATAGTCGCGGGCTAAATTTGGCTTCGGGGATTTTGAATGCAGAGACCAATGGGTTGAGCTTTGATTTTTCGGCCGAAACGGTTGACCGAACGGCCGGTATGGTCTGGAAACCTTATGTGTATGATAGTGACGCGGCCGCTTGGGGGGAAGCGGATACGGAAACTTATCTTGAATATGTGGTCACCTATCTTGAAGAAAATGAAAGCTATTTCCTACCTGAAGATGACTCTCAAGATGCGATTGATGAGGCGGAAGGAAAGCTGATCTGGGCCCAATCTTTCACCACCGCTTTGCTGACAGGGCAAGCGAATCTTGTAGCGACCAACAATACGGCACTTAATGTGCCGGAGTTCCCTGAATCGGATGGTCTCATTGCTTTCTTTGAGGATATCGAACTGTTATATGATCTGTCGTTCACATCTGGCTATACGCGGATGGGTACGCTGGTTTACTATCGCATCAGCCAGAATATTTGGTCTACGGTCGATACGCTAACGGTGGGGCAATATGTTCGCCTGATGTATTCGATTGACACGGCCGCTGCTGCGGCTGACAATCTCGGCCGATATTCAAACTACTTCTACGAAGCCCGCGCTTTTGGGATCAAAGTGGAGCATTGGTCCAAAGTTTTGAGCAATTGGAGCGTCATGGTGCGTGGGTCTGTGGGCTTGCTGATTGTCGGTGCCCTCTTGGTCATTGCGGGCACGATTGCCAACGAATTGGGTGCTGAAGAAGTGGGCTACTATTTGGTTGGTGTTGGCCTTATTTTGATTACAATCGCCTCCACGATTCTTGTTTCGATGCAGGTGATTAGTTATGTTGCTCAGTGGGCAGGCTATAAAGCGGCCGCAGACAAGGCGGGGCAAGTCGCTGGTATGCAAAAGCTGACCAATGTGGCTGGTAACATCAAGCGTATCGTCAGAAGCATGGCTGTTTTTTCCTTTCTTCTTAGCCTAGCGATTATTGCAGGTGTTTTCTTCTACACACTCAAGAGTTTGGGGCATGCTCCGGCCGAGTATGTGGTCAACGCCCTAGTCGCGTGGGCGATTGTTTCTGTTGTGGTCGAAGTGGTCCTGCTGATGCTCGGACTCGCTTTTCCTTTCGGTTCCGCCTTAGTCGCCTTTATCTTGTTGCTGGATCTAATCTTTACCGTCATCAATTACTTTACGGATGCCGATTTGCCCACCCTAGAGAAACTGATCGAAATTGTTTCCGATTGGCTCTATCAGTTTGATCTTTACGCGACCAATTTAGAGGATTCAGATCGATTGGGGATCGATTTCGATATCGCCCTAGCCGATTCAGATTTAGGCTATGTTTATGGCAATACATTACTGGTCACCTCGACGATTACCAATACTTTGTGGACCAAAGCGTTTAATCGGAGTGATTTAGAGCGGAATTCATTTACCTATACCTTGTCCTATGATGATGAATCATTGGCCAATGTCTCCCTAGATAAAAGTGCCAATAGCGGTCAGTGGACCGATATCAGCTATAGCGAGTACAAGGCGATTCACCCAGATTTTGATCCAGATGGGAAATATAAAGGGCAAGATGGGGTCTATTTGGCAGAAACTGTTGTGTTAGAAATCCCATTTGAAGAGATCGGGCTGGGGATCAATGCGTCGAGCCGCGAAGTTTTCATTAGTGAGCGATATCATGCGCTCGGTGAAGGATGCTGGCAGATATTTGAAGAATGTAAAGAGTATTCCTTTAAAGATTATTGGGCTTCTAGTATGGATTCCCTTGTCTATGATGTTTTTCCAGACACGCTTGGAGAGTTTGTCGAAATGGGTTGGGATTTAGGCCAACTTCGCTTGCCGGATCAATATGATCAAGACGGGGATGGGTTGATCAACGGGATCTTTAATGGCGCAGACCCCGATGACACCAATGCGGATACAGATGGGGATGGTCTTGGTGACTATTATGAAATTAGCCAAGGGTATGATGCGGAAACGGCCGATGCGGACGGCGATGGGCTAAGCGATTTAGAAGAAGTGACGCAGTATGGCACAGACCCGGCCGTGGCCGACTCTGATAGCGATGGCCTCAATGACTATATCGAAGCGAAGCAAGGGTGGCTGGTTGGCTACACCGATGAAAACGGTAGCACCCAAGTGACTCGCGTCTGGTCGAATGCGTGGGTTGATGATGCCGATGAAGATGGGTTAGGGGATTTACAAGAATATCTCTATGGCTTTAATCCGAATACCCCGAATGATGCATCTGATGTGGATAATCTGATTGAATTTGATGAAATTGAGCTGAATGAAGTGGGTGGACCACTGTTTATCCTTAAACTGGAAGACGAAGCGGAAGATACCGTTGTGAGTGATGATTCCGGTTATGGAAACCATTTTGGTTGTGATGAAAGTGGGAATCAGTGCCCCACGGCCGAGGTGGATGGGGTGTATGGCGATGCCTTTAATTTCGATGGGGATGACTATTTGAGCATCTCTGATTTAGATGTTGATTTGACCGGATACACCATCGGGGCTTGGGTTTATAACACCACCGATGATAACGACGCCCACGGTTTCATGGGCGACAATAGCAACGGGGATAAGTCTCGCCCACCATCTCTTTTTGTCACGGCGCAAACGAAAGTGCATGGGGGCTTTGGTGATGGTAGTAACTGGAACAGCTTTGTCACGGGGGATGTTTTGTCGCTGAACACATGGCATCATATCGTCTCAACCTATGACGGCGCGACTATAAGGGTTTATGTAGATGGGGCCGAAGTTTTGTCTCAAAACGTTTCGTCTACGCCGGTGGCGGTCTCAACATATAACGTCGGCCGAGTGGGTAGCCATTTCGAAGGGGCTATCGATGAAGCGGTCTTTTTTGATCGGGCTCTTCGTGCTGATGAAATCGGTGAACTGATGGACGGCCGTTATAACCCGAACGATCTTATCGTCCGGCCGGGGGGGGAACTGACCTATCAAACGACCGTCACTAACACATCGGCGACACGGAACGCCAACGGCTTTTTGTATGCGGCAACGAGTGTGGCGACCCCTGACATTCCTGATCCGATTTACGCTTTTCCTTTTGAGGATGAGCAACGACTCGCTTATTTTCCTAGCCAATTTGATGTGGGACATTGGAGCACCACGTCGATTGAAGAAGGGGGAACTATGTATTGTGTTGACAATGGAACTTGCCCTACGGCCGGCGGTAGCGGTGCATTTGGTACCAGTATCGCCTTTGATGGCTCTGACGATGTGATTTATGTGCCGAAACTGTCAGCTGAAATCAATGAGTTGCAAGAAGATGAAGATGAAAACCTGATTTTCTTCTGGATGTATGTCGATACCTATCCTAGTAGTGGGCAGACCGCCATGATTCTGGATACGGACAGCACGCAAACGGGGGCGATGGATATTTATATCGACAGCAGTGGCTACCTCTACTTTGATTTAGAGAGTTATGGAACAGGTGTATCGACCAGTGTGATTCCGACAGGGCAATGGGTCCATGTGGCGTATCGCGCTTATGAGTTGACAATCGATGGTGGGAATGCAGGCGAAGGGTATACGATCTTTAGTGGCTTAGATAACTCGGCCAAATACCCGATTTTTGGCCCCGGCCGTTTGGGGAATAGTGTCGATGGGACCGCACCGTTCCACGGCCGGATCGATGAGTTGGCGATTTATCATGAAGGGGTGAGCGATAGTCAGCTTTATGACCATATTTTTGTGGGTGATTACCATGATGGTGGCAGTGGCCTACGGCCGGATGCGGTCTTCTCATTTGAAGAGCTAATTGAAGGGCAAAACGGAACCAACGTCGGCTATATCAATGCGGTGAGTGGCGTGCGGGCGATTGACTGTATCGATTCCTCTATCGAATGCCCTGAAGCGACGGCCGATGGTAAATACGGTTCCGGTTTGACGTTTGATGGGGTGAATGATGCGTTGCATTTTGCTGATAATCTATATTTGGGCCAAACCGACTACACGATCGGGCTATGGTTTAAAATTGACTCTGGTGGCGTTGCTTTCTTTTCAGCATTCGATGAAGATACCCAAACCCTTTTGTCTAGCGTCAATGGGGCTGGGAAAGCACGGCTTTTCCACCGATTCCCTGGAAATAGTAGTAATGGAAATATTTTGAAAGGGGATAGTAATTTGGCTGATGTTCTCAATGGAGAATGGCATTACTATACGGCCGTTAAAGATGATGACACCCTTTCTCTCTATGTTGATGGGGTTTTGCATCGTCACTTCACAGAGATTACAAGCGTCTTTTCGACGACGTTAACGGCCGTGGTCGGATATGACTTAAACGGCCCGAGTAAGTTTTTGGCTGGTGAAATGGATGAGCTGGTTATTTTTGATGAGGCACTCGATCAAGATGGGGTGAGCTACATCATGAATAGCACCTATCCAGCGGTTGAGATTGATACGGTCTTTAGCGAGTTCTCACTGGATGCGCTAGCTGCGGCGGCACCCAGCGGCACAGCGACTGTGGCTGATGCGGTGGCGAGTGGCAGTGTCCATACATTTGTCGAAGAAGTGGAAGTGGCTCTTGACCTTGAAGCAGAGCCAACGCTGGGAACCTATTACCATGCATACTCTGACACCAATAGTGAGACGGATGATAACGGGAGTGATACCACATCGTTTGTTGGCTATTTCCGTTTTGAAGATGAACCGAGCAGTACCAGCTTCGATAATTTGGTTTATTACAATACGTCTGGGACTTCCGGCCGTGTGAACAATACCGTTGATATCCCGCTTGAGTGTGTGGCTGAGAGTTGCCCGATTGCTGGGGTGCGCGGTGTAGACGGCCGTGCGCTCTACTTTGATGGGGTTGATGATTACTTATACGCGACTCCGCTAGGTGACATCGTGTTGACAGATGATGGAACGTATGACGATTTATACGGAGATAAACAGCCTGAAGTTCAAAGCATATCTGTTTGGGTTAAAGGGACGGGAGGCACCATTTTTAATCGAGGTCACAGTGCGAACGGATACCATTTGCAAGTTGACTTTGGCCGTGTGTCTTATATTGACGGCCGTGACAATTACGAATACGTTGAATTTGATATGCCGGTGAATGAGTGGACCCATTTGGCGGTAGCTATCGAAGATGGTGGTGGGATCAACGTGTATGTGAATGGTGAAAGCGTCGCTTATTTATGGACCAATCATAGTTCGGCTGGGAGTACAACTGGAAATTGGGTGGTGGGGGCCAATTATGGCACGCAAAATCATTTCCAAGGTTATATGGATGACCTTCGTTTCTATGATGTTGAGGTTGGGGCGAGTTGGACACAGAGCCACTATGCCGAGTATGTCGAATATCTGCGCTTTGATTTTGATGAATCTGCCAGTGAACTGTTCTTTACCGATGATATTCGAGGGCATGTGGCGACACCGGTTTATATCGACTGTGTGGATCTAGCGCTCGACACCCTGTCGGTACAAGAGCTTGATGAGACTTTGGCAAACTTATCGATTGATGTCGATGGGGAGAATATTTACTACGGCTCTGTCGATGATTTCGGGGCGATTGTGACCGATACGACGGCCGTGTCCCTTACGCTCAATATCAGCACTCCGATCTGTATTAGCGAGCAAACGATCACTGCGAGCGGTGTTTATAGTGATGGCACAGAGATTACCTTTTCCGGTTCGGCCGTTGTGTCGCAAACTGAAATCGCCAACACCAATATCTCTTTCAGTGAGGGCGCGCAACAACTCACCCTCACCTATGCCACGAGCGAAATTTACAATAGCACCACACCTGTGGCGGGCACAGATGGCCGGATCGGCAACACCGTGTACTTCCCTGGAGATGGGATCGGCTATCTTGAAATCTCTGATTCTGAAGGGCTGGGCGATTTCGCTACTGATAACTGGACCCTGATGACTTGGATTCGGACCGACACGGCCGATGGTAACCCGATCTTCGCCAAAGATGATGGGGATGGGGTGAACGAAGAAGGAGAGAAATTTGTCTATATCAACAACGATGGGACCGTGGCTGTGGCCAGTATTGGGGCCAGTCAAGATTTGTATATGAACTCCACCGAAGCGATTGATGACGGGATTTGGCATCATGTGGCTATTAAATGGCACCCTAACAGTGGGACGGCCGCCATCTTTGTCGATGGGGTTGATGTCTCGGCCTCGGGGACATATACCACGACCAATGTGGACAACAGCGGTGATAGTTGGAAAATCGGCCGTCGTGGGACCGATGGGGCCGGTCACAAATATTTCAGTGGTGAACTGGATGAATTTGTGATCTATCTGGGGCAAAACAAAAGCTCCGACTTAATCTACGAAACCTATCTGCGTGAAGCCCGTTGGTATCGGAACACGGCCGAATTTAGCGTGTTGGTAGATGATGATAGCCCGACCCTTGAGGTACAAACCGACTATCCGTATCTTTCAAGTGGCAACACCATTCTGGTAGTCACCCCAGATGACACCACTTCAAGCATTGCGCTGGTGCAATACGGGGTCAAAGGGCCGAGTGATAGCGATTACACGTGGGATACGGCCGAGACCTGTGATGATTCATCCGTTGTTTATTGCCCCAGTTTCTATGCGGATGCCGAAGGAACGTACCAAGTCATTTATCGTCTTGTCGATGGTGTTGGCAATCAAACGACGACTGAAGCATATGACTACTATGTCGATGCGACAGCACCGACTGTTAGTGGAACTGAAACTGTGGCGGCCGATCCGGTTCGGGTGGCGGCTGTGACCAGTACGGACAGTCGAATCACGGCCGCGTCAACAGTGCTATCTGTGGTGATCTCACAAACAAGTGCGAGTAGTTGGATCGCAACTTTTGGTGGCACCTTTTCTGACCCAGATGTTGATACCGGAGTGAGTGGTAGTGGCATCGATGAAGATGAGTTTTATGTGACCGTTTACAATAGCGTTGGTGACGTTGTTGGCTCGGCAAATCAAGCGGCTACCGTCGATGAAGACAGCGGGGCATGGACCATCGATTATGTCATGACCGGTTTTGCGCCGGTGGGGACATACACGGTGGAAGTCAACGCGGAAGATGAAAAAGAGAATGAAACGGAAGTGATCATCGGAACATTTGACACGGACCAGCAAGCACCGGCCGTTAAAATCGCTTACGCGTTGCTGCCTGACCAAACGATCAGCGAAACTTACGTGATTAGTGGTGTGGTGAGCGATCAGTACGAACCACATGGGGCGGTTTTGCGGTTCCATTTTGAAGAAGGGGATGGAGCGACAGCGTTCTATAATTTTGGGGATGACCAAGGGTTTGTGGATTGTTTCGCGACTTGTCCGCAAACGACGGCCAGTGGTGCTTTCGGCCGTGGGCTCGACTTTGATGGGACGGCCGGTTGGTCGCTTGATTCAGATGTGATTAGTGATGCGATCAATACGGCCGTGGATGAAACCTTTACCATCGCCTTTTGGGTGCAGCCTGATGTTTCACAACTCAACAGTGGTACGACGACCAATAGTTTAATCGAGAAGTGGGACGGCAGTGGCGTGTATCCATATGCGATTCGCTTGCATAATCAAACGAGTGGGACGGCTGGGCAGATCGTTGCGTCACGCTCAGATGGAATGGAGACGGCGACTGTGACCTCGACGACCGCCATTCTTGATGGCGCGTTTCATCATGTGGCGTTGGTTTTGGAAGAGGATGAA
>WTJY01000512.1:6781-11036 GCA_011524645.1 Anaerolineales bacterium | reverse complement strand
GTTACACAGTGAGTATATGGCCCGTAACGACGATCCTGTTGCGCGTAGTCAAGTGGTTGGCGCGGCGTATTACACGACCGAGGGCTCTCAGGCGGCGGTCAATAGCGCGTTGTTCGCTATTGACTCACCCGAGGGGACCGATTTGTGGGCGTTAGATTTTTGGATGTCTGCCCCATTCCATGCGCTGACGATGCTTGATCCCGATTTGCAGAATGTGGGATACGGCCGTTTTCGGGATGATTTTGGTGGGGTACAGGTCGCTTATGTGATGGACACTTTGTCTGGGATGGCGGATCAAACCGGTGCGGCCAATTATCCGATCTTTTATCCGCCCAATGGGGGGGAGAGCTATATTTCGAATCAGGGGTTTGTCGAATATCCAGAACCCACTGCAAGTTGTGATGGATATGAAAAGCCGACCGGACCTCCGTTGATTGTGCAATTGGGGAATGGGTCGTTGACGCCAGAGATCGAAAGTTATCGGGTGTGGGTGAATGATGTTGAAGTTGAAGCGTGTGCCTTTTCGGAAACCGATTATCGCGGCCGTGGGTTAGAAGATCAGCGAATCGGCCGTGAGATTCTCGATTTACGAGATGCGGTCGTGGTTATTCCGCGCCAGCCGTTGCTGACCGGTGCGAACGTGCGTGCCGAAGTGGTTGTTGATGGGCAATCTTATACATGGAGTCATACTATTATCGATCAGCCGTTTATTCCCATGACCGCTATCACCCGATCCGCTCCCGATTGGACGGTTGGGGATAGTGTCGGAACTTTGAGCTATATCAGCTTGGATGGGTTTGATTGGGGCGGTCAGACACATGACTTGCTCAATCCGGCACCGATGCAACAGGCTGGGATGAATTGGGTTAAATTCCAGCTCAAGTGGCGCTCGGATAGTGTGCCGAGCGAGATTAACGAAAAGATGGCGAAGGCCAAAGCGCTTGGATTCAAGGTGCTGATTTCGGTGACCGGTGATCCGTACCCGACCAGTATCGATTATGATGCGTTTGTCGCTTTTATGGGGGGAATGGCGGCACTAAGCCCTGCGCCGGATGCGATTGAAGTTTGGAATGAAATGAATATCGACTTCGAGTGGCCGGCCGGTTCGATCGATCCGGCGATCTATGTTGAGCGGATGTTGATCCCTTCTTATGCGGCGATTAAGGCGGCGAATCCTGATATTATGGTGATTAGTGGGGCTCCAGCGCCGACCGGTTTTGATAATGGGACCAACGCTTGGGCCAATAGTCGCTATATGAATGGGATGGTCGCGGCCGGTGCTGTTGACCATATGGATTGTATCGGGATGCACTTTAATGAAGGGGCGACTCCGGCTTCGGCGCAAAGTGGACATCCGGCCGGTGAATATTTCGGTTGGTATTTCTTGCCCTCTTTGCAGAATACATTTTTCGCTTTTGGCGGGCAAAGGCCGGTTTGTATCACGGAACTGGGGTATTTGTCTGGTGAGGGGTATGGGGGTGTGCCCGGCCGTTTTTCTTGGGCGTCGGGGACATCGACGCAGGAACATGCTGAGTGGTTGTATGAGGCACTCGGGCTGTCGTATCAGAGCGGGTATGTCGATTTAGCGATTGTGTTTAATGTCGATATTTTCCATTATGAGGCGGACCCGCAGGGAGGCTTTGCCATTATCCGGCCGGGGGGTGGGTGTCCGTTTTGTGATTTGGCGGGGCGATAAGTGATGCCCGTTTCCCGTGTGTAGGATCGGTAGGGGATAGGTAAATGGCGGTCACATTCTAGCTGTCTAAAGTTAGACAACTACCATTTGTCTCTCCCCGTGATTTTATCACACGCCTATTTATGTTTGCGGTCCCAGATATTTTGACGCAGATAAGATTTTAGCGATTGTGGTGTCATATTAATTAGGCTACGTTCGAGGCTACGCCATGCATTTTCTAGCAAGGGGGCAGAGTGCTTAGTTAGGGGCATATTTTCTATATTGAACCGGCCGAGGTGTGAGCCATTTGCTCTCAGGCGTCCTCGTATGCCGGTCGCGGCGGCGTTACGTGCATGGACAATCTGAAGCCACATGGGAGGGGTATCAATTTCACTTATGGGGCCATAACGATTTCTAATCGTGCTATGGGGTAAGCAACGCAAGATCGTGTGTGGCTTATTTTCTGCAATATTTTCGATGAGAGAAACGAACGGACTACTGGGGATTGCGCAGTGATACAATTTTTGTGTGCTAATTTTGTAGCGTAATCCGTTGGTGAAATTGATTATGGAAAACTTTTGGCCGGTAAATTGAGCTTGTATAGTGGCGACAAAATCGGCCGCTAGAGCATCATCATTATCTAAGGTCGTGGTAATAAGATGAGTTGAGTCTGGTGATATTTCATTAACCAATGTTTTGATTGTTTCTTTTGAATAAAACTTATCTAAATAGACGGGCGTTGTCCGCTTGAGCTGCGCGATTTGGGTGCGAAACTCTGCCGGTGTGTCGCCTGAAAGCAATGTTATCCATTTAAAATTCTGCTCAGTTTGTCCGGTGATTGATGGATAACAATACCGTTTGAATAGCTCGAAACGATGGGTTAACCAGTCTGGATCGGGTGTTTTGCCAGCATTCCAGAGTGGAAGGTTGAAGCGAGTTACAATTAGATGAGAAAATTGCTTGGACATTGTGTTTTCTTGATCGTCTTGGGTGAGGGGGGGCACTTTTCTGGGCCATTGCTTGTTTATGATTGTTTAGTGGGTAGGAGTTGTTATGGAACCGATTGTAACTTTTCTTTGCAACTTTACCATTTATTATTTTCTGCTGTACTTAGGTAACTTACATGTTTCTCATCGTGGATTCACAGGTAAAGACTCGATCTGTTTGTAACTTACTTGTGGGCAGAATCTATAGCGATCGCTTTTCAATTTGATGCCCTCTTTGTAAAATGTCTACATGATTACTTTTAGTTCTTTGATTTACCAGCATGATGGTCAATTCTTCCGCTTTACACGTCAAGCGGATCAGCGTTTAACTTGTCATATTTGCCAGTGGCATGGTGGGGTGGAGCCGCCAGTGGCCGAGCAAGACGGTTATCGAGCCTTTGTTGAACAGAAATATCCCCCGTACGGCCGGATTTGGTCGGAAGAACTGCTGACGAGCGAGGATGATGCGATGCGGTGGGTGGCGATTGAACTGCTAAAAGAGTAGAGGTTGTTTTGTTGGCTCTTATTTGTCTCGCGCCTCTATCATTGGGCGAGGCAAATCGTTGTTATGTGCTCTACTAAAACAACACATGGTTCTAATTTTTTTGCTTAGATTGTAAGTGGATTCTGCCCGAAAATCGAGTTCGGTCGGCCGAATCGTGCTATAATTGGCGACTATGGAACAAAGTAAGATACGAAATTTCAGCATTATCGCCCATATCGACCACGGCAAATCAACACTGGCGGATCGGTTGCTACAAAATACCGAAACCGTTTCTGATCGAGAGATGCAAGCTCAAATGCTTGATAGCATGGATTTGGAACGTGAGAAAGGGGTGACTATTAAAGCCTCGGCCGTGCGTATGACTTATACGGCGAGCGATGGCGAAACCTATCAGCTTAACCTGATCGATACCCCCGGCCATGTTGACTTCGGTTATGAAGTGAGCCGTGCTTTGCAAGGGTGTGAAGGGGCGATCTTGGTGGTGGATGCGACCCAAGGTGTGGAAGCGCAGACGTTGGCGAATCTTTATTTGGCGATCGGAGAGGATTTAGAAATCGTGCCGGTTGTGAACAAGATCGACTTGCCTGCGGCGCAGCCTGATGTGGTTGCTGAAGAGGTTGAGAATTTGATCGGCTTACCGGCTGAAGAAGTGATTCCGGTTAGCGCGAAAATGGGGACCAATATTCCGGCCGTTTTAGAATCGGTGGTCAGGAATGTCCCTGCACCAGCAGGGGATCGAGAGGCGCCCTTCCGTGGCTTGGTGTTTGACTCCCACTATGATTCTTATAAAGGTGTGATCGCCTATATTCGGGTGATGGACGGCCGGATGACTAAGCGCGACATAATCAAGATCATGTCGAATGGGGTGACGGCCGATCCGATTGAGATCGGTGTGTTCGAACCGACAATGCGGCCGACCGATATACTCGAAGCGGGTGAAGTCGGTTATATCGCCACCGGCTTGAAGGCGGTTCGTGAATGTCGGGTTGGGGATACGATTACCCTTAAAGAAAATGCGGCGCTTGATGTGTTGCCCGGTTTTGAACCGGCTAAACCGATGGTTTTTGCCGGTCTTTATCCGACCAATAA
>WTJY01000512.1:0-6771 GCA_011524645.1 Anaerolineales bacterium | reverse complement strand
ACATTTGAGCCGGAAAGTTCGACCGCGCTTAACTTCGGTTTCCGCTGTGGCTTCTTGGGGATGTTCCATATGGAAATCATTCAAGAGCGTTTAGAGCGGGAATATGGACTTGATTTGATCGCCACCGCACCGAGTGTACGTTATGAAGTGATTCGCCGGAATACGGAAGAGCTGATCATTGTTGAAAGCCCGACCGATATGCCGGAAGATGGTGAAATCGCCGAAATTCGTGAGCCTTGGATGTCGGTACAACTCTTCGCCCCTGAAGAATATTATGGAGTGTTGATGGAGTTGGTGCGTAAACGGCGTGGGGAGTACGTGGGACAAGAGTATCCCGCACCCGGCCGGATTATCTTTAAGTTCGATATTCCGCTGGCCGAAATGATCATCGACTTTTACGACAAACTTAAAAGCGTTTCTCGTGGTTATGCTTCGATGGACTATGAATTTTCCGGCTATCGGGCTTCCGATTTGGTCAAGCTTGAAGTGTTGGTTAACAAAGAGTCTGTCGATGCGTTGGCGATGATCGTACACAAGGAGCATGCCTATCATCGTGGACAAAAGCTCGTGACCGAGTTAAAAAGCCGTATCCCGCGCCAAATGTTCGAGGTGCCGATTCAGGCTTCGACCGGTAAGCGGGTGATCAGCCGTGCTAACGTTCGCGCCTTGCGGAAAGACGTTCTCGCCAAATGTTATGGTGGAGACGTGTCCCGTAAACGGAAACTGCTTGAAAAGCAGAAAAAGGGTAAGAAGCGCATGAAAATGATCGGTAGCGTGGAAGTGCCACAAGAAGCGTTTATGGCGGTGCTTAGTCTGAACGACGATTAATTGTTGAGTGACGAGTGACGAGTGATATTTTATTCGTCACTTATTTTTGCGTGTTGATCTCTTAAAACAAGCTGAGTAACGCCAGTTGGGCGGGATTTTAAGACTGTGGAGATGTGGCATTAGCCATTCTGGGAAGCCGTAAAAGAGTATAAAATATCATATTTTGATAAATCTCTTACAACGGTAAGATCAGTGCTTGCAAAAGGCTAAATATAATCTCGCGAGGAGAATAAATTATATGGATTACCGCACGCTAGTGGCTCACGATGACATTGTTGCTTTAAATACTCATAACTATCACGGCCCTCAAATCTCACCATTGTTATTACAAGCAATGGGGCTGTCCTCTGATGAATTAAAGGCGGTGCGTGAAAAATCTCATCAACCTTACTTGATTCGACACTTCAAAGATATTCCTTTTCCTGCAACGAAATCACCAAAATTTTCATTCATTGATCTGTTTGCTGGTGTAGGGGGATTCCGGCTTGCATTACAACAATTGGATGGCCAATGTGTTTTTACGTCGGAAATAGATAGCTATGCAAAATCTACCTATTGCACAAATTTTGGTGAGTTGCCATTTGGGGATATTAGAAATATTCCAGCAGCGTATATTCCTGATCATGATATCTTATGTGCTGGATTTCCTTGCCAAGCATTTTCCATTGCAGGATATCGTCAGGGGTTTGATGATGCTAAAGGGCGAGGTAATCTTTTTTTTGAAATAGAAAGAATCATTCATGAAAAAAGACCCCGTGCGTATATTCTTGAGAATGTCAAGAATCTGGAAGGGCATGATAAGGGCAATACATTCAAGGAAATTAAAAAGCGTTTGCTGAATTTAGGTTATTCTGTATTTCATCGAGTCCTTAACACTATGGAATACTCAAATATCCCACAAAACCGCGAGCGTATTTTTATTGTTGGGTATCGTGATGAAGCTGACTGGCGAAATAAAGAGTCTAGTTTTTCTGCAGCTTTTCGTTGGCCTGAAAAACGGCCATTGACAAAGCACATTCGAGATGTTTTGTTGCATGATGTACATGATCGCTACTATTATAAAAAATATGCTTGCTACCCAGATCTTGTCAAAGGTATTACTTCGTTAGATACTGTATACCAGTGGCGTCGCATGTACGTCCGTGAAAATAAGAAAGGTGTCTGCCCAACATTAACAGCTAACATGGGAACAGGGGGACATAACGTACCTTTGGTTTTAGACGGCCTACCTGAAAACCCAAAACGAGGAAATATAAGGAAACTGACCCCACGAGAATGTGCTCGATTACAAGGTTTTCCTGATCACTTTAAATTACCTGACTTGAGTTTAGGACGCTTATACAAGCAATTTGGTAATTCTGTTACAGTCCCTGTTGTCGCGCGTGTTGCAAAGAGTTTGTTAGCGCCTTTTGAGTAACTCATGCTTCATTTTAATCAAAAACAATATATAAGTAATTATGAGTTGTTGCTTAAAATGTTTGGTAGCTTGTCAAAATTGTTTTCTGAAAGCTCTACCCCATACTTACATTACCGGATAATGGAAAATGTATATTGCAAGTCATTTGTTGCTGAAAATGTATCGCGTGCAGATGTTTCTGTGGATGCGGTTAAGGATGGGGTTGGGATTGGGCTTAAGACTTTCACTGTAAGTAAGAAAAATGTATCTACCGAGAAAATTGCTGAGTTTGATACGGCCGCTCATAGTCTAAAAGGATTGAATAGTAGTGAGTTAGTCTTGAAACTGGCTGAGTTACGTAATCGTCGTTTGGAATTGGCTAAAGATATTTATAACTTAGAACAGTTGATGTATCACTGTCTAGGGAGAAGAGATAATTTGTTTTTGGCCTTTGAAGAGCCTATGGATTTGGTTGATACTAGGCGATTAAAAATCTTGCAGGTGTCCGAAACATCAATTGCGTTTTCTGACCAAAAAAACTCATATCGCTTTTCTTTCCCTAAGAGTACTTTGTACAAAACATTTAAGCCTCGTAACTACTATGAAATTCCGATAGCGATATTAGATGATCCTTATGATGCATTAATGGATTGTTTCCAGAAGCTGAGGGCTGATTTGCAACCCTCATTATTTTTCGATTCCGTTGTTTTACCTCTCTACTCGGAAAAAGGGGATGTTAATGTTCCTGAGAAAAGTGGATTAAATGCTTGGAATGCTGGAGGACGTACTCGCAAGAGCCGAGAAGTTTACGTACCAATTCCTAGTTGGATTCACAAAACTTTTCCAAATTTCTTCCCTCCTCGTGATACGTCTTTCCAGCTTGTTTTGCCTAATAAATCGCCTATCACAGTAAGTGTTTGCCAAGCTGGGGGAAAAGCTTTAATGAGTAACCCTAATACAGATTTAGGAGATTGGTTACTTGATGTTGTCTTAAAGGTTCCGAGAAACAATCTTGTAACCTATGAAATGTTACAAGATTTAGGCATTGATTCTGTTGAAGTGTTTAAACATCATGAAGGTGAATATTCTATAGATTTTAGACCATTTGGCTCGTATAGTGCCTTTAAGGAACAGAAAAAGGGATAACATGGAATTATACAAAGGTTTGGTTTATCCGCTATTGCGGACGATGGATGCGGAAGTAACGCATGACTTGACATTGCGTGCGCTGGAATTTGCTCAGGTGCGGACACCGGGGATTTTGCGGGCTTTAGCGGGTGAATTACCGAGCAAGTCGGTCAAGATTGCTGGGCTGACGTTCCCCAATTTGCTTGGGGTTGCGGCCGGATTTGATAAAGATGTGCGGGTTACCAGTGGCTTAGGTCAACTCGGGTTCGGTCATATCGAAGTGGGAACATTGACCCCACGGCCGCAAAAAGGGAACCCACGCCCCCGTATTTTCCGTTTGACGGCCGATAATGCTTTGATCAATCGGATGGGGTTCCCGAATGGGGGTGTGTTGGCGGCCGTGCCTCGCTTGGCCGCTTTGAACCAGCGACCGCGTGATTTTATCATTGGGGTGAGTTTGGGTAAGCAAAAAGAGACCCCGTTGGCTGATGCGGCCGATGACTATTGTGAAGTGATGGGGCATGTTTATGCGTATGCCGATTATTTGGCGGTCAATATTAGTTCTCCCAATACACCGGGGTTACGTGAGCTACAGACCCGTGGTTATTTAGGGAATTTGCTGGGGCGTGTGCAAGCCGAAAGTCAGAAGCTGGCTCGTCAAAAAGGGGGCGGGCATCGGCCGCTCTTTCTTAAAATTGCGCCCGATATTACAGATGCAGATTTGGATCAGATCTTGTTTGCGGCGCAAGCCAATCAGGTGGATGGGATTATCGCCACGAATACGACGATTAGTCGCGATGGGTTGACCAGTAAATTGGCTGAGCAAGCGGGGGGGATGAGTGGTGCACCTCTTTTACGCCATAGTACAGAATTGGTGCGCAAGATTCATGAATATACCCAAGGGAAAATGCCGATTATCGGTGTGGGTGGGGTGCGATCTGCGGCCGATGTGCGCGAGAAATTGCAGGCGGGGGCGCAACTGGTCCAGCTCTATACCGGTTTGGTCTATGAAGGGCCACGTGTTGCGGGGCAGATTCTGCGGGAATTGCACCCTGAAGCGTAAGAGAGACAGCAAAGAACGGCATGATTTCTACCGATGATTTTTCGAAGCGACGTCGTTTCGCTTGGACCGTATTGCTTAGCAGTTTTGGCTTTTTTGTATTCGCCTGTGTTTCGATCCCGCTGATTACGGTGACTTATTTGCGGACGACAACCCAGCCATTGTTAACGAGTGTGTCGGCGAATCAGGGGACGGTTGCATTGGCTCATGATAACGATACAACAATCGCGCTTTTGGTCGCTGACCCACCACAAGACGTGGTGGCTGGGGCGGAGATTATTACCAATGCGGCCGATAGTGCTTTGTTGGTTGCCTATACACCCGATACGAATCGACTCGCTTTGCGCGGCCAGCTTTATGGCAATACCCGTATTGAAGTAGCACAGTCTGCGGCCCCACGGTTTGAATTTGGCAATTTACCCAATTTGATGGTGTTGAATCAGAGCAACGGCCGGTCCCGTTTTGCGGTATCTGAAGATTTTACCTTGCAGATCAATACGCCACACGGCCGTGTGGAAATTGATACGGCGGGTGAATATACGATCGATGTCAACAATGATGAAGTTCAAGTTGCGGTACAGTCAGGAGTAACTAAGGTTTCGACAGATTTAGATGATCGCGAAACCGCTTCTCTGCTTCTGTCTAGCGATCAGCGGGCGATTTTGCGCCAGAATATAAAGCCGGATGGCCCGTTGGATACTGAGCGAAATTTAATTAAGAACGGCCGTTTTGCGGCTGACTTTAGCTCTTGGACGGTGCAAGATTGGACTGTAGAGCTGACAGATCAGCCATTGGGTGAGACGACCACGCTGGCTGAATCTGGGGAAAGCCGGTTGAAGTTAGCTCGTATCGGTGCGGGGCATGCGGATGCCGGTTTGCGTCAGGTAATTAATCAAAACGTAGCGGATTTTGAATCCCTTCGCCTTTTGCTTAGTTTTCGGATTAGCCAACAAACTTTGGGGGTTTGTGGAACGGTGGGGAGTGAGTGCCCTTTGAGTGTGCGGATTGAATATAAAGACGATGCTGGGGCGTCGCGGACATGGGAACAAGGGTTTTATGCAATCGGTGCGATTGCGGCGGATACGCCCGATATTTGTGTAAACTGTTCGCCCCCTTACAACCCGCACCAACCGGCGGCACTCGGCCGTTTGCAGTCGGTTGATATCGATTTGCTATCGAGTTTGTCGATGCAGGGGGCAAATCCACCGCAACAAATTACGAGTGTGAGCATTTTTGCGGCGGGACACACGTTTGAAACGGAAGTATTGGAGATTGCGCTGTTGGGGGAAGAGTAGGGAGGCGATGCTTTGGCTATTTGTGGCCAAGGATTTGCTCGATCTCGGCCATTTGGTTGGCGATGAGGGGGCTGGGGGAGGTTGAATTTTCCACTCTCCCCCAGCCCCTCTCCATCAAGGGAGAGGGGAGCGAAACTGCTTGATTTTGCAACTCCTTGAAACAGATAAAGAGCCTAGATTTATATTTGTTGGTTGATTAAAGGACCGCTTTGACACCGGTGAGCATATCGACGAGGTTGGGGTGGCGGCCGTTTTCGGCGGCGCATCGGTCGTTGATCGCTTGTTCGATGCGGTCTTTGGCGTTGTTCCATTGCTCGATGCTGCCCCCGAACCAACCGTAGGCGAGGACCGCGTTTGAATCGTCTGGGTGAATGCCGCCATGCATGCCGGTGAGTTCACCTCCAAAATAGTATTGCTCGTCGTAATTACTGATCAAGATGAGGTCGCCGCTACGTTTGCCGACATAGTTGTTGAGACGATTGACCGGGTCGATGTAAAGATGGTCTGGTTGGGAGGCGAACCATTCTTCGAGGGAGACGATTTCATTGTTGGGGGTGAGGGCTTGGAAGGGGGCGTCCCAGCCATCTTTTTCGACGTTGCGAATGAGAACACCGGCGAGGGCGTTCTGTAGGTCTGGGGCATAGGCACCGGTTTGATGGGCGTCCCAGAAGGCGCGGCCGATCGGCCGGACATCTCGTTCAAATTCAGGTTTGTCCCACCAGTGGCCGGTTTTATGATGTAGATAGACGCTGGCTAGGCCACCATTAAGAGCGAGGACGGCATCGCAATCGGGGGCTTCGCCTGGGTAATCATGCACATCGAGATGGAGGGCATCAAAGAATGAGGCCATTTCACGGTCGAAGGGGAAGCCGAGACGGAGTGAGTGTTGGTCATCCGGCCGGACTTCGATTTGACCGTGATCGGAGAAGATGGCGCTAAAAATTGAGCCGTTGGCCGCTTCGAGCATGGTGTCCCAGAGTTCGCCAACGAGTTGGTCGATGACTTTAAGCGCTTTCGTTTGTGATTTAGGCCCATATTTATGAGAGTCGTGATCTACCCCCATC
>WTJY01000384.1 GCA_011524645.1 Anaerolineales bacterium | reverse complement strand
CTAATAACCCCGCCCCTCGGGGGGTGGGGTTAGGGTGGGGGAGAACTGCAAAAACAATTTGTCTTTATTTACGACTCAAAACCTGTCTTCTCCCTAACCCGCCGCACATTTCATCAGAAAACAAAAAAGGGTGTGTCGCCCAGCAACACACCCTTTTACGTCTTAAAAAATTAAACTTAATTGCTCCGGTCTAGCACCAAATCAATCAAACCAAATAACTCATCTTTCGCGATCGATTCCGGTATATCCGCCAGTGCCTGGCGCGCCCGATTCCCCATTTCAATCGCTTGCATACGAGCCAGCTCAATCGCACCCGACTCCATCATCTTTTGCATGAGCTGCACGGCCGGATCATCCGCCGCCAAAACCGGTGCCGCCACAGCGGCCGATCCATTCCCATTTGCATGCCCTTCGGCCACAACCACACCCCGTCCTTGAGCCACATCTAAACCGACAGGTTTGCCCAATTCTGCAGCATTGCCAACCACATCAAGCACATCATCGATCAATTGGAACGCCATACCCAAGTTATAGCCATACACGCGCATCGATTCGATCGTTTCTTCATTCGCTCCGGCCGATGCCGCTCCCATCATCGTGGCAACTTCAAACAAACTGGCAGTCTTGCGCGCAATAATCGTTTTATAGGTTTCGCGATCAATATCACCTGACTTTGCCGCCTGTGCCTGCAACGTTTCACCCTCAACCAACTTCACACAAGCATGAGACATCATCACATTGTACGGATTGCCAAACGGTGCCATTAGCTCATAAACTTTCGTAAACAAGAAGTCACCGGTCAACAAGGCGAATGTACGACCCCAACGTGCGTGAACCGCAACTTTCCCACGACGGAAGTCACTATGATCATTAATATCATCATGGACCAAAGTTGCCGTATGAACCAACTCAACGGCTGCACCCAAATCCGCTACGCCAACAACATCGTCCCCTCCACAGGCCAAATGCGATAGCAATACCAAACGAGGGCGAACCCGCTTTCCGCCAGAAGAAATAATGTGCTTGCTGGCCTCATCTAACACGTCAACATCAGTGTCAACTGTGTTTAAGAGCATCCCTTCTATTGATGCCATCGTTTTTTCTACGATTTCGATACTCATTACAAAAATCCTTATTATGCCAGCGATCATAAAGTACTTTGACCGATCACGCTGACCCTAATACATTCAAATATCCCCAGATAGTGTTCAATTTTACCCCAAACACCCACGAATGCACGATACTGTTTACAACATTCAAAAAATATTGAACGTAACAGCATTATAGAAAACGGCCGTTCTCCAAGTCAAGATAACCAAGCAAAAACTACACAATCTCTATGTATGTTTTCCTGTATGCCAATTTGCGCACCATACCATACCAATATAGACCGACCTGCACTTCGCCCAACGCGAAAAATGATATGCAAATCGGTCCATTCAGCTACAAGGCTACTCCACCTCAAAGCCAGCCGTATAAAGAGTTTCATCATCTTCCGGAATCGTCACTTCCATCAAGACAAAACCGGCCGCATCTTCCGCTGGCAACGGGACATTAACTTCCCAAAAGCCGAAGCTACCCACCGGCACCGGTACATTCGCGATCTCTGTTTCTCCATCAAGGATAAATTTAACCGTCACTTGATCCGTTCCAACCGCAGCCCCATAGATATAAACCGTCTCTCCCTGTGCATAGTTTTGCCGAAACAAACTCGCCACATCCAAGCGTGGTGCCGCCTCATCACTTTCATCCGTAATCAAAATCGGGGTTTGAACTTCTCGCCACTCACTTTGCCCATACTCACCGGTATAAGCGACCGCACACGCCTCACCACGCAAATCACGAGGCAATACCACGCTTCCATTCCATGATCCTCCCGGCGAAGCCACCGTAAAACTATACCGCGCTACAAATGTGGTGCAGTTGTCTATCAATATTCCGATGCTCACCGTGTCACTAATCGGATTGGTGACACGCCCTTCATAAAACATCGTATATCCAGAAACCGCCGTGTGTCCATCGCTCGGCCGTGTCATATCGACGGCCGCTCCTGAAACCACCTCTTCCGGATCACGAACCAAAAGAACACGAGATGAAATCTCTTCATTCGCCTTGTTCACTGTTAATGTCGCCCAACCTTCTACTGAATAAGGAACCGGTAACTCCCCCGCCCAACTTCCATTTTCTTCAGAGAAAAACGTTTCCGAAGCCAATTCATTGGCACCGACACGCAAACTGACCCGTAAAGTGGTCACCCCACCCGGATTCGTAAACCCTTCGACTCGCATCGGCCGTCCTGTCCGCACTTGCCCATTCGGGCTCGGATAAAACAAACTCAAGGGAACGATCCCCTCTTCTGTAATCTCAACCTCAGGCTCCGCTACCTGCGCACTCATCGTACCGATCAAACGATCTAAGCTCGCTAAACTCGGCATAAACTGATCATCTGCCGCACCATTAACGAGATTCAACCCCTCACCCATCACGCGGTCAATATCGGCCGCAATCGCTTCCCATTCTTCACCCGTTTGTGGAGGAGCATCAGGCAACAAATCACTCCGCACCGGCAAAATTGCCGAAACAAATGTGGATCGATCATCACTGATTCCCTGAAAAGTGTAGAAAATCTCACCATTGTTAATCGTTGTAATCTGTTGCGAGTACTGTGTCAAATATCGAATGCCGGTTCCGTTTTGGAAAGAAATATATTCCGCTTGCCCATAAAAAACTTGTGCCGCATTAATCAAGGGCAAGAATGGCAAGCTCTCAACCGAGCCATCTGTAAGATTCGGCCGTTCCGCCAACAAAGACAACAACAAATCGATCTCCTGCGCCGCCTGTGCATTCGCTCCGACCAACCCTTGCACCGGATAAATCTCAACGGCCGCCCCATACAGATTATTTTCTACCGGATAACCGGTCAAATTATGTTGCTCATAAGCCGGTTTGTTTAACCATTGAGGCGCATCTGGGTCTGTCACAATCGCTTCCTCAAAATTAACCACCGCAATCGAACTCGCCAACGTCTCCGGAACATCCAACACCAGCCCTTCAGGCAACACGCTTGGAAAAGGTGTAACCGTCGCTACGGCCGACTCCGCGCCCCCCTCCTCTGTATCACCCTCACTCCCGCCACTCCCATCTGATTCCACAACCACCGGAAACGGCGTACTTGTCGGTTTCGGCGTAGGCGATGCCACAACCAGATTTTCCACAACCGGCCCCTCATCATCTCCACCACCACAAGCCGACAAAACCAAAATTCCCATCAAAAACAAAACGAAAAGTAACTTCTTCATAAAACCTCCAAAAGACTCAATCAACCCATTGTACCCCCCCCACACACAATTTTCCCTCTCAATCTGCTCCAACTTACTCATCCTGCCCCCTCAATGTCACAATCAAAACCCCTATAATAATCAAGAAGCTCCCCACCAACTGCCCACCAGAAGGAACCTGTCCCAACATAAAAAAAGCGAAAATCGCACCCAGCACCACAGATAATTGCAACGAAATACTCAAATAAGTCGCCGGAAAATAATGCAACGCGATATTAATCGGAATATGCCCAAAAACCTGTGCCACAATCGTCACCACAAAAACCCAAACATAGCCCATCATAGAATACCCCCACAGCGGAATACCCATCACCAAAACCGCAACTGTCGTAAACACCGCCCCAAAGCCAAAAATTAGCCAGCTATAAGTAAACGCCGGTAACCGATGTCGCATCACTCGGCCGATCAAAAAATAAGCCCCGCCCGCCACCGCATTAAACAGCGCAATCATCGCCCCTAAAACCGGTTGCGTTCCCCCCTCTATCGCCCCCGCCCCAGCCAACGCCACAAACATCGATCCAACAACCGTTAAACCCAATCCCCCCCACACCCGCCGATGAAACACAATGCCGAAAAACGCGATCTCTAAACCGATCACCCATAATGGGGAAGTTCTACGCAGAACCCCTGTAACCAAAACCGATGTATATTCCAAAGCGAAAAACAACGACGAAATATTAACCGCTAAGACAAACCCACCCAATACCAGCCAGCCCCACTCTCTTCTATTTAGTGTTGGCACCTCTGCCCAGTAAGCGCCTCGAATAAAGGGAACCATCATAAAAAAGGTCAACCAAAACCGCAGTGCCACAATATATAAAGATGGTACCCCCTCTAATTGCCCATATCTTATAAAAATAGGTGCCCCTGCGGCCGCTAAAATCGTTGACCCGATCGCCAAATATGCCCACAAAATCTCTTTCTGTGTCGCCTTATCGGCCGTCATCGCCTTTCACCAGACTTCTGGACCCCCCATCGTTGTTCCACAATATAAAGCGGCCGCCCTTTGACTTCATCATAAATCCGCCCCAAATACTCCCCAATAATCCCTAAACAAATCAGTTGCACCCCACCCAGAAAAAGCACCGCCAACAAAGTTGTCGCTTGTCCCAACAACGCTTGGGAAGGTGTCAACAATCGAATCAAAACAACTGATAGCATCGCCAACGGTGTAATAACAGCCATCGCAAATCCCAAGTAAGTCGCCAGTCTCAGTGGTAAATAGGAAAAACTCGTCACCGCATTCAGCGCAAACGGCAACATCTGTCGTACCGAACCGAACTTAGAATCCCCTGCAAACCGAGCATGCCGCACATACTCAACACCGATCTGTTTAAATCCAACCCAAGGAACCATCCCACGCAAAAACCGATTCCGTTCCCGCATCTGGCAAATCGCATCAACCACTTGCCGATCCATTAAGCGGAAATCCCCCGTATCAAGCGGAATATTCACACTCGTAATTCGATGGATTAAACGATAAAAAGCTGCGGCCGTAACCTTCTTAAACCACGTCTCCCCTTCTCGGCTCGCCCGTACCCCATAAACAACATGATACCCCTCCCGCCATTTCGCAATCATTTCCGGAATCACCTCTGGCGGATCTTGCAAATCAGCATCCGTCAACACCACCGCATCACCAGACGCATGATCCAAACCGGCCGTAACCGCCTCCTGAAACCCGAAATTGCGCGCAAAGCTCAATCCTTTAACCCGTGCATCCGCCTCATGCAACTCCGCAATAATTTCAGCCGAACGATCCCGACTCCCATCGTTGACCAGAATCAATTCCCACGCTTCCCCCACCCCATCCATGACAGCCGCCACACGGCGATGCAACTCATGTAAAACATGCTCTTCATTATAAACCGGCGCAATAATCGAAATCATAAGGGAAAATCCAGCTATCCTCGGCTAATAAAACAAACTCATCATTCTTTTGTGCCGTGACATCTTAGAACCAAACATCACGTAGACAACTTCTCTTTATTTTACGACGAAAAGTTGACCTTCTAAGCATCAAAGCCAATGTGGCAACCAATAGGGTTTAGAACTTAGAATCATTCACACATAGGAAAATACACAGTTAACCTTAATTCTCCCCACACTCGCCATACAAATCAACTAAATCCCCCACCCTCATACCAATCTCGTAGCAAATACCCAAATCTCCCCTTCCCACTATCTACATTCAAATTATGCCCACCCACCGCGATAACACCCCTTTGAGCAATGGTTGCCTACGGCAACAATAAAATGCCTAGTCCTGTCGGATTTGGTGGGCCTTGATCAATTAAAGATTGTCATTCCCACGAAGGTGGGAATCCAACTCTATTTGAGCGGTGGATCCCCGCCTACGCGGGGATGACAGCCTTGTAAATCGACTGTTTTTGAACGATTTACGCTTATCCCACCCAATTCGGCAGTATCAGTAAAATGCGATTCCTTTGGTTCAGATTGAGCATTGCTGGTCCGTGGTTAAGTCCTATCTGTTTTCACTCATATCTGCCCACGACGAATTGTCATTTCTTTCCCAATTCGCTACCATCCCTTCAAAAAACAATCACGCCCCATTTTATGCAAACTCAACTCTTCCAAATCTTCTTATCCGCCTTCTTCAGTGGATTTGTCGCTTGGCTCGCCAAAAAACGTGGCTCACTTACAACCTCCGGCGCATGGGGAGCACTTATTGTCGGAACCGCCATCTTCGGTTTCGGCGGCTGGCGTTGGGGACTACTACTCGCCATATTCTTTCTGACCTCCAGTGCCCTCTCCCACTTTAAAGAAGATGAAAAAGCGGCCGTCGCCGCCGAAAAATTCGACAAAGGACACGCCCGCGACTGGGGGCAAGTCATGGCCAACGGTGGACTCGCCTCCATCATCGCTATCGCCTCAGCCTTGGCTCCTCACCCCAGTTGGTGGCTCTTCTTTATCGGCGTCATCGCAACCGTCAACGCCGACACATGGGCCACAGAACTTGGCACCCTGTCCTCACGGGCGCCCCGTCTCATCACCACCGGCCGTCCTGTCCCACCCGGTACCTCCGGTGGCATCACCCTATTCGGGACCACCATGACAACCTGCGGTGGTCTCCTAATCGGCCTCAGTGCCGCCATTATTACCCCCACCATCCCGTTTCTTTTCGGCATTACTCTTGGCGCAATCAGCGGTCTAATCGGCTCCCTCACCGACAGCCTACTCGGCGCAACCCTCCAAGCTATGTATTTTGATGACCAAACCGGTATCGAAACCGAAAAGAAACAGCTTGCCGGCCGTCCTACCCGTCTCATTCGCGGCTTTGCTTGGCTCAACAACGACATTGTCAATCTCATCGCCAGCATCATCGGCGGCACGGCCGCTACTTTCATCCCAATTCTGTAACGACCCAATCAAAAACAGCTTCTTAATTCAGCAATTCTCAATTTAAAATCGATTTTGGCTGTCAAAATCAACGAATTCACCCCTTTGAGGCAACGGTCGCCAACGGCGACAATAAAAATCGATTCCTTTGGTTCAAATTGAGAATTGCTGTTCTTAATTAGAGGTCATTTATATTTGTGGTAAAAAACGGTACATTCACCACATCTAGGTCTAATAAACTCAAAAACATAAAACATAAAACATAAAACCATGAACATATTAAGAACTCCTGACGAACAATTTGAAAACCTACCCGGCTACCCCTTTGCCCCCCACTACACCGAAATCGACGGGCTTCGTATCCACCATGTCGATGAAGGCCCCGCTGATGGCGAAATCGTCCTCATGCTCCATGGCGAACCCTCTTGGTCCTACCTCTATCGCAAAATGATCCCCATTATTGCAACTGCTGGCCATCGCGCCATCGCGCCCGATTTGGTCGGCTTCGGCCGTTCCGACAAACCGGCCGCCCAAGAAGACTACACCTACCAAAAACACGTCGCTTGGATGACCCAATGGATGGAACAAAACAATCTCACCGACATCACCCTCGTTTGCCAAGACTGGGGGTCCCTCATCGGTCTGCGCCTCGTTGCTGAACACCCCGACCGTTTTAAGCGGGTCGTCCTCGCCAACGGCGGACTCCCCACCGGAGATCAGAAAATGCCCGAAGCTTTCATGAAATGGCGCGAATTTTCCCGTCATGCCCGCCGTTTCGGCATCGGCCGTGTCATCCAAAACGGCACTGTTACCCAACTCCCAAAAGAAGTCATCGCCGCCTACAACGCCCCCTTTCCCGACGACACCTACAAAGCCGGTGCTCGCATCTTCCCCTCCCTCGTTCCCATCACCCCCGACGACCCCGCCAGTGTCGCCAACAAAGCCGCATGGCAATCCCTCGGCACCTTTTCCAAACCCTTTCTCACCGCATTTAGCGACAGCGACCCCCTAACCGCCCGAGGTGACCTCTTCTTCCACCGTGTCGTTCCCGGTGCCAAAGGTCAACCCCACACCACAATCAAAGACGCCGGTCACTTCCTTCAAGAAGAAAAAGGAGAAGAACTCGCCCAACTCATCATCGACTTTATCGCCCAAACCCCCTAAAACCAGTCACTCGACCCTCCCAGAATGACCACATACCGCCATTTTTAATCTAAAATCGGTACTTTTAGAAGGGGGTGTTTCGGTGACTTTGTCGCCGAAACACCCCTTTGAGCCAACAGTCCTCTACGGTCACAATAAAAAGCGATTTTTTTAGTTCACAAGAGCCTAAAATCTTACAGCTTTATATCATTTTCCCTAACGAACCACGAATCGGTTATAGTTTACCGCTGTGAAATACCAATTTTGTAATCCTTTAACGGAGAGATAGACATGAAACGATTTTTCTTTGTTTTATCCGTTGTGGGACTGCTGTTATTGGCCGCCTGTGGTGGTGACACCGCTCCTACGGCTCCCGAACCGGCCGTAGAAAGTGCAGAAGAAACCACCATTACCGAATCTGAATCTGTGGAAGCAGACCCTGCTGAACCTGTCATTGATGTAGAAGCGGAAGCCGAAGAAATGGCTGAAGTGGAAGAAGAGACAGAGATGGTAGAAACCGATACGACCGAAGAAGTTGCTGAAGAAATGGCTGATGAAGTCATGGAAGAAGCGGCTATTGCAGAAGTCGTAGACGCGGACACCGAAGAAGCGGAAGTTGCAGAAGCGGAACCTGTTACGGTAGCGATTGTTGATCCGACTGATTTCGCTCAAATTAGTCAGACCGGCCGGCCGCAGTTCCTCAACTCCTTTGCCACTTGGTGAAGTACTTGACGTGCGAATACGCCCATCGTGAATGGGCTAAAAACGACCTTTGAAGGTCAAGTCGACTTTTTCGACTTGAACATAGACGATCCAAGTTTGGATGGTTTACGCGAAGAATTTGATATTTCGGGACGTTCTCAATACATCTTAGTCGATGCGAATGGGAATGTTGTGCGACGTTGGTTCGGCCCACTCAACCCGACAATCACTCAAGAAGTCAATGCTTTACTAGAAGAATTAAACTCCTAGAGGGGTGTCTACTGCTAAAGATTGATCACGGCCGTGTTCCCATTGGGGAACACGGCCGTTTCGCTTTTCTGCCTGCGAGTTCACGCTTCTTATGCTTAATTTTTACTCCCTTCCCATCCACAAATGCAAACCGCCCACCTACAATTTAGGGCGACAAAAAAAAGCGATAGGAGTAGACGTTATATGATTCGCAACTTGTTAAGATTAATGATGGGGGGACTGGCACTTATGGCGGTGATCGCTGGAGGGACATCGGCGGCACATGAGCAAACGGTCACCCCTCCTATCTATTTGCCCTTGGTTATGACATCGGCCGATACCACATTTATTTCCCCTACAGATAGCCCGTTGGCCGCACCGATTCCCCGCTCTGGTGTCGCGCTTGATTTCCCACAAATTGCGCGTGAGCTAAACGATGATGGCCTTGAACTCGCTTACAACAAAATCGGGTTTCATATGGGGATTGGGGGGAATGCGCGCGGGATCGAAGATTGGATCAATCAGCTCGATGCGGCCGGTGTCCCTCTTTTTCTGAAGAGTGCTGACGATGCCGGTTTGATTTATCTGGTTCAAGAAAAGATGAAAGAGAGCGGTGTGCCCCATACACTTGTCTTTCGACGCACCGGTTTGGGGTATGATTTGCCCAATTATGATGCGGAGCCGGAAGCGGCCGCCGAAGCACATTGGGTCCGTCACCTAGAGACGTTTCCCCCTGAATTAGAGAAAGAGTATGTTTGGCTAGAAACGATTAATGAGGTCGATAAAGCTCGTTCCGCATGGCTGGGTCGATTTGCGCTACGCACGGCCGAGTTAGCGGTTCGTGACGGGTACAAATGGTTAGCATTTGGCTGGTCTTCTGGGGAACCGGAACAGGTCGATTGGGAATCCCCTGAAATGTTGGCCTTTTTGCGTTTCGCGGCCGAGCATCCCGATCAGATCGGTGTCGCACTGCACGAATATAGCTATATTCGTGGCGATATCGGCAATCAGTACCCATACTTAAACGGCCGTTTTCAACTACTTTTTGAGATCTGTGATACGCACCAAATTAACCGGCCGACCGTGATGATTACTGAATGGGGTTGGGAATACCAAGATATCCCCGATGTCGAGAACGCGATGGCCGACATCGCATGGGCCGCCCGCCTCTATGCCGCTTACCCCGAAGTAAAAGGGGCCGCGATTTGGTATTTGGGTGGCAACTTTGGGGACATTCACAATCAAACCCAACAGCTTATCGCTCCCGTGACAACATACAGTTTGCAGAACTATTTTGAGATAGAGCAAGGGAAAGGGAAGATCGATCCGAGCTTATTCGCCCCCTAAGCTTTGGGAAGTATGAGATATGAAATATGAAGTATGAAAGCCTGTGCGTAACCAATATAAGCACGCAACAATTTCATACTTCCTACTTCTTACTTCTTACTTTTTTACAATTCCACGGACCAAGCTTTGCAAGCCGCTCTGAATCTGTTCCGGTGTGTATCCTTGGGCGAAGCGGTGGGCGCGATAGACTCGGGCGTCGAGCGGGGCGAGTAGGGCACTAGTTAAGTAAAATAGATCGATATCCGGCCGGATCACTCCCTGTATGATCCCTTTTTGGAGGAGCCCGCGAATCGTCATTTCTTGCCAAAAGTGGGGGCGATTTATATCTTGCACAACGCTAGGAACGCGCAACGCATCAATTTCAACCATCAAATCTAGATTGGTTTCTAGGAAAGAGACCAGTGCCCTCAAGACATAATCTAGCTGATTGATCGTTGATCGGTGCTCGCTGGTCATCGTGCGTAGGGTAGCCATCACCTCATCTTGAAATTGACGCAACTCATCATCCAGCAAACTTAGACAGAGTTCCCCTTTATTTGCAAAGCGACGATAGAGGGTGCCTTTGCCTACCTTGGCCGCTTTGGCGATTTCCGCCATATTGACGGCCGCAACTTTGTTCTCTGCAAATAGCTCTTGAGCCACACGGAGAATCGTTTGCCGGTTTTCGGCCGCGTCACGCCGTTCTTCACGTACCGGTTGAGATAGATCTTCTATAGGGCCAAGAGAAATAGTATGTTGAGTCATAGTGTTGAGGGAGCTACAAGTTAGGCCACACAAGTGACGGAATCATCTGATTTTTATCTATTTGCAACTATACAGGTGTTGAACCTATGGTTTTGGCACCTTTCCTATAAGGAGGGGAGGGGGGAAGTGGAATTTACATGATTTCACTTCTCCCCCAGTTCCTCTCCTTTGCGGGAGAGGTGAACTTGTCGCTTCACCTGTATAGTTACCTCTATTTTACCAAAAATCACTCATGTTCTTCCGGTTT
>WTJY01000171.1 GCA_011524645.1 Anaerolineales bacterium | reverse complement strand
AGCTGTAGACGAAGAAATGGCTGAAGAAGCGATGGAAGAGGAAGTCGCTGAAGAAACTGTAGACGAAGAAATGGCTGAAGAAGCGATGGAAGAGGTTGTTTCTGAACAAGTTGAAATCACCTTGATCGATCCATTAGACGGTGTCACCAACAGCTATTGTCTGGACATCGCTGGTGGGAACCAAGATATCGACCCTGCCAACGGCCTTCAAGCACATACTTGTTACAGTTACCAAGGCGATTTGGGCACAGATCAAGTGTTTGACACCGCTGAATTCGCCAATGGCCTTTTGTATATGCCGGTCTATGATGTTTGTGCTCAAGTGGCCAGCGTGGCAGCCGGTGCAGAAGTCGGTCTCGCAGCTTGTGATGGAAACGAGTTACAAAGCTTTGTCTTTGGCGAAGGTGGTACGATCAGCCCTGCATCAGACACCAGCTTGTGTGTGACTGCCAGTTCTGAAACACGATTCGGCCGGAGTGACACACATCAAATCAGTGACTTGGCTTTAGCAACATGCAGTGATGACATGGCGATTTACCAACAGTGGGGGTATCGTACGAGCTTAGAAGATGAGATTACGGTGATAAAGTAATTCAAATGTATCACTGACTGGTACATAAAATGAAATGGTAATTTATAGGGCAGATAGGTAGCTGATCACAGCTACCTATCTGCCTGTTTAAGTTTGGAGCTTAGTAATCTAATGAAGCAACAAATTTTAGCGATCGACGACAATAAGAATGCGGTGAATCTTATTAAAACATTCTTTACGGATCAGGGGTTTGGGGTAACGACCGCCTATAACGGCCGAGAAGCACTTGATGTCATGCAAGCATCACCACCCGATTTGATTCTGCTTGATGTCATGATGCCCCACATGGATGGCTATCAATTTATTACCACGGTACGCCGGACGAGTGATATACCGATTATCATGTTGACCGCTAAGCGCAATGAAGAAGATGTGATTCGTGGGTTTGAGTTAGGGGCGGATGATTATCTGACCAAGCCTTTTCGTATGCGTGAGCTGTTGATGCGTATACGGGCGGTGTTGCGCCGGAGTGCCGCTTTGATCAGTACGGCCGAAGCACAACAAAACAAGAGCACTATTCAATTAGATAAAGCTCATTTAACGATTACGCTGGCAGAAAAGACCGTCATTTTAACCCCTGTCGAGTTTTGTGTATTTGAACGGTTGGTACAATCGATGGATCTGCCGGTGCATCGTGCGACTTTGTCTACACATCTCATCATGCATCAATTTACCGGCACAGAGACGACAATCAAGGTCCACATTCGTAACTTACGGCGCAAAATAGAGCCAAACCCGATGAACCCGACATACATTAAAACAGTTTTTGGGGTTGGCTATCGTCTGACGTGTAATGATTAACTCTTTACGCAATAAATTAGTTGTTTCTTATCTTTCAATCGCTCTGCTTACGGCCGGATGTATTTTTTTATTGATCCGAGTGACCTCTAATCAGCGGCTGGAACAAATTATCTTGGATCAGGAGTTGAGCGAGCTACAGGGGGAAATTACACGGTGGTATGAGATTGAAGGGGATTGGGACGGGTTTCGGCAATACTTTTTGGCGCTTCATCCGCCGCCGCCTCGCACACCAGCTGGGGGGGATAATAACGGCAGTGAAAACAATAACCGGGGTGGATCCCCCCCCTCATCTAGAGGACAACACGGGATTGTGGATGCTGAGCGACGCTTACTCAACAATTATTTGGGCTTTTCAGCGGGAGATATTTTGCCTCTGCCCTTGTTTGTTGATCCGTTGCCGGTTGTTGTAGATGGGGCCACAGTTGCTTGGGTGGTGCCTGATGATGCCACAGGGATTAGCCTGCAAGCGGAAGAACGGGTTTTTATTGAGCGTACCAATCAAGTGGTTTTGATTGCAAGCGTTGTGGCTGTGGGTGCATCCTTATTGACCGGCTGGGGGTTGGCGAATGTGATTATCCGGCCGATTTCTTCCCTGACAGAAGCGTCTGAACGTATGGCAGAGGGGGATTTAAAACAGCAAGTAGACATCATAAGCGAAGACGAGATCGGCCGTCTGGCAGCGAGCTTTAACAGCATGAGCCATAAAGTCGCTTTGGCCAATGAGCGTCGGCGTCAGTTAACGGCCGATATCGCCCATGATCTCAGCACGCCACTCCATATCGCGCTCGGCTATCTGGAAGTGATTCAAAGCGGGACACAACCGGCGACTCCTGAACAGTTGGGGATCATCGAGCTTGAACTTAATCACCTTAATCGGTTGATCAATGATTTGGATGTCTTGGCACAAGCGGATACGAATACGCTACATCTCGATATCGGTCCCGCTTTTCTTGAGGATATTTTGCCGTATGTGATCACCTCATTTAAGCCACATGCGCAAGAAAAACGGATCGCGTTGTACATGAACCCGCTCGCTGTATCACTCCCGCCTGTTATGGCGGATGATGTACGGTTGGTGCAGGTTTTGGGCAATATATTAAGTAATGGGATTCGTTTTACGCCATCAGGGGGAGTGATTGAACTTTCGGCCGAGCACTCTGGAGATGATGTTTGTGTGCGAGTACATGATAGTGGTGTAGGGATCACAGCTGAAGATTTGCCCTATGTATTTGATCGCTTTTATCAGGCGGATAAGTCACGAGGACAATCGGGCAAAATGGGGTTGGGATTGGCGATTTCGAAAGAGTTAATTGAAGCGATGGGCGGCCAGATTGTGGCGGGGTCGGCCGCAGGCAAAGGGACAACGATCTCGGTTTATTTGCCCGTTTCACCGTTGTAAATCGATTGTCTACGACAATACCTTCGCCAATGTGGATCGTCTGATTGGATTTTCCCCCCTCAAAAGCCGATCCGCAAGCCCCTTTAACACAGGGTGCACCACCTCACCCTCGGCCGTAATCGCCACCCCATCAATCGCAACAGAAGAAGCTGTACAAATCGCATCAAAATGATAATCACTCGGTTGACCATTTGGCGGTGCATCTAACGGACTCACCGAGCCAAATCCCCAATTGGTAATTCCCCACACCCGCTCATCAACCACCACATGCCCCACCAGTTCTCGAATCGTCGGCAACAAACCGAAATTCATATGGGCCACTTTTCGTCCCCCATCATCCCAAGTCCCCATAATCTCCGTAAAACGGGCCGCATAGCGATTGCCTGACACCTGCACAATGCTGCTATCTTTGATCGTCAAAGTCAGCGGCTCTTCCATTATTTTGTCCGGATACGCATCATACAATGCATCAAAAACGATCTGCCCATTTACAGATCCAAAACGAGGCACAATATTGACCAGAGCGGGCGGTGTAAATAGGCCAGGACCAGCAATTTCTCCACTATCAACCGCCACAAAATGGCTCGGTTCAATATCAAATTGCATATCGGTCCCTTGTCCATTGGTCACCCGAACGGTCCGCCCCACCTCAATGATCTCTCTCAGTTTGGTGCAGAAATCGATCATGGCCGACACATCATATGCCCCATAAATTTGGCCCATTGTATCTGTGCTCAAGTCTCCCAGTAAAAAGTAGCGTAAGTTCGAGTTACCCGCCATAACCCGCTCAAATGTATTGGAATAAAGATAATCGAAATAGTTGGCATCGATCCAAATATCCGCTTGCAACAGGGCGTTGACAAATAACTCGACCGAAATCGATTCATCGACAAGGGCCACGCGCCCCTTGAATTTTGGCGTCTTCATCGTCACCACGAGGGCGTCGGCCGCATGCACCACACGGCAGATCGCCTCAACAACGTCATGATTAGACGCAGGATCGGCCGTAAGCACCACCACCTCCCCCTTTTTTACCTTGAACATATCATGCACAATACAGGTGGCGATTCTATCGAGTTTCGTGTTTCGTTCTGTCATAACGAGTTATCTCTTTTCATATCGAGTTTTGTGTTTTGTTCTGTCATAACGAGTTATCTCTTTTCATACGGATCAACGAAGGGGTCGCCGCCAAAAGCTTTTGCGTATACTCATGCTGTGGCGCGGTAAACACCGCCTCGCTTGTTCCCAATTCAACAATTTCCCCAGCAAACATCACCGCAATTCGGTCTGAAATTTGTTGCACAACCCCTAGATCGTGGGAAATAAACAGATACGTCAGCTGATGTTTTTTCTGCAAATCGACCAATAATTTAATAATCCGATCTTGTACAGACACATCGAGCGCCGAAGTCGGCTCATCCAAAATCAAAAATCGAGGATTGAGGGCCAACGCACGGGCGACCGCGACCCGCTGGGCCTGCCCACCACTCAATTCATGGGGATAACGGTCCGCGTAATCGGCCGTCAACCCACACTCAACAATTAACCGATCCACCTGCACTTTTAGATCAGCCGAACCCAATTGCCGATGGGTTCGCAACGGCTCCGCCACAATATCAAACACCCGCATCCGCGGATTGAGCGAAGTAAACGGGTTCTGAAACACCATCTGGAAATGTTGGCGCAATTGGCGCAACGCCGGTCCATCTAAGGTCAAAATGTCAGATCCATCGTAGCGAATCTCACCCGCAGTCGCCGGAATCAAACGCATTAAGGTATTGGCCAATGTCGATTTACCGCATCCAGACTCCCCAACCACACCAAGCGTCTCCCCTTCATAAATGGTCAGATTAAACTGATCGAGAATACGCACGGCCGTTTGCGTCCGTCCAAACAGCCCGCTTTTTGACACATACTCTTGGGTTAAGTTCTGAATCTCGATCAACGGCCGAGTCGAATCTTCACCCGCTTCATCCCAACGACTCCCATCCGGCAACGCGGCCAGCAAAGCCCGTGTGTAATCATGTTGCGGATTGGACAATACCTCTTGCGCGTTGCCTCGTTCAACCACTTCACCCGCATAAAAAACGGCAACTTCATCACATGTTTCCGCCACCACCCCCATATCATGGGTAATCAGCATGATTGTCAGCCCCTTCTCGTCACGCAACTTCTTCAGTAAGTCAAGAATCTGCGCCTGAATCGTCACGTCAAGAGCGGTTGTCGGTTCATCCGCAATCAGCAATTTCGCATCCAACAGCAACGACATCGCGATCATCACCCGCTGTTGCATCCCTCCCGACAGCTCATGAGGATAGCTTTTCATCACCCGTTCCGGATCAGGTAACCCCACATCATGGATCAATCCAAGTGCTTTGGCTCGCATCTCTTTTTTCGCCTCAGCGCGATGCCGTTTCATAATCCCCATCATTTGCTGTTCAATCGTAAAAACAGGGTTCAACGCCGCGCTCGGGTCTTGAAAAATCATGCCGATCTGATTCCCGCGCATCGCGCGCCGTTCTCGCTCACTTTTCTGTCGTAAATCTTCGTTTTCAAAGAAAATCCGACCGCTGGTAATCCGCCCCGGATAAGGCACTAAATCTAAAATCGCTTTGCCGGTCAGCGACTTGCCGCTTCCAGATTCACCCACGACTCCGAAAATCGCCCCTTCATGAACAGAAAACTCAACCCCGCGCAAAGCTTCCGCGACCCCATGTGGGGTATTAAAAGAAATATGGAGACCTTCGACTTTTAAGAAAGACATTTCTCACGCTCTCCCACAACCGCTAGACTGATCGAATACGAGGATCGGTTGCGGTTTGCACGCCGTCCCCTAACAAATTAAATGACAAAGTGGTGATAAAAATCGCCAACCCCGGAAAGAGTCCGATCCACCAACGGCCCGATTGCACATATTCACGGCCGTCGCTAACCATCACCCCCCAATCGGCCGTGGGGGGCTGAATCCCCAAGCCTAAGAAACTCAACCCAGCGATCGTCAACAGTGCCGACCCCAAATCTAAAGTCGCTTGTACCAGCACCGGTCCCAGCACATTGGGCAAAATATGACGACGAATAATTGTCGCATCATTCACCCCGATACTACGCGCCGCTTTCACATAGTTCCGCTCCCGAATCGTGACCGCTTGGGCCCGCACAATCCGCGTGTACCACGGCCACCATGTCACCGCCACCGCCAAGATCGAATTACGCAAGCTCGGCTCTAGCACCGTCGCAATGGTAATCGCCAAAAGCAAGGGAGGAAACGCTAAAAATATATCGGTGATCCGCATAATCAGTTCATCGATCCACCCGCCAAAATAACCGGCGATCGCCCCCAACACAGAACCGAAAACCATCGCCACCGAAACAATCGCAAACGAGGCGATCAAAGAGCTACGCGCCCCAAACATGACCCGTGCCAGCACATCCCGCCCCAAATCATCGGTCCCAAACGGATGGGCCACGCTCGGTGGCAGAAATTTCTCTCCCAAATTAGGGTCCCCCAGCCCCTGCTCCGGATAAGGGGTCAAAATCGGGGCCGCGAGAGCCACAAAAATCATAAACAAAATAGCAAACAGGCAGACCACCGCCAATTTGTCACGGCGAAAATACCAGTTGGCTGAACCGGGTTCCGGCCGAGTAAAGGCGAAGCCTAGCCAGCGATTAAAAATGGTTGCAGGTTTCATTTTATTGCGACCCCAATCGCACGCGTGGATCGAGCGTGGCTTGTAAAATATCGATAAACAAATTAATCGCAACGTAAATCACAGTCACAATCAAAGTGACCGCCATCACGACCGGAAAATCGGCCGATAAAATCGACTCGGTCACATAGGTTCCTAAACCGGGCCAAGAAAAAACGATTTCGACCAAAATCGCACCGGTAATCGAAAAAGCGAAAACCAAGCCCAACACGGTCAAGGTCGGCACAATCGCATTTTTAAGCGCCAGCTTAAATAAAATTTCACGACGCGACAAACCGGCCGCTTGAGCCGCCGAAATATAGGTTTCCGACATCACTTCGAGCATCGAAGAGCGGGTCATACGGGCGGTCAAACTAATCGGATAGGTCGCCAAAACAAAAGTCGGCAAAACCAAGTGCCATAGCGCATTGCGCCACGCCTCAAAATTGCCGGTCACTAACCCATCGATCACATAAAAACCGGTCACCGTTTCAATCGGATTGCTGATAATAAACTCTCGGCTTAACCGGCCGCCCAGCGGTAGCCAGTCTAGCGTGCTAAAAAACAGCAGTTGTAACAATAAAGCGAGCCAAAATGACGGAATTGACACCCCTGCAATTGTCACAATACGGCTAATCTGATCGATCCAGCCACCCCGATTCGCGGCCGCGATCACCCCCACCGGTATCCCGATCACAATGGCTAAAACCATCGACAAGATAACCAATTCAAGTGTTGCCGGAACAAAAATTTTAAGGTCATCGACAATCGGCCGTTTCGTCCGAAACGAAATACCGAAATCCCCCTGCAATATCCCCCCCGCATAGTTCAAAAACTGAACCGGTACCGGTTGATCCAAGCCGAACTCGGCCCGTTTCGCTTCTACTGTTTCTTCAGAAGCACGCACACCCACAAACAGGCGCACAGGGTCGGCCGGAAGGACACGAGACACAAAAAAGGTGATGATCATCACACCGAGAATCACCAAAAGAGCCAAACCGATACGGCGTATGAGATAATTAAGGATAGACATAGGGAAAAGGAGAAAGGTGAAAGGGAAAAGGCAAAAGGGAAGAGTGCGACAAGCCCCCTTTCTCCTTTTGCCGTTCCAATTTTGCCTTTAAATCTTACCGTTCAAGGTCGTAAACTTGAATCACAGTCCCGTAAGCAGGGCTGTAGTAGTAGCCACTCAAATCATCGCGGATTTCCCATACCATCGGCATGTCATATGCGAAAATAGCGGCCGCATCATCGATCAACATTTGATTCGCTTGTTGGAACAAAGCGATCGCTTCTTCTTGATCGGTCGCGGTTACCCCATCGGCCGCAAAGAGGGTATCTTCGAAGTCAAGATTTGAATAAGCGGCGATATTGAAATATTCATCGGTCGCAAACGGGCTAAACATCGGGTCAAACGGGGTCACATAAGTCGGGAACCAGTTAAGTGATACCGCATGATGTGCATTGGCAGGATCATTCCAGAACGCATCCATCGCCGCATTGAAATCGATCACCGTAATGTTGAGTGTAATACCCAATTCACGCAAATATGGTACCCACACTTCACCCAACTGCTCGTTGGTCGGGTCCCCTTCATAGGCCCAATATTCGATCTCAAAGCCGCCATCAGCCATACCAGCTTCGGCCAACAATTCACGCGCTTTATCCATATCTTGTGCTGGGAACCCTTCAGAAGCGGCCCCCCACATCGATTGTGGAATCGCACCCACGGCCGGGGTCGCCAAACCACCCACCAAGTTCGCAATCACTTCTTCATATGGATAACTCGCCGCCAACGCCTGACGCACCAACACGTTGTCCAGCGGTGCTTTCGCCGTATTCAACATGATAAATTGATTGGCATAAGAAGGCTCAACTTTAACCGAAACACCATCCGCTTCATCAAGTGATACCAAGTTTTCGAAATCCAATTCACGGGTCAAATCAGCATCACCAGAACGGATCATTTGCTCACGAACGGTTGGATCTGCAACATATTCAAAAACAACGACGTCAAATTTGTTTTCGTTCCAGCCACCCCAATACTCTTCATAACGCTCCATCACAATACGGGCGCCCGCTTCACGGCTGGTAATCATGTAAGGACCGGTCCCTGCGGTGACCCCTTCTGCAAACCATGCTTGGTCATTTTCCAACACGTTCGGGCTAACCATCCACGCGCCGAAAGCACTAGAGAAAATAAGATCAAGTTTCGCAGGATATTCGTTGGTGAACTTAATGGTGTAGTCATCCACCACTTCAATTTCAGCAATTGGGCCGAAGATCCAAGAGGTCGCAAAATCACTGTCCCGTACGTTTTCAACCAGAGCTTTTACAGCGGCCGCATTAAACGGTTCCCCGTCATGAAAGGTCACCCCTTCGCGCAGAACAAAGGTCCATTCGGTCCCATCTTCATTGCTTTCCCAAGACAACGCCAATTCGGGTGAAATTTCAGGATCGCTACCGGGTGGATTGTAATGGGTCAATGTTTCATACGCTTGCCCCAAAACAGGTAACCCTTGACCATCATAGCTGGTTCGTGGGTCGATATCGAACGGATCAATCGCTTCCGCCCAAGTGAAAATCTTCGGTCCGGCATCCTCTTCTGCGGCTTCTTCTGCTGCTGCTTCTTCTGCTGCAACGGCCGGTTCTTCCGCGACAGGCTCATCCGCAGCCGGTTCTTCTGCGGCAGGGGTTCCACCACAAGCAACCAAAAACAGTCCCAACAAAAGGGCCAAGACCAGAAACAAATAATTCTTTCTTAAGAACATTTTCTCTTCTCCTTCAACACAATATGAAATTTGTAACAGCCTCCAAAGAGGCACAAACCGCAAACCTAAAACGTTTGCAAGACTAAAACAGCTTAAAAACTGAATTGTACAGGGAATTTAATGGACGCATTATCTACAATTTAAACAAATCTGTCGAAAACGTTTTCGAACACCGGCCGAAGTCCAAAACTTCACCTTTTCAGCCCCGCCTAATTGAGATAAAACTTGCACATGTCAAACCTGATCATTCAAAACGCCCATGTACAAACCATCAACCCCACACAGCCAACGGCCGAGGCGGTTGTCATTGAAGGAAACACGATCAAATTTGTCGGTAGTAACGCAGAAGCGGCCAAACTGCGCCAAGCGGATAGCCAAATGATCGATGGGATGGGGCACACCCTCATGCCCGGCATCCACGATAGCCACTTTCATTTGTATGCGGGATCGATGGGAATCAATGATCTGCGTTTGGAAGAAGTCAACTCGCTAGAACAACTGAGTCAAGCGATACGCAAACACGCGGCTGACCGCACCGAAAAAGAATGGGTTCTTGGCGGTGGGCTCGCTTATGATGTGCTCGGTGCGACAGAAGCGCTGACCCGTCACCACTTAGATGAAATTTTGCCCCACCGGCCGGTCATGATCCGCTCACTCGATCTACACAGCGCATGGTGCAACACCCTAGCCCTAGAGCGGGCTGCCATTTTACACGGCCGTGAACTCCCCCCACCGGCCGAAATCCTCATGGACCACTCCGGCTTAGCAACCGGCCAGCTCAATGAATGGGACGCCCTAAACCTAGTCGAGTCGATCATCCCTGAAACAAGCGAAGCGGAAAAGCTCGATCTGCTCCGCCAAGGGCTGGCCCGCTGCGCCTCATTTGGCATCACCAGCGTTACCAACATGTTCGGGAACGCCAATCAATTCAACCTGCTCCACCAGCTCGAAACGGGGGGGGAACTCACCTGTCGGGTCACTATCCCGTTCCACTACACCCCAGACATGCCACTGAGCATCATTAAAAGTGAGGCGGTACCACTGGTCCAACAATACAACAGCGATCTATTGCGCGGCGGCGGGGTCAAAATCTTTATGGACGGGGTGATCGAATCATACACGTCCCTTTTGCTCGCCCCCTACGCCAACCGCCCTGATTCATTTGGCGAAACGATTTATGATCAAAAGCGCTTTAACCAGCTCGCGGCCGAAGTCGATCAGTACGGGTTGCAAATTGTCACCCACGCCATCGGCGACGGGTCGGTCCGTTGGACCCTCGATGGGTATGAATATGCGCAACAGCAAAACGGCCGTCGCGACAGTCGCCATCGTATCGAACATGTCGAGCTATTACACGACGAAGACCTCCCCCGCTTCAAAGAACTCGGGGTCATCGCCGCTATGCAACCGCTCCACGCTTCACGGCCGGAAATCGATTACTACACCAACTGGCTAAACTGTGTCGGTGAAGAGCGATACCATGCCGGTTTCCGCTGGAAAGACCTCGCCGACCTCGGCGTACCGGTCCCGCTCGGGAGCGACTGGCCGGTCGTCACCATGAACCCTTTTATGGGGATGGCGTGGGCCATCAATCGGCAAGCTTGGCGCACCGATCTTGATCCACAAGCCTTCTCAGTCGCCGAAACCCTCGCCAATTACACGACTGTCCCAGCCTACGCCGAATTTACCGAAGCGAAAAAAGGGCGCATCCAACCCGACATGCTGGCCGATGTCGTCCTTCTATCCGATGATATTACCCAAATCGATCCAGAATCGATTAAGGATTTGTCCGCTGATTTAACAATCACGGGCGGTCAGATTGTTTACCGAAGATTCGGATTTGGTGGGAATTGATCAATTAACGATTGTCATTCCCACGAAGGTGGGAATCCAACTCTGTTTGA
>WTJY01000492.1 GCA_011524645.1 Anaerolineales bacterium | reverse complement strand
CACCAAGTAGGGAAACCGGCCGTCTGACGATCAATTTGTCGGGATAAAAGAATAAGATTTCTCGGTTGGCGGTATGGTATTGCCAATTGCGCCAAACCCGTTGCCCCACCCAATACCAACCGGCGGCGATAACCACGAGAATAATAATATAAGTGATAAGGAATGCTGTGTCTATACTTTGCAACATTCCGGCTCGCCATGAGCTGAAGAGAGCTCCTATGGCCCAAATAGAGCCTGCGATCCAGCCGACCAACATGGTGGTATAGGTACCCCAGAAAGCCCATTGACGCTGTATGGGGATGACAATTTTGGTGCGGTCACTATTTTCTTCAATGGTGATGCGTTCTAACATGGTCCTTTAATAGAAGAAAGCGTAGGCGGGGCCTACACTTTCGCTCATTGTTTGTGGGCACGGCCGTTGTAATTGATCTATCGATTTAGATCTGTACGGCCGTGCTGTTGTTTCGTTGGTTTGGGTAAAACGTGCGCTTACGCGTCGTCTTTGATCGAGCTGACTTTCGCTTGAACCCCTTTTCCTTCGATCTCGACAAATCCTTCAGCGGCCGCAGCGCTTACGAAATCGCTAAAGCGTTTGAAATTTTTGCCATCGGCTCCGGCGTAGTCAGATTCTTTAAAGTCCGCTTGAATCCCTTTCATCCGTTTCTTGATGGCGGACAAGCGCAATGATTTGCCATCCGCTTCCGCTTTGCGTACGGCGGTGAGCAATAGGCCGTATGCTTGAGCCAACGGGTCAACTTCGTCACCGGATTCATCCGCTTCTGGCGCGTCTTCGGCCTGCGGTTGTGATTCTGCGCTTTCGCTTTCTTCCGCTTCGCTTTGGCTCTCTTCCACGACTGCGCTTTCTTCTGCTACTGCGCTTTCTTCCGCTACTGTGCTTTCTTCCGCTTCGACGGACGGTGCCGCTTCAGCTACTTCAGGCGCGTTGTCATTGCTATCCGCTTCAGGTGTGGTGTCGGCCACTTCTTCCTGAACTGCGGCAACCGGCTCGGCGACACCGAGTAAGGCGGCCGCTTCTGCGGCTTCCCGTTCCTCTTCTGGAACATAGGGAATGCCCAAATAATCGGCCGCCGCTGCGTCTTTAAAGTTAAGCGCATATTTGGTTGGTGATTCGCCACGTGCTGAAACCCGTTTTAAGAGCTTGAAGCTACGGGCTGCTTCGGTTAGCAAGGTGCGGATTTGGGTTGATGGGATGTTCAAGTTGCTGGCATTGCGCATAGAGCGGCAATGCGCTTCGACTTGCAAGAACGATGCTGGGTATTGATCGAAGTTGAGCAAACTATCGACGATCAATTGACGCTCATCATAATCTGGCTTGGCTTTAGATGGTGCTGGTGTTTCTTTTTTGCTTTCTTTGGCATCATTTCCGCTGGATGCTTCAGCTTTTACCGATTTATCTTGAGCCGTTTCACCTTTCTTGTTGCTGTTCTCTTTCCCTTCCATGTTTGGAAGCCAAACTTCTTGGTGGGTGCTTTCACCGACCAACTTGATTAACCCCGCATCTTCGGCCGCGCTGGTTAATTCGCTAAATTTGGTAAACGGGTTTTTGCCGTCTTTGTCATAAATCTCTTTTTCCGAGAAGTTTTCAACGACACTGCTGACAAGCCCTTTGATCGAAGAAGAACGGAGTGATTTGCCGTCTTTAACGGCCGTTTCAACCGCATCAACCAAGACGTCAAACGCTTGTTTGACACTTAGTGGGCCGGAGAGGTTCTTTTTCTTCTTTTTGTTGTCAGAAGAATCCTTGCCTTTGCTACGATCCCCTTTGCTCGATTTGCTACGATCTTTGTTAGATGACTTTTCAGATTTTTTGCTACTGCCGCTGTTATTGTTGCTGTTGCTGCTGCTGCTGCTTTCTTCTGAATCAAGGATATGAACTTCATTGACTGAGCCACTCGAAACGAGTCGAACCATCCCTTTCTTTTCCGCATCCAAGACAAATTCCTTGAATTTTTGGAAGCGACGGCCGTTGCTGTCAGCGTGTTTCTTTTCATCGAAGCCGCCGAGAAGTTCAGCCATTTTCATTTTGATATTTGGCAAAACAGGGGAGCGTTTTTCTTTGTTAAGACGGTTAATCGCTTCAATGAGCCCTTCATAAATGTCAGATGGCCGTGATTTGAATGTGCTTGCTGGCAATGAAGAGACTTGGCTGTAGAAGATGAATTCATCAACCGCTTGGGCTAAGTGAGAAGAGCTAGAGCCGTCTACACCGATGGCGATGACTTCATTTCCTTCGCGGCGGGCCGCATTGACAACAGGCAAGAAATCGCTGTCACCGGTCAATAAGATGAAGAGGTCAACACTTTTGCGGGTGTGCAAAACATCCATCGCATCGATCGCCATGTACATGTCTACCGCATTTTTACGTAAGTCTTTTTGACCAGATTCATTGGTGTAGAAACTTGGCACATAGACCGGATCGAACCCATTTGACATGAGGGCTGGGATCATAGACGAGCTATGACGGTTCCAGTCTGCAAAAGCGCGAGCTACGACAACACGGCCGAACTCTTTACATTTATCCATCAAGTCTTCAAAGTTCGCGTTGACTCCATAGGCATTGCGCAACGAATAGACGATATTTTCGAAATCGAAGAAGACTGCAACGTCTCTTTTTTCATTATTATTCATATTTAGATTCCCTCCATGAGTTGAATAACGAGATTCACATTCATTAGTTTGTGATTTGTCCTTAAATTGGTAGGTGTGTTTCGGCCGCAAATAGCAAACTACTTACTTATACTACACAAGGCAGGCTTAGCGCATAATCACACGTCTACTATCAACAACAGGGCCGATAGAGGCGTCATGTGTACAGGAGCTCGCTCAATAGGATGCATAGACGGGTGATATAGCTAGCGCGAAATCAGGTAGAGCTGAAAATGACTTTGTGATTGATATCGGTTTGGGTTTGTACGACTTAGTAAATGAGCGGCCGTAGGTGGTCCAATACTGATCCTTAAAACAAGGGGTCACATTTTATTTTCATATCATCTGATTGCGTGATGATAAGTTTGTTTTGTTATTTGTGCCCTAGAACACGGGTTAATATTTTAATTGGAAAGATATGGGGATAACTTGTGTACCTCCATATATCTACAGTAGGGGAGTTATACCACAATTTCTGTCTTGTGTACATTATGGTAAGACAAATGGGGGAGTCTTTTATGTTTAGTTAGGCTTTTATAAGCTTGTGAGTTGTGCCCTCTCTTTGCTGGCAAAGAGGGGGCGATAGTACGAATGTACGAATGGTCTAGTCAGATAAGGTAAGTGTGCGGCGTTTGACGATAAGTTCAATGGCATCTGCAAGATGTTCATCTTTGATATTGTATTCACCACGGGCGACACGGAGCTTGTGTGCTTCGAGTAGTACTTCTGCATGATTGCTGTCGCGAGGGGGTTGTAATTGATTTTAATATTTATATGAAAATGTGTTATTTTGTATTAAAAC
>WTJY01000373.1:15447-31313 GCA_011524645.1 Anaerolineales bacterium | reverse complement strand
CGCCCAACCCGAACTCCCCAACCAAGTCGCCCTAACACTGTCTATCTTACTCTTTTCTCTTGCTCTTTCTCTCTTAGTCTGGCGCACCTATCAAACCCGCGCCTTTTACAACACCATCGCCTCTAGCATCACCATCTTAATGATCGCAGGGCCACTCTTGCACGTCGGGCGCGCCCATGCCTACAACGGCCGTCTCCAACCCCGTATCGCAGCCGCCGAAGCCCAAGAAGCGGAAGAAAGCCCCCAAGAAATCTACCGACAGCACCAACAAGACACAGCCTGGAACCCCCACCTCTCCCCTACCGAACAACTCACCCCGGCCCAGAATCCTCAGTCCCGAGCCCCTAGCACAGCCCTCTCTACTCTCTACCCTCTACTCTCTACCACAGCCACATCCTCTAGCCAAGTCACCGCCCCCGTCGACACCGACGGCGATGGCGTCACCGACTCACTCGAAGAACAATACGAACTCTGTTCCGGCCCATCCGGCACCTACTGCACCGGCGTTGCCGATTCAACCGACACTGATGGGGATGGCCTAAAAGACGGTGTCGAAATCAATCAGCTCGGCACCTTTGCCAAACTCGCCGATAGTGATACAGACGGTATCGCCGATAACTTAGAAGTCGCCGGTTTTAGCTTGGGTGGCAAACAGTGGTATCTCGACCCGACCGAAAAAGACAGCAACAGTGACGGATTAACCGACGCGGCCGAATGTCTCGTTTGGTCCCCCACCCATGCCAGCTACAATGTCAATGGGGTGTGCCCAGACACCGATAGCGATGGTATCCCCGATGTCTTTGACCAAGATAATGACGGTGACGGCGTCCCAGACAAACAAGACTTGTCTCCATTTTCCAAATCAAACCAGACCTATTCTTACAGCAATCCATTTAAGCTCAGCATCAACAATCTAGCTGTGGACAAACCGGTTTTGGTCGGTTTACAGTTCCGGCCGACCGTCCCCGAGCATATCACCTTCCACGGCAACGTTCTCGACTGGCCTTCACCTGACGTTCAAGGGCAAATCCAACGCCGTCTCGATACGACCTTCAAAACGACCGCCAACCTCGACATTCGGGATACCACCAGCTTTAACGCAGGCTACGGTGATGTTCGCTTGGTTCCCATGCTCGAAATCACCATGCCGGCCGCCCAAAACCATTACGCCAATCTACCCGTTAAAACAGGGCAACCGATCGCTCGCACCAGTGTCATGACAACCGGGCTGTGGCTCGATACTAGCCAGACAGACCCCTTCGGATTTAGTGTATCAGACGCCGGAGGAGGACATCTCACCGCCCTCTTGCCGATCAATATCGATGTCGATCAAACGGGCGGCGGCCGTGTCGCCTTCTCCGCTCAAATGCTCTACCACCCCAGCCAAGCGGGAGCAACGGCCGGAATCGCCGATTGGGGTGCCGCCCACGAATATCGCTTGGTGTGGATGGTGCAAATGATTACCGAAAAATGCACCGATCCCAAAGTCACCTCAACATGTACCGAACAGCTATCAATTATCCACCAATACGACGATGATTTTGTCTTAACCGGACTTAACATTCGCGAAGAACACGGACTCAGTGTCGGCATCCTCTATGAAGATCCAGCGGCCGACCAAGACAAAACGGTCGAGGATTCGTTGTGGCAGGTCAGCTTCGGCTTTAGCAACACCTTTTTACGCGGCCGTGACTGCGAACCGATGACCAACAATGGAGAGGACTGCACCGTTGATGGGGTGCGCGATGTGCGGATCGACAATATGTCTACAGCGATCACGGCCGCATCAGTTCCCACCCAGCCGGTCACACTCAAAACCTTTAACTATGATCATGGAGCCTATATCAGCCATATCTCGATTACCGAGACAAACAAGGTTCTCAATGATCATTTTACGTCCTACGCCTCACAAATCGACCCCACCCTGCTCTATGTACAAGAAGAAGATTTCCGCCAAGTCAATCTCGATGAGATCACCATTTCGGGAGCCCAAATCACGGCCGATTTCAATTCAACCAACGTCCCACGTCAAATCATCGCCAGCATGAAATGGGGCCCTTATCGCTACAACACCACCACATCTTCTTGGCAAGCCTTAGACGTGATCGATTATCTCAAGACGCTAGAGCCGAAACTACGCCAAATCAACTACTTCCAACCGACCAGCCAAGCATTAGGGGACCAATACGCGGCGGAAGGAAAAATTAAGCTCGCCCAAGCTTACTATCTGGCCATCGCCAATGGGGTCAGTTCAATTGTCTCTGTGAGTAGTACGCCGGTTTGGGGACCATCACAAGCCCCAACCGAGCGCTGGATGGCCCAAGCGTATCCGGCCGGTGCCACCTTTGGCCCCGGCTATATCGTCTTTTACACCGGCAAGGGTTTAATTCATTCGTTTGCCAGTATCATCAACGGCCGTACCGCGTGGGACGCCTTTACCAAACATATGGGGCGCGCCTTTGGTAAATTAGGCAGTGGCGACCTCGTTTCAGCCTATAACTTCAAGCATCTCACCACGGCCGAACGCAACTTTCTTCTCACCACCAACATTATCGTGGGAATCGTTTCCGTCGCCGCCTTTGTCGGGATGGCGCTCTATGTCGCCGGTTATTTCTCCGGCAACACCGCCCTCATCAACGCCAGTCTCGTCATCTTAAATGTGGCGACCGTCTTCACATCGATATCGATCATGATATCCAATGTCTTCTTCCTGCTCACGCTACGCGCCGCCCTAATCGCAGGCAATGCGACCCAAATGGCCGCACTCGCCGCACGAGGTCCAATTACCGCCTTTACTGTGGCCACAGTGGTCGCTACGCTCGTCTCCGTTTGGGCCATGTTCGCTTGGCAAGTCCGAAATGTTTCACCCGGATCCGTGGCCTACAATATCGCCCTCTCTAATGCGTTGGCCCAAACGATTATGGCTCTGATCATGGTCGTCATCTATGCCATCATGGTCAAAATCATCTTCGCCTTCGGCGTGGCGACAGGCGGTGTCGGCTTCGCCATCGCCACCATCGCAATCGCGCTCGTCTATCTCATCGATGCGATTATTTGGTTGATCACCTATGCACAGGGCAAACCATATTCCTTTATGCAGGAGCTGACCAACGGCCTAGCGGAAGCGCTCTATGATGTCCATATGGTTATCCACAATCTAAATCCATCTGTTCGTTTAGACATGGATCGTGATGTCTCTTTGGTCAATCCCCGCGACGGATTTGCCCTCGGCAATTCCATCGTCTTCACGATGGGCATTACCAACACGGTGGGATACAACGCGCGCTTTAACGAAAGTCAAGCGAAGCGATCTGTCTTTGAGCACCAATTGTGGCAGGGACTTGGTCAGCCACCCGGCATCCATGCCGATTTAACCCTAAATTCGATGCCCAATTCGTGGACAGCACAGCCTAATTACCATCTGGAGCAGAAAAAGACGCTCGTTGCGACCTTGCCGTTAGCCACGTTGGGTACCGGCCGGAACCGCGTCTACGATAATCTATACCTGCTTGAAGGGATCAATGTCGAATATGAAGGATGCTGGGATATCGGCGACGGCATTTGTAAATGGTACGACTTCCACTCAACTATCCCCTTCCATATCGGGGCATCCGAAATCTATGATGTGTTACCACAGACTTTGGCCGACTTCGCAGATTTCCGCTTTGCCCAAATCACCGGCACCAACCAAGCGGCCTTAACGGCTCCCGTCTATCCTATCGATCTCGACAATGACAAATTAACCGCTGTCTCCGGCTTAGACCCCAACGACATGCTTTGGGATACCGACGGTGACGGCTTAGGGGACTACTATGAAATCCAAAACTCTCTCAATCCTCGCGAAGCGGATGAAGACGGTGACGGTTTAACCGACCCTGAAGAAATCCGCTATGGCACCGACCCCAAGAAAGCGGACAGTGACGGCGATGGCTTAAACGACTATGTTGAAGTGATTGAGGGCTGGCTGATGGGCTACGATGGTGGCGTCACTCGCGTTTGGCCCGACCCGAACAAAGCGGATGCGGATGGGGATGGTTTGACCGACCTCGAAGAATCAATCTTCGGCTTTAACCCCCATGTCGTCACCGATCCTAGCTTGATCGATAACTTAATCGAATTTGATGACATCGGCGTGGTCGAAACCTCAGCCCCTGTCCTATATCTGCCATTGAACGATTCAGCAGGATCAACCGCATTCGCCGACATATCCGGCTATAACAACCCCGCCACTTGTGACCGAGCCAATGGGAAATGCCCCACGGCCGGCGTCAGCGGCCGTTACGACCTAGCCGCCCAATTCGATGGCAGCAACGATATAGTCATCGCCCAAAACGGCAGCGACATCAACCTAGCCAACAACAGCTTCACCGTTGCCGCTTGGGCCAAACGAGACGTAGCAGGACAAAGCCACTTTATCCTGACCCACGGTTACACTTCAAACAACAACGGTCTTCATCTCGGCTTCCGTGACAACAACCAATTTACCTGCGCCTTTTACGGCAACGACTTAAACACAACGGCCACCTATACCGACACCGATTGGCACCATTGGGCCTGTACCTATGATGCCACCACCAACAGCCGCATCATCTATCGTGATGGGGTGCCGGTCGCCCAAGACACGGCCGGTACCGATTACACCGGCGCAGGCAACACCTATATCGGCGGTGCTTGGGATTTCAACGGTTATTTCGATGGCACCATTGACGATGTGCAGATTTACAATCGCGCATTAAGCGAAACCGAAGTCAACTTCGCGTTTGCCGGCCGTCACAACATCAACGACCTCTATTTCGCTCCCGGTGACACCTTCAGTTACCAAGCGGTCGTCACCAACACCAATGCGGCCCGTGAAGCGGTCGGCATTCTATCAGCCGACTCCGACTATATCGACCCCGCCCTCCCCAAACCGCTACGCGCCTTTAATTTCAATTCAGATCAGCAATACCAGTCGATCGAGCACCCGACCAACACCAGCCTGCCCAAGCTGACCTGTCAACCGGCGCGCAACAACTGCCCCGACACTTCGGCCGGAACCGCCAACTTTGATGGCAGCGACGATGCGCTTGAATTACCCCCCGCCCTTACCAGCAACGGGTTTAATTTCACCGTCATTAAATTCCGTCTCAAGGTCGACCAGCTCCCGCCAGCAGGGCAAAAAATGGCGATCATCAGCAGCGACAATAGCTCAAACGGCGCAGTCGATATCGCCCTCCGCTCTGATGGCAAGCTCGAAATGACTTATATCAGTGGCGGCACCTATGTCAGCAACAACGCCCACACGGCCGGTGGCTCTTGGGTCTCGCACGAATATTACATCGGTTACAACGGATCTGATGATCACGAAATCCGAGAATCTTGGAACGGCACGTTACAGTATCATGCGGCTGGCACCGGCTCCAACCCGGTCATCATCGGCCCCGGACACATGGGGAACGGCTCGGCCGGTATTCCCTTTGACGGCCAAATCGATGACTTCCAGATCTTGCGCGATCTTTATACCCCAATCTTTGATATCGACTTTAGCAAAATCAATGGCCGTTATGAAAACAGCTTAAATGGATCAACATTAGAAGCATTTTTCGCCACTTGTGACGGGACACCGGCCTGCCCTACGTCCGCATCAGGCAAATTTGGAGACGCCGTATCTTTTAATGGCAATGGAGGAATCGAGCTCGGCCGTTTCCCACTGGGGAAAGAAGATTTCACCATCGCAGGTTGGGTCCAAACCGCCAATAACACCACCGGTGTCCCCTTCTCTGCTGGAGACAGCTTAGCGCTAAAAGTAGAAAACGGCTATATCAACCCACTAATGGGTGACTTAAACGGAACCGGCAACCCACTAGTCGGGTTCCCTCAAGCTCAGCTTGGAAACAATACGTGGCACCACATTGCATTTACGCGCCAAGGCACCGTTTATAGCTTCTATGTTGATGGGGTACTCGATACATCGGGCAGCATCACCCATATCACCCTGCCCGACGACCTAGATCTACGCTTGGGCTATGCGACCTATAACCACCCCTCCATCGCAGGTGGCTCGTTTACGGGCCAGTTAGATGACTGGCTCATTTTCAACAGTGCGTTAGACGCGGCCAGCGTGGCAGTGTTATCTCAAGGAACTTATCCGGCCGTTAAACAAACCGGCGGCTTTGTCGAATTCTCTGTTGCACCTTCCACCGTGGGCAATCCTAGCGGCACCGGTCAAATCGATGCCAACGCCCCGAGCGGCACCCATCGCTTTGAAACCGAAGTCAATGTCGCGTATAGCACCACCATTCCTGTCATTCCCAATCCATCATTCAACTTCTTGGAAACGGTCTATCACGCGATCGCCTTAGAAGAAGCCCCCGGCCATATCGGTTCGTTTGCCCAATTCGGCAATCATTCCATTAACACGCCGTGGCGCTGTTCATCGGCCGCGACCTGTCCGCTAACCGGTGTGGAAGGGGTATTGGGGCGAGCCGTCTACTTCGACGGCACAACAGAGCAGTTAACCGGCGGCTGGGGTGGTGGCTACCTCATGTCCGCTTGGGTCAAACCGGAATCGGGCACGATCTGGGGCGGCCGAGATCAAGGTGGCAATGGCACATGGATCGAACTCAGCACCACAGGCTTCCGTGGCAACTGCGGCACCGCCTTTGATATCGCTTATGAGCTACCCCAAAACGAATGGTCTTATGTCACCACCCGCATCAACACTGGGAGCCAAATTGAATATTACGTCAACAATCAGCTGGTCGGCTCTCAGGCGGGGAGCTGTTGGAATCAGATACATGTCTCGGTCATTGGGAACAATGGCTTGGGCACAGATCCTTACAAAGGGTTCCTCGATGAAATGCGCTTTGTAGACGGTCAACAAACGACAGCCGACATGACTACTTTTTATGAACAAAGCCGGCCGACCTTCTACATGAAATTTGACGAAGATAAGAGCGCAACCACTTATCTGGAAGAGATTCACCAACTAACCGGTGTGCCAACGACAACCACAAAAACAATCAATGGCACCGTTGTCACCGCTGTTAACCCGCCTCCGGGCACCGATGGCAAGCTGGGCAATGTGGCCTACTTTGACGGCTCCGGCAACATCAAATTCTCCAACACCACAGCTGTCTCTGCCATAACAGACACGGTCACTATCATGGCTTGGGTCAAACCGGAAGATCTATCAGGGGACGATGTGTTGTTCGATTCATTTGCTCACATCACACTCTGGTTAAATAATGCAGGTAAATTATCAGTCGGCAACAGCGGGTTTGTGACTTGGATTGCGGAGAGCAATACCGTTCTGAAATCGGATATTTGGCAACATATCGCCTTCACCTTTTACCCCGATAACGGAAGCTACGCAGCCAATTTATATATTAATGGGCAACTAGATCGCTCCTTTACCGGACTCCAATCACATTTCGTTTCTTTTTTCAATGCGAACCTTGTCACGGTTGGATCAACCACGCAGAACACCGCCTTTTATGAAGGAAGTCTTGATGAGCTGATCGTCCTATCATCTGCCCTATCGGCCGCCGAAGTACAAAACCACTACCTGCGTGACCTGCGCTGGTACAGTGACCGTGCCAGTCAAGAGCTGATTATCGATACCACCAACCCAACCATTACACTGGTAACCGATCAAACTTATTTCGCCAACGCTTTCCAAACATTAGTCGTCAACACCTACGACCCGACATCGCTGGTCACTTTGCTTGACATCGCGATTAAAGCACCGGGGCAAGCCTCATTTACATGGCAAGGTAGCTCTCCCTGTGGGGATGGCACCCCCGGCCGGGCCTGGTGTCCACAGTTCGACCCCACAACCTTGGGTGTCGGCACCTATCAGTTCTTGTTCCGTGCCGTTGACCAAGTCGGAAATGAAATCATCAGTCCGGTCTACACCGCCCATATCGACGCCACAGCCCCCACAGCGACCTCTAATCACAGTGGAGAATGGGGCAGTTTGGTGCCAGATAACACATTCAGCAACACCTGGACCTTGCCCCTGTCCGGTACGATCAGCGACCCGCTATTAGCAGGAGGCATCGTCGCCAGCGGTGTCGTCAGCGATGAAGTTTATATCGGCTTGCGTGGCCCCGACGGCCGTCTCCTCTCCGACGGCATTCAAAAAGCGACCGTCACTGGCACCAACTGGTCGCTCTCCTATTCAATCAGAACAGAGCAACCAGATGGTATCTATACGGTTGAAATCACCGGCCGTGACCAAATCGGCAACACCCTATCAAACAGCAATGTCGGTACGATCCGACTCGATACAACCGCGCCTGATGCATCCCTCAATGAAATGACCTCCCCCACGACCATTTCACAAACAACAGCCAGCCCAGTAGGCGGAACCGTGAGTGATACGGTCGGGTCGTCTGGGGTACAATCGGTTGAAGTCAAATTTGAAGAGGTCCAAGCAAATTCTTCGACGACACCCCCTGCGAGTTCCCCATCACTGGCCGGTCTCGCGGGCACAACGGCCGTCAACAATGTAAACAGTTGGCAACCGGCATCCCTCAACAACGGCACATGGACAGCAACGGCCGCCCCCACCAACGTAGAAGGGTTCTACCAAGCCCGAGTACGTACAACAGACCAACAAGGAAACAGCGGTGAACAGGGCATCCTCTGGCGTGGCGTGATCGACAAAGTACCCCCTGTCGTGACCAATTTTAGGTACTATCACTTGACAGTCGCCGGTCAACCGAAAACGATTATTTGGGACGCCCAAGTGGCCGATTATCTACTCGATGAAACATCAATCACCCATGTCTGCCCTAGCTTCACCCCCACGCTGACACGACATGATGCGCTGGGGCAACTTCATCACAACTTCGTTTCTCAAGCTACCATCGCAGGCTGTACGTTAGATGGGCATCTGACCAACCTAGAGATGAAAGCGTGTGACACGGCTGGAAACTGTACGACTCAAACGGCCACGGCCGCCACATCGATCTCTAGCAATATCATCTATGTCGATGTCAATTCACCCAGCCCTGCACCGACAGGGGAAGGTTGGGCCAACGCCTATCCCAGCTTACAAACAGCCTTGGCCCAAGCCACGGCCGGTGATGAAATCTGGGTCGCCCAAGGCGTTTACACCCCCGGTAGTAACGCCTCCGATACCTTCGCCCTCAAATCAGGGGTGCAAATCTATGGCGGTTTTGCGGCCAACGAATCAATCCGAACCGAGCGCAACCACGTCACCAATCTCACCATTTTAAGCGGTGACATCGATGGTGATGACACCTATCAAAATGGGAACAGCATCGTTGTAACCAGTACCCATATCGTGGGGACCAATAGCAACCACGTCGTTTTGGCTCATGGCGGTACCATTACAGAATCGGCCGTGCTCGACGGCTTTACTATTACGGCCGGTCAAGCCAATGGTGGCGGATTCGACAACAACGGGGGCGGTATCGACAGCAAGAGCAGTAGCCCCACCATGCGTAACCTCAACATTATCGGGAATTACGCCACATGGAACGGTGGTGGCTGGCACAGCATCTTGGGCCAGACCAAACTATTCAATGGGACAGTGAGTGGCAACTCAGCCTCGCTTGCTGGTGGCGGTATCCTTGATTACAGTAGCAATACCATCTCGCTCACTCAGGTGATCTTTATGGACAATACGGCCGGAACAAACGGGGGCGGGCTATTCCTAGAAAGAACCTCAAACATCACCTTGACCGATCTGCAATTCTCTGGCAATTCAGCGAGTCAAACGGGTGGTGGTTTCTACAATTTCAATACCGGCTCAATCACCATGATCAAGCCACAATTCTCAGGCAACAAAGCGGGAGCACTTGGTGGTGCGATTTATAATAAAGACCACAGCAATATGAGCATCAACAACGGCATCTTTACCGGCAATGAAGCGGTTTCAAATGGGGGTGCCATCGCCAACGAAAACGGCGGTTCTCTCACCATGATCAACCCGCTATTCTCAGGGAATAAAGCTGGATCACTCGGTGGAGCGATCCATAACAACAACAGCAACCCCAGTTTGATCAACGGGACCATCTCGGGCAACACGGCCGGAGTAAACGGTGGTGCTATCGCCAATGAAAACAACAGCGCACCCAATCTATCCAACACCATCATCTGGAACAATTCAGCCAACGGTGCAACCCATTCACTCAGCGCTAGTGTGCACAACAACAGCAGTACCCCTATCTTTAGCCATAGCATTGTGCAAAACAGTGGCGGCAGTGGTAGCTGGAACAGCAGCACAGGCACCGATAGCGGTGGCAATATCGATAGCGACCCGATCTTTACCACCGGCATCGCACCCAGCCTAGCCCCGACAACAGCAGGCAACTACCAGCTTCAAAATGGGGTCTTGTCTCCCGCACTAAACCAAGGGAACAGCGCCATCGTGACCGCTCTAACTGACTTAGCAGGCAACCCCCGTATCGATGGCGGCACTGTCGATATCGGTGCCTATGAAGCGGACGGGTGCGTCCAAAGTGTTGTTTTTGTCGATCATCAGGCGACTGGTGGGAATATCGGCATCAATTGGAGTAACGCCTTTACCGATCTACAAGCCGGTATCAATAGTGCCAAAAACATTAATTGCGGTCTGGGGACCATCGAAGTTTGGGTTGCAGATGGCATATACACCCCAGGCAACACCGTTTCCCACACCTTTACTCTAACTGATAGGGTCGCGATCTACGGGGGTTTTGCCGCCACCGAAACGATCCGATCGCAACGGGATTTCGTCAACAACCTCACCATTCTCAGCGGAGACATCGGGGGTGATGATACCTATCAGCTCGGTAATGGGATCGTGATCTCGGCCGTCCATCAAGTCGGGAACAATAGTTACAATGTCGTGACAGCCAACGGGGTGGCGACAACGGCCGTCTTAGACGGCTTCACCATCACCGCCGGTCAAGCGGATCACCCTACCGAAACCAATTTCCCCCAACGTTCCGGCGGAGGATTGTATGCCAAATTGGGTAGCCCAACGCTGACCAATATCGATTTTTACGGCAATAGCACAGTCGGTCTTTCTGGCGGGGCACACTTTGTCGACAGCCAAGCAACACTGACGAATGTCATATTTTCAGGGAATCGTGGCGATTTAGCGGCCGGTGGCTTAGGCTGTACACAAGCCAGCTTCATTACCCTAAACAACGCAACATTTAGCGACAACGAAGCGGGTGGCGGTGCCGGGGGCCTCATGCCAGCCGCCGGATGCAAACTAAGCGGGAATAGGGTAACAGTCTCCAACAACCGTGTCACAAACCCCTCAGCCGTCTGGGGTGGCGGCATTATGGTCTTCCAATACGGCACGCTAACCTTGACCAACGCCATTGTGGCTGACAACCATTCAACCACCGGCGGTGGGGGTATCTTTGTGCAAGACTCGTTGGTGACATTAGTCAATGTCACCCTAGCTGATAATGGGACAAACGCCAGCAGTGGCGGGGGTATTTATCTAACCGGCAGTAGCGCAGTGACCACAACCAATTCGATTGTATGGGGCAATACGGCCGTCGGACAGCCAAACACGGCCGCCAACAATCTATCGTACGTGGGTCTAAGCACCCATATCGTCAGCCATAGCTTGCTCGAAGGAAGTGGTGGTAGTGGTAGCTGGAACGGTTTTATGGGAACCGATGGGGGCAACAACCTTGACGCCAATCCCAACTTTGTCTCAGCCGCCAACAACTGGCGTTTGCAACCCAACTCTGTGGCGATCAATGCGGGGAATTCGGCCGCCAACAGCCAAACAATCGACTTAGCTGGCATGTCACGGGTCACCGGCAGTGCTATCGATCTCGGGGCATATGAATGGTTCCCCCACGCTTGGCAAGCGACCCTGACCGGCAACAGCACAGCCATGATCACGTACAACGCAGGCGGCATGTACACCCTCTACACCGGCCCAGCTCCATACGGCAGCTTCACCCCGGCCGACAGCGATGGCTCACATCCTACCAGTACAACCACCCCAACATACTGGCAAGTCTGGAGCGATGGTGCATCACAAGGCACCTTTGGCATCTTTAGTTTCAGCCTGACCCCCGGCAATTAAGATCGGGAAAGGTCATACAACCTAGATAGACCCCAAGGGTTTTGGTGCGTCACATGTTCACGTGGCTTCTACTAAAACCCTTCGGGTCTGGAACCGCAGACCCCAATCCCCACACACGATGATAAATACACCCCACCAATACGATAAAAAACTATGCATATTTCATCTGAAAACAACAACCAAAGGTCATACAACCTAGACCCAAAGGGTTTCAGCGCGTCACCTGTTCACTTGGCTTCTACTAAAACCCTTCGGGTCTGGAACCGCAGACCCCAATCCCCACACACGATGATAAATACACCCCACCAATACGATAAAAAACTATGCATATTTCATCTGAAAACAACAACCAAAGGTCATACAACCTAGACCCAAAGGGTTTTGGTGCGTCACCTGTTCACGTGGCTTCTACTAAAACCCTTCGGGTCTGGAACCGCAGACCCCAATCCCCACACACGATGATAAATACACCCCACCAATACGATAAAAAACTATGCATATTTCATCTGAAAACAACAACCAAAGGTGAAGAAGTCGATCTATGCAACCATCACGCCATTCATCCCCAAAATCGACCGTTCATCCGGCACTCAGCCGAATAGGGTTCTTTTATGCACCCCATTTTTTTATGATCTAAAAAAACAAAATCTTATTCTCCAGCACCCTTTGATTACTATGCAGAAAAAATCGACCCCTTCATTGTCTAAATACACCATTCTCGGCCTATTTCTTTTCGGCCTAGCCCTACTACAAACGATTTCGCCTGTCGCTCAAGCGCAAACAGATGCCGATTTGGCCGCACAACAGGCGATTCAAGCAGCATGGAATCTAGCCAAGGAAAGCCCTAGCTATAACTACACCTCGGCCGTCGAGCAAACCACCTACCCCGCACCACGTATCGAAAGCGCCGGTCAGCCACCCCGTATCGACACCTTCTTTGGGGAAGCGATTTACAATCAGATTGATGAAATTCTAGAAATGACGCTCTGGGATGGTAGCCACCAAGAAAGCACCGCCCTGTTAATCGAAGGAACCAGCATGAAAGGGCGCAAAGGAGAAGACGCTGAATGGCAAGACCTCGGCACCGCCAATGATTTCTTCGCCCCCGGTGGAGACCCGCTAGGCTTTCTCGCAGGTGCCAGTAACCCTCAATTTGTTTCAACAGAAACCTACAATTGGCAAACACCAGAAAGCCAAGGATTAAACTCCCCCTCTCTACTCTCTACCCTGTCCCTCTACTCCTTCGACTTCTCCGGCTATCACTTCGGCCGTTTTGTCATAGACGAACTCAACAAAAGCATGATCGAAGCGGGTGAACTCCCACCTGAAACAATGCTAGACGTGGCCGACATCCACAAAAAGATGACCGGCACCGGTGAGATTTGGATCAATGAGGCCGGTTTTCCGGTACGAATCAAGCTAGACCTCGATTTAGGAGTCCAAGAATCGGGCGAACGCACCGTAGGGATCGTCGATTTTAATTATTCTGACTTTACCAATCCCACGGCCGAAGCCACCGGCTTTATGTCGCAGACCCTATCCAGCAGCCACATCCAAGCGGTTTTAACCCAGCCCGGGCTTCCCAATCAAGTCGCCATCACGCTAGCAACCATTGTGTTTACTTTGGCGCTATTCCTCTTGGCTTGGCGCACATGGCGCACCCGAGCTTTTTATAATTCGGTCGCCACCTCAATCACGATTTTGCTGGTCGCTAGCCCCTTACTCCAAGTCGGCCGTGCCCATGCCTACAACGACCGCTTACAACCTCGCCGAGAGGCGGCCGACGCACGCGAAGAAGCGATGAATGGTCAAGAAATCGCGGAAAGTTACGACGAGTCAACAGCATGGCACCCACACCTCTCCCCATCCCAACAAACCGCTATTCAAACCGCAAATTATCCAGCCGAAGCCGCACACGCCTCACTCGTTACACCTCATTCATCACTCACCGCCCTAACGAGCTCTTCACCCGTAACCGCCACCGTTGACACCGACGGAGACGGAGTCATTGACACCATCGAAGAGGAACTACAGCTCTGTAGCGGCCCCTCTAGCTTGTACTGTACCGGCGTAGCCAACGCGGCCGACAGCGACGGGGATGGCTTAAGTGATGGGGAGGAAGTCAACCAACTGGGGACCCTAGCGAATCAAGTCGACACCGATGGGGATGGTATCTCTGACTATTTAGAGGTGCGCGGCTTTTCCTACAATGGAAAACAGTGGTATCTCGATCCAAAAGAGATGGACACCAACAGTGATGGAATGATGGACGCTGGAGAATGTGCCGTTTGGGTCACGGTTTCCCCGACTTACAACGCCTCCGCAGTTTGCCCTGATACAGACAACGACGGAACCCCCGATATCTTCGATTATGATGATGACAATGATGGGGTCATCGATGAAGTCGATCTCTCCCGAACCGCGAAATCAGCCACCGCTTTAAATTACAACAACCCATTCCAATTAAAAATCGATCAGCTGGCGCTCAATAAGCCGGTCTTTGTTGATCTGCAAATCCGGCCGACCAACCCAGACCACATTCACTACCACGGCAATGTCCTCGACTGGCCCTCACCCGACACCGAGGGGCAAATTCAACGGCGGCTCGATACCACCTTTGCCAGCACCACCAACACCTCGATTCGCCAAGACCCCAGCCAAATGTTTAACGCCGGTTACGGGGATATCCGCCTGGTTCCTATGTTAGAAATCACCATGCCGGTTTCCCAATCCCATTATGCCAATTTGCCGGTTAAATCGGGGGTCAGCATCAACCGCACCAGCGCCATGACAATCGGACAATGGCTCGATACCACCGAATTAGATGCGGCCGGTATCGCCATCGCCCAAACCAAGCCAGACGGCCCGATCTCCGCCTTGGTCCCACTCAAAGTGGACACCAGCAAAGATGGGGGACAAGTCGCCTTCTCGGCCCAAATGCTCTATAAGCCCAGCCAAGGCACCAATGGGATTGCCACCTGGAACGCGGCCCATCAATATCGGGTCATTTGGATGGTACAAATGATTACCGAGACCTGTACCGATCCCAAAGTCACATCAACCTGTACCGAATCGATGAGCGTCATCCATCAATATGATGAGGAGTGGGTGCTAGCGGGGCTCAGCATACGGGAAGAACATGGCATGCAAGTGGCCATCTTGTATGAAAACCCGGCCAACGATAGCAATCTAAACATGGAAGATTCTCTCTGGGAGATCGGTTGGGGCTTAAGTAACACCTTTTTGCGCGGCCGTGACTGCGAACCGTCCAACAATGGCACCTGTCAATCGGATGGGGTGCGGGACGTGCGGATCGATAATATCGAAACGGCCGTCAACACCATGGCCCATACCAACCAGCCGGTCACCGTGCAAAAGTTCACCTACCCACACAGTGCATACGGGGCACATCTCGCCATGACCGAGACGAAAAAGATTCTCGACACCCACTTTACCTCGTATGCCGCTCAACTCGACCCGAATCTCATGTTTGCCCAAGAGGTCGACACCCGCATCATCAATCTCAATACGATTTCTACAACCGCCCAGAGTCTCGTCACGGCCGACTTTAACCTGACAGACGCCCCACGCCAGACCATTTCCAGCCTCAAGTGGTCCCCCTATCGCTACAATACCACCACCAGCTCATGGGATAATTTCTATATCATCGACTACCTCAAACAGCTTGATCAAAAGCTGCGTCTTCTCTCCGAGTTCCAGCCCGCCAGCGCCAGCTTAGAAGACCAACAGCTCACAGAGGGAATGATTCGACTCGCAGAGCTCTACTATATGTCTCTGGCCAATGGCATAGAAGTCG
>WTJY01000373.1:3876-15347 GCA_011524645.1 Anaerolineales bacterium | reverse complement strand
ATGATTCGACTCGCAGAGCTCTACTATATGTCTCTGGCCAATGGCATAGAAGTCGTCACCCAGTTTAATAATTTCCCGCTTTGGGGCCCTTCACAAGATTTCAATGAAGTGGCCAATCATACCCTAGAACCACCCCGTGTAGGTCGCTCTGGACCGGGGGCTATTTCCGGCCGGTTTATAGGCACAGCATTCAATTCTGCCTATCAGTCAGTAACCAAGGGGACCAATTTTTATCAGCAATACTTGAAGACGTTAGGATCAAGCTATCAGTCACAAGGACGCGGCGGCGCAACAGCTTATATAGGCAAAACGCTGCAACTCGCGAACTCACACGCCCGCGCCCTCAGCCTCTTTAACCCCATCCTCAATGTCGTCATGGTCGTCTCGTTGGCGATGCTGATCGTCAATATTCTCTCCGCAGCGGGCGCGATTTCGCTACCCGCCGAAGTACAAGAAGCGATGCTGGTCGCCACCTATATTATTACGGCCGCTGTTTCAGGCTATACCGTCGCGGCCACCATATTAACCCTCATTGCCGCCCGTGTGGCGGCCGTTGCTGGCACAACAGTTCAATTGGGTAACATGGCGGCCAAATCGCTAGGCGGCCAAGCGATCGGCTTTGCCATCATAGCCACAATTGCGCAAATAGCCCTCATCTGGGTGTTTTATTATGTGGCCATCACAAGCAACAATCTAAATAGCATTCAGCGAGGGCAAGCCAGAGCCAATGCGGTCGCCCAAACGGTGGTCGCGCTCGCCATTCTGGTGATAACGATTGTCATCATTTTGGTGGCAGCTGCCGTCGCCACGGCCGGCATCGGGGCGATCATCGGGGGGCTATTAATCGCCGCCCTTTATCTAATCGACTCTATCATCTATCTCATCACCTATTTAACCGGCAAGCCCTACTCATTCATGCAGGATTTAACCAAAAAGCTGGCGGAGGCGCTTTACGATGTTCATCTAGTCGTGCCTGACCTAAGCCCCAGCTCACGCTTAGTCTTTACCAAAACGATCGCACCGGTTGATATACGCAAAGGGTTCACGGTAGATAACTCTTTCTACTACACGATGTCCCTCACCAATACCATCCGTTACAACAGCTACTTCCCCAACGGGGTCGCCCGCCAGACCGCATTTGTTCATCAACTGTGGCAAGGGTCCTTAACCCCACCAGCCATTGATGCCAATATTACCCAAGGGTCTATATACGCCGACTGGACCGGCGTGACCGGATCCAGCATGTATCATACCCGCACCCTCACCACCACGTTGCCTCTCAGCACGATGGGGGTCGGTCGTAACATGACCTATGATGAACTTTACCTACTGGAAGGGGTCAACGCCGCCTACTACGGCTGTTGGGAAGCCCAAAATAGCGATGAGTTTTCTACGAGTAACAACTGTGATCAAGAATTAATCAAAACGACCTTCCCCATGAACATCGGGGCCAGTGAACTGTTCGATGTCTTGCCCGCAACGCTATCAGAGTTCTGGCAAATGCGCTTTGTCGGCTACACCGATAAACCGAAGCAACAAGCGATCTCAACAGCGGCCGATAAGCTACGCGACCATGACAATGATCGCCTCAGAAGCTACGAATTTGGTGGTCCAGACCCCGATGACTTGGCGTGGGATGCGGATGGGGACAATATCGGTGACTATGATGAAATCCAGAACGGCACCAACCCGCAAAAAGTGGATACGGACGGAGACGGTTTAAGCGATTCGGCCGAAATCCGTGAAGGGACCGATCCGCTCAAAGCGGACACCGATGGGGATGGTCTCAACGACTATATCGAAACGGTTGAAGGGTGGATCATCAACTATAACGGCGGCACGACCCGTATCTGGTCGAACCCCCACGTGGCCGATATCGACAATGACAAGCTCAGTGACTTAGAAGAGTATGTCTTCGGCTTTAACCCCTATATCCCAACCGACCCGAGCCTGATCGATACCCTGATTCAGTTTGACAACATCGGGGTCGAAGAAACGATGGCTCCCGCGCTCTATCTCACATTTGAAGACGACAGCGGCAGCACCGCTTTTATCGACAATTCAAGCAATAGCCTCCATTTCTCCTGTGACCGACCCAATGGGAAATGCCCCACGGCCGGTGCAGCCGGCCGCTTTGGCACGGCCGTGCAGTTCGATGGGATCAACGATCTCATCACACTTCCCGCCAACGACCCACTCAACATCGCCAACAAAGACTTTACCGTCGCCGCTTGGGCCAAACGAGATCAAGCGGGTCAAAGTCACTTCATCCTGTCCCAAGGCGGTGTCGCAAACAACCAAGGGCTTCATTTCGGTTATCGCGACAACAATCAGTTTACCTGCGCCTTCTACGGCAATGATTTAAACACAACGGCGACCTATACCGATACAGATTGGCACCATTGGGCCTGCACCTATAATGCCAGCACAAACGCCCGCACGCTCTATCGTGATGGGGTTCAAGTCGCCCAAGATATCGCCTCGGCCGACTACGCGGGCACCGGAACGACTTACATCGGCGGGGTATTTAATTTCAACAGCTGGTTCGATGGGGAAATTGATGATGTTTTGGTTTATCCACGCGCCTTAAGCACGACAGAAGTCGGACAAATCGCCAACGGCCGGTACAACCTCAACGACCTCTTTTTCGCCCCCGGTGACACCTTTAGCTACCAAGCGACCGTCACCAACACCAACGGCGCACGAGAAGCGGTCGGCATCCTCTCCGCCGACTCCGACTACACCGACCCCACCCTCCCTAAACCGCTACGTGTCTTTAACTTTAATTCAGATCAACTGAATCTCGCCGTTGGGCATCCCACCAATGTTAGTTTGCCTCGGTTAACCTGTCGGCCGGAGCTAAACAACTGCCCCGATACCACGGCCGGTACCGCCAACTTTGATGGGGTCAATGATGCGCTGGAATTACCACCAGCCATCACCAGCAACGGCTTCAATTTCACCGTCATTAAATTCCGCCTTAAAGTGGATCAACTCCCACCAGCAAGGCAAAAAATGGCGATTATCAGCAGTGACAACAACAGCAACGGCGCGGTCGATATCGCACTGCGTTCAGACGGCCGACTCGAAATGACCTATATCAGCGGCGGCACTTATGTCAGCGACAACGCCCACACGGCCGGTGGTGCTTGGGTCTCACACGAGTATTACATCGGCTACAACGGGTCTGACGATCACGAAATCAGAGAATCTTGGGATGGCACCCTCAAGTACCATGCAGCCGGCACCGGATCAAATCCGGTCATCATCGGCCCTGGACAGATGGGGAACGGCTCGGCCGGTCTCCCCTTCGATGGCCAAATCGATGACTTCCAACTGCTAACCAATCTCTCCAGCCCCCTTATCGATGTTGACTTTAACACCCTCTACGGCCGTTATGAAAATAGCCTCAATGGCTCAGCCCTAGAATCCTACTTTGCGACCTGTGACGGCACACCGGCTTGCCCGTCGGTCGCCAACGGTAAGTTTGGCAACAGCGCATCATTCAATGGGAGTCAAGGTCTTGACCTCGGCAGTTTCCCACTTGGCACAGGTGACTTTACCATAGCTGGCTGGATCAAAACCGCCAACAACACCACCGGTGTTCCTTTCGCCGCAGGAGACAGCCTCGCGCTTAAACTACAAAATGGTCAATTAACCATGATCATAGGTGACTTGAATGAAACTGGGGGCCCCATAGGTAGTTTGCCCCCCCTGATCCTAGGAAACAACAATTGGCATCATGTCACGCTAGCTCGTCAAGGAACAGTTTATAGCTTATATCTTGATGGTGTCCTGGATATTTCTTACAGCATCACCCACGTTACACTTCCTGATAACTTAGATCTCCGTTTAGGGTATGGAACTTACACCCACTCAGCCATCGCGGGTGGCCCATTTACCGGAGAATTAGATGACTGGCTCGTCTTTGACCACGCGCTTGATGCAGAGAGCGTCACTAAGCTCACGCAAGGAACATACCCGGCCGTGAAGCAAACCAATGGCTTTGTCGAGTTTAGCGTCGCGCCGTCGGCCGTGGGCAACCCCAGCGGTACCGGACAAATCGATGCCAACGCCCCCACTGGGGTCCACCGTTTTGAAACGGAGGTCAATGTCGCTTACAGCATCACCATCCCGACAATTCCGTCGCCACCCTACAATTGGATAGAAACCAATTACATTTCTATCCCGTTTGAAGAAGCCCGTGGCTATGTGGGGTCATTCGCCCAATTCGGTAATTATTATGCCCCGTCTAACGGGCCATGGGGATGTACATCGGCCGCCACTTGCCCCCTAGCCGGTGTAGAAGGGGTCTTGGGAAGCGCCCTCTACTTTGATGGGACCACGCAGCTGTTGACCAGCGGTGCTGATGGCTGGGTGATGTCCGCTTGGGTTAAACCGGAATCGGGCACCATCTGGGGCGGGAGAGACAATGGCGGTAACGGCACTTGGATCGAACTGACCACCACCGGCTTCCGTGGCTATTGTGGCACCGTCTTTGATATTCCTTATCAATTACCGCAAAATGAATGGTCTTATATCACCACCGTTGTCAATGGGGGGAGTCAAATTGAGTATTACGTCAACAATCAATTGGTCGGCTCTCAAGCAGGCACCTGCTGGCTTTCCTCAGATATCTCCGCGATAGGCAATAACGCTCTGGGTACCGATCCTTATAAGGGGTATCTCGATGAAATGCGCATTGTCGACGGCAGCCAAACTGCGGCCGAGCTAACGGCGGCCTACAACCAAAGCCGGCCGATCTTCCACATGAAATTTGATGAAGAGGAAGGGGCCACCGCTTATACGGAAGAGCGCTATGGATTGGTCGGCCGCCCAACGGTCACCAGCCGAGTCATTAGCGGCACCACCGTTTCCGCGCTCAATCCTCCGCCCGGTACAGATGGGAAGTTGGGCAATGTCGCCTACTTTAACGGCTCTGGCCAAATTATCGTAGAAAACGCCACAACCATATCAAACCTAAGAGAAAACTTTACCATCATGGCTTGGGTTAAACCGGAAGATTTAAGCGGGTCCGACACCCTGCTCGATTCAGCCGCCCACCTCGTGTTAGAACTAAACAACTCAGGGAAAATCGCGTTATCCAAGCCCGATACACCAGCATGGACCGCCGAAAGCAACACGGTGCTACAAGAAGACCTCTGGCAACATATCGCCGTCGCGTTTTACCCCGCTAACGGAAACTACACGGCCGATATCTACATCAATGGGAAACTTGATCGTTCACAAACAGGGCTTACAGGTGCATTCATTCCCTTCATGTCCTACCAAAATGCCCATCTCGGCGCGATATATTCTGGGTCCCCCAATTACTATCAAGGTAGCATGGATGAATTTATGGTCCTTCAGGATGCCCTATCGGCCGCTGAAGTACGAAACCATTATCTGCGTGACTTGCGCTGGTACAGTGATCGGGCGACCCAACAACTTGTTGTTGATCGCACCAACCCCACGGTGACACTCATCACCAACCAGAGCTATTTCACCAACACCTTCCAAACCTTGGTCGTCAACACCAACGACGCCACCTCATCGGTCGCCTTGCTCGACTTCGGGATCAAAGCCCCCGGTCAAGCCAACTTTAGTTGGCAAGGGGCTGCAAAATGTGGTGATAGCGCTCCCGGCCGTGTCTGGTGTCCCCAATTCGACCCCACAACCACAGGGGTCGGCACCTATCAATTCCAATTCCGCGCCGTGGATCGGGTCGGCAATGAAACGCTCAGTCAGGTATACACCGCCCATATCGATACGGCCGCTCCCACCGCCACATCCAATCACAGTGGGCAGTGGGGCAACCTGACCGCCAGCACCACAGTCAGCAATAGCTGGACACTGCCTCTTTCCGGCACCATTAGTGACCCAACCTTAGCGGGTGGCATCGCCGGTAGTGGTGTGGTTACCGATGAGGTCTATATCGGGCTACGCTCGGCCGAGGGGCGACTTCTTTCCAGCAATATCCAAAAAGCGACCGTCACCGGCAACAACTGGAACATCACCTTTGTCGTTCACGCGGAACAGCCACAGGGTACGTATACTGTCGAACTCACCGCCATCGATCAAATAGGGAACAAGTTGACCAATCACAACGTGGGGACGATTAAGCTCGATGCGGTCGCTCCAGAATTGGCGCTAAACACGCCCCCCACGCTCCCTTCCCCGACCATTTCACAGACCAACGTCGCCGTTAGCGGCTGGGTTAGCGACACCCACGGTTCCGGGATCCAATCGGTCGAAGTCAAATTTGATCCGGCACCGAACACCAGCCCATCTGCCCCAGCAAGCGCCCCACTCCGGTTTAACCAACTGACGGCCGCGCAAAGCACCACGGCCGTGGGCACCTGGCAAACCGCTACCGTAAATGGAAACAACTGGTCGATCAATCCACCAAGCAATACCCAAGGGTTCTTTGAAGCAACCATGCGGACTAGCGATCAACAAGGAAATGTAGCGGTCAAAGGAAGACAATGGCGCGCTTATATCGACGATGTCCCTCCCGCGTTCGGCAGTTTCAGTGTGGCCCATTTCTGGCAAAACAATCAGCCGAAAACGATTGTTTTCGATCTAGAAATCAATGACTTTATCCTTGACATCGAGACGATCAACCATGCCTGTTTAACCGTAGAAAGTCCGGTCATCACGCTCCACAACACCCCCAACCAACCTCAACACGAGCTAGTAACACGGGTTGTACTACCTGGCTGCACGCTGGATGGTCATCTGACCAATCTAACAACACGCATGTGTGACGTAGCCCGCAATTGCACGACAGGAACACCCACGATTATCCCCGCGCTGACATTGGACATCTCGGCCGTCAACAACATCGGCAATCTGACATGGACCAACAGCAATGGTTGTGCCGAAGTTGAGCTATACAGCCGTAACACCCCTTATAGCGGGTCACAACAATATATCGGTGCATACTCTAGCTCAATCCCCTTAATCAATCTGAACCAAAACAGCATGAAATTCTATTCCATCGACTCTGGCTGTACATCGAGTTCAAATGAAGTAGGCGTGTTTAATTTCACCTTACAACCGGGACAATAGAATAAAAAATCCCCATCAAATGCACCAAGCCAAAAACAAACCCTGGCAGGTGTTAGGCAAACGACAAACGGCCGGATCGATTAAATCGATCCGGCCGTCATTTGTCTGGCACATGGAGTACGCAAATTTAGTAGCGGAATCCAAGCAAAATCCTAATTCTCAGCGTCATCAAATGAAAGCAAGTGGGTAATTGGGGACCTCATTGGAGACAACACATACCCTTGCAAACGCGGATTAACCAACACATCAGATACACCAACAAACAAGGTAATCGTGGCTACATCTTCGAGCAACATCGCCTCGATTTCTTGATACAAAGCGACCCGACGGGCGCCATCTAATTCGACCCGAGCTTCTTCGAGTAACGCATCGATTTCAGGATTGGTGTAACGCGCAATATTAAATTCGCTATCGGTGTAATAGAGAATATCCAAGAAGTTTTGTGGATCGGGATAGTCGGCACACCAACCATAAGCAACCATTTGTACCGGCTCTTCTTTGATCAACTCGGTATAGTTTTCAGGGTCTAAGAAATTAATCGTCACATCAACCCCCAAAACATCACGCCAATTTTCAATCATCGCGTTTAAATCGTCTCGATCTGAGCCACCAAATCCGGCCGTAGTAATCGCAATAGGGGGCAAATCATTGCCATATGACGAATCAGCCAAAGCTTGTCGCGCCGCATCGGGATCGAACGTGGCGCTATACTGAGTGGCTAAATCGATCGAATATCCCGGCATCGCAGGCGGCAAGATCGTTCCCGCAATCAGATCGGCCCCCTCACTCAACAAATCATTGAGCGACTCTTTATCAAGAGCCAGCGCAAACGCACGACGTACATTCGGGTCATCAAACGGCGGGGTGACATTGTTCATTTGCATCAACGATGTACACATTGAGGTGGTTGTCAACCATTGATCATGTAATGGATGTGATGGCTGACGCACTTCTTCGGCATCAGCGGCACTTAAACCGGTAATATCGATCTCGCCCGCTTCAAACAGACTGAGGCTAGAGCCCACACGGCCGATCAACTGCACCACACCGGCCAAGGCGGGGGGGGTATGATAGGCGGTATTGCTAACAAAGATCATCGCTTCCCCTTCACGGTACTCACGCAAAACAAAAGGGCCACTCGGGTCAGGGCTGTATACCCACTCTTCATCGTCTGGATCAACCGTGTCTAAATTGAGGACAAACGACACGGGGTAAGTGAGTTTGGCTAAGAAATAAGGCTTAGACCCATCGAGCGTGACTTCCAGAGTCCGGTCATCGATAACAACCACGCCGCTAATTTCACTGGCATCACCAGCCACCACAGCGGCCGCCCCTTCAATATCCCCAAGATAGGTGGAAAATGTTGTCGATCCGGTATCAGGATTAGCGGCCCGATCCCAACTCGCTTTGATATCACCCGCCGTGATCGGTTTACCTGAAGCGAAAGTCAACCCTTCACGCAAAGTAAATGTGTATGTCTTTCCATCTTCACTAATCGACCAAGTTTCGGCCAAGTCAGGCTCAACACGCAATTCAGGCGACATGCGCACGAGACCACTATACAACAAACCTACATTGCCAGCGGCCGATCCTTCAGTACGAGCCGGATCAAGGATACGCGGGAATGGGTCTCCACCCCGTTGCACCAAGGTATTTTGACGGTCGAGACCAAACAGCTTGATCTCACCAATTTCGACATTTGCTATCATCTCCACAAGTGTCTCTTTGCTCATCTCCAAAGCGCCGGGCGCAGTTAAAGAGAAAACAAAAAATTCACGCGTGTCAGTTTCTGCATAAGCTACCCAAAAATCAAGCCCAAGCCCGTCTGGATTCGCCATCACAAAAGTGGCGGTTTGTGCTGTTAAATCACCAGCAAAGGTAATTTCTTCCTCACTAACCAGTTTACTTTCAGTCATGCCCCAAATCTCTAGTACCTCTTGACTTGAAAACTCTTCTTTATATGTTTCAAAATCGGTCTCAGGGTCTCGAAAACCGCTATTAACCGACACAAACGTACCAAGTGCGGGGTCTTGAATCTGTAATTGCTCCCCTTCCTCGTTCAACACGGTCCAGTCAGGCGGATAGTAAAATGTTAGCCCGTCAATTTCACGGATATAAACACCTTCAGGAATCGGTGTCGGTTCCAAGGTGGGGGTTGGTTCGGCCGTCGCGGTTGGCTCGGCCGTCGCGGTTGGCTCAGGCGTGTTGGTCGGCTCTGCGGTCGCCGTGGGTTCGGCCGTCGCGGTCGCTTCTACTTCAGCGGTCGGTTCGACTTCAGCTTCTGGCGGTACGGCCGTGACATTCACCTCAGAAATCGGCGGATTATCAGACTCGGGCGCGGATTGACACGAAGCCAAAACAATCATCGCGGTCAAAATAACGATGAAAAAGATAGATTTTTTATACATTATGATCTCCTTTTGCCTAAAAAGAAGGCAAAACTTCCTATTAAAAGCCCAACAACGAGCACGGCGACTACAATCAAGGGGAGACGATTAGAATCGTCTGCTAACGGGTCAGGCATTGTTTCTACAGTAGCAACAGGGGTAGCAAAGTCATCGCTCGAATCGCTTATAACCGTATTGTCTACAGATGATGCAGAGGTTGCGGTCAGCTCGGGCGTAGGTGCAGGTTCATCGGTCGCGATAACGGGTGAAATGGTTGCAGGCACAGGGGTCAATGTGGGGGGGCTTGCCAGCGGATTAACCAGCGCAATCGTAGCGATCATCGTGGGCGTGGCTTGGGCGGCAAGCGCATCCGAAGCGAGCGTCGGCGTAGCGGCAAAGCCGACTGTCTCGCGCCATTGGGCATCAAGACCGGCCGTATCAAAGCCATAAACCGACTCAAGCGCATCATCGATCAAATTCCCTTCTTTGACTGTGTTCAGCAAATCGAGCATCTGATCCGCCCCATATTCATCGATCAAGTATTTCACCATGACATAGCTTTGGGTATACGCCAAAGAAGCACCGCCGCCATAGGCGGAAAAACCACCAGCCAATGTTTTTAACGGGGGCAATTTGCCCGCCTCCAGCGCAGTTTGAAGTTGGTCGAGACTACGTGCTTCAATATTGGTTTCCGCGTACCGTGCCAGCCCCTCATTCAGCCACACAGGCAGACCCGCACCATAGCAATTAAACATCAGTTCACCGACCACCAAATGGACCAGTTCATGGGGAACCACTTGTCGTTTCCAATCGTCTTGATCCGGTGCAATGCCGACAATGGTAATCCCATAATCAGAGAAGGCGACCCCACCGGCCCACTCAGAAGAGTAAACCAGCGCATCGCGCACTTCTGCACCGCTCGGATAAACCCAAATATCGATATCGGGTGGCTCAGTTACCCCCATATCATTGGCAATTAGGGCCAAAGCTTCGGCCGCGATAAGCAAAATGCTTTCCCCGAATGCCTCATTGCCGATGATCCAGTTCACGACGACCCCATCTTCTTCCAATGTACGCCAAGCATACCGCTCATCAAGGACAAGCTGTGTTTGCCTTTCTGTCGTCATGATATTGCCATCAGCATCTTCGATTTCCCATTCCCACCATATTTCGGCACCGGGGGGGAGCGAACCACTTCGCTTCAATTCCCATTCCCATGACAGGTCAACAGATCGGCCGGGGTCAAAATCGATCGCTTGCTTTGATCCCGCTTCTTGGCAGGAACGGCCGTTTGTGCCATAGACCAGCGTCCCGTTTTCGATATTGGCCTCACCTTCAACAGAAAGTTCAAAGGTGATTGAATCCGGAAAATCGATGGTAACGTTCTCTTCATCGATTTCAATTGGGGATTGTGCAGAAAGGGGGATCGCATAACATGCGATGATCAAACTGATAAGATAAATGAATTTAGTAAATTTTGACACGATTTCTCTTTTGGTTTTGCGGTGTACAAGCTGAGAAAAATAGCCGAATGGAATCGATGTGATGCGATATGTGCACCTCATCATGGGTTTGAGACGATATAGATCGACTGTTTTTATAGGTTGTCTACCTGTTTAATTGAATAGTAATTGGGAAAAGGTTGTGACGTGGGCTTTTGCGTGTTACTTTTTTGTTGTGTGTTAAGTTATGTAAACAATGGTGATTTGATTCGATTTGAATTAAACCTAAGTTTGTTATCTGCTTACGATCAGCATCAAACGAACCAACAGAATGATAGCCGTTTTTTAGATTTATGCACCAGCGAACTATCCTCTGCAGGATTGGTGGGGATGTATCAGGGGGGGCACAACAAAAGGCGCATAGACATAAGCCAACATTATTAAAACGAACAAACGAACAATCGTAAGTGCTAGGCAAACGGCCAACCGGTCTTAGCGATGTCATTGATCTGGCCGTCGTTTGCTTATCCCCTACAACCATTCTACAGTTCCAGACCCCAAGGGTTTGGCT
>WTJY01000373.1:0-3776 GCA_011524645.1 Anaerolineales bacterium | reverse complement strand
CATTCAAGCAAAACCCTTCGGGTCTCGGCGCGACCCATCACGCACACCCAACAACGATAATCATCAGCCGTTTCCGGCAAAACGAACAACCGTAGGTGCGGCTAGTAAACAATTCTCTCTTGCTTTCAAGCAAAACCCTTCGGGTCTCGGCATGACTAATCGGTCTGCAACTCAAAATGGAAGACCCCAACCTCTTCCGAAACGGCCGCTTCATCCCCATCACAGACCAGCCACACAAAATAGTAGCTCGTCTCATCACCGGCCGTGCCATTGGTGATCGACCACGACATTAAATCTTCTTGCCACAAGAGATGTCCATCGTAAGGATCGGTGTTGCGATAAATATCGGCCGCACAATTGGTCCCATCGCTCGCCCAATCAATCGTCAAATCACCCGCCGTATCATAAGTCAGAGTCGGGGTCACCGTGGTGCTGTTGTATTCAAACTCAACCGCTCCACTGTCACAGAGCACCCCATTCGGCCGGGCCACATCCCGCTGGTCCTCGCTTAAAACACACGCCGCCACATCCACCGCCGCGCTACTACCAGAGGTAATAGCCAAGGTTTCCGTTTCACCACCGTTATCCGCCAGCGTCGTGCTGATACTGGGAGATTGACTATTGTTGCTGGTTGTGGCCGTAAAGCTACAACTCGCGTCATCAGCGATGTTACCACCTCCGTCACTAATCGTACCAAGACAATGTTGCCCGCCTCCACTGCTACTCAAAGCGGACAGCGTCATGGTCATCGCGCCGCTCAGATTAGCGATATCGCCACCTGAATAGCTCGTATTTTGTGAAGCGGTCACGTGAACCAGCTCGGCCGTACCGCCACTGTTGTAAATCACGCCACCATATTGATAAGCCAAGACATTGATGAATGTGCTATTGGTAATCCGCGCCACCGCCGCAGAGCCATTAAACACCCCACCACCATCAATCGTTTCACCGCCAATGATCAAGCTCTTGTCCAGAGATAAGTCACCAAAGTTGGCGATATGAGCACCACCACTATTACCGTCAACATTGCCATAACCATAATTATCTTGAAAAAGCGTCTCACTAACAGCCAATGAACCATAGTTAGCGATCGCCCCGCCAGACCACGTGTTCCCCACATCGTTATTAATCAACACACTGCTACGAATGGTCACGGTCGAGGTCGTGCTAATCAGTAGCGCACCACCATTTTCATTCGTGCCGTTTTGCGGACTGCCATCCCTTAAAGTGAGGTCAGAAATATCAACGGCCCCATTTTCAACTTGTAGCACTCGATAGTTTACCCCCCCGCTCAGAGAATACCCCTGACCATCGATATAGAGGATCGCACCGGTCGTGTTGCTGATGGTGATCGTGTCGTCAATCAAGGTAATGTCTTGAGTTAGGTTGATCATGGCACTGCCACCGATTTGGCTGTTATAGCACGCGATCGCTTGATTTAGCTCGGTCGTGGAGCCAGCATCCCAAGGAGAGGGATCACAATCTCCGCCATAAGTCGCCGCATACTCGACCGCACCACTATCGGCCGCTGACAGTTGCGGCCGGGCCACACCACGTTGATCGACCGTTGTACCGCTACCGGTCGCCTGATCGATTGCCGGACTACCCGCTTGTACATTGTGGGTTTCTGTTTCTCCACCATTATCCGCTAATCCATCTAACAATGGATCGGTGCTATTCAGGCTGGAGCTTTGCGTAAAACCACAGCTCGCATCACTGGCGATATTGCCACCCTGATCGGTAATCGTACCGGAACAATCATTGCCAGCACTGGCGTAAGCGATAATCGAATGCTGTACACGAAGTGTCCCGCTTTCGTTATAAAGGCCACCACCGGCCGCCCCTGCATCATTGTTCACGACAGAAACATGACTCAAGGTGCCAGTACCGCTGTTGTTATAGAACCCACCACCGTTGTCATCGGCCGTATTGCCACTCAACGTGCTATTGGTCACATTAAATGTCCCGCTATTCATGTGGATGCCACCGCCGTGGACAAAAATGGCTTCATTATTACTGACGGTCGAGCCGCTGATTGTGATGTCCCCATCATTGACATATATCCCGCCCCCTTGCGTCGCCGAACTGTCATCGATGGTGCTGTCGCTCATCACAAAAGTGCCGTTATCGACGTAAACACCACCACCCTCAGAACCAGAAGCGTTGTCAATCAGGCTATCTTCAAGGGTCAGTGTTCCGCTGATATGAATCGCCCCACCGGCCGTGCCCGCTTCGTTGTCAACAAAGGCACTATCGCGGATCGTGACACTGCCACTGTTCATATAGAAACCACCCCCTTTCTCTCTCGCCGTTCCATTAAACACGGTCACGTTATCGAGGGTAAAGTCGGTACCGGTTTCCATATAGATCGCCCCACCATGATAGATTTCATCCCAGCTAGCCGCTGAAGCATCTTCTCCACGGCCGTTGGCCAACACCATATCTTTGATCGTGATATTGGTGCCGTCTGCGACATAGAAGATACGGCCGTTTTCAGACACATCTAAAATCGTAGGGGTGTTCGCCGGATCAGCCCCAGCTGTCCAATCACTGGCATCATACCCACCCGCAATGGTGACCGGCTTATCGAGATAGGCGAGGAAGATCGATTGTCCAATCGAGCTAGTTCCTTCACAAATACCCGCTACCCGGATCGTGCCGCCGCTGGCCACGGCCGCTAGTGCATCACGGATCGCCGAGCTATCGCCCGAGAAGTCGGTCACATCATCGCCGTCATAATCGACAGAGCAAGTGCCCGCAACATCAACAACCACACTGTCACTATAGGTATTGCCGTTGTCATCTGTCACCAGCGCATCGATGACATGTGTTCGCGCATCGGTGATCTCCCAAACAGTTGACCAAGATGTGCCGCTGATCGCATCGGTGTACACCAGCGTATCGATGAGGGCATTGTCTACTTCGATCTCAATCGTCAGCGGTACCGAAGCGACGTACACATCACCGGTAATGCTCACCGGAGCGGTTGAAGAGATCGTTTGGCTGTTGATCGGCTCAATGATCTCGATATAACTTTCCCCATCGGCACTGGCAAACGTGATCGTTTCACTGGAGAAATGGTTCGCCCCGTCATAGATGCTAACTGTTGCGCTCAGTACATGGCCCGCCACCGTACAGCTACCGGTAATTTGATAAGCGTGACCGTAATGCGGTGCTTGGGTCGACACATTGGTGTAAGTCAACACGTCTAAATCGGCCGCGCCACAGGGATGAACCAAGGTATCCGCTTGGAGAATAAAGTCGGTAATGGTGAAATCATAGGTGGTGGTCGCAAATTGACCGCCACCAGCTTGGGTGCCAGATGCGGTGATGACCGGTGGCTTATGATCGATCAGACCGTGCCAATGGGTTTCCCCCGTGGTTTCGTTGTCCGCATCATCTTTACCCAGCAAGTGGATATAGTAGAAGTTTTCCAAACGTCCCATATCATAGGTCCACGCCGAACCGAGACTGTCCGCTTGATCTAAAGTGGCATTACCCCAACTCACTTCACCTTGCCGCTCATTGATATCGAACTCAGGGTATTCAGCCCAATCGATCTCTTCTAAAGCGACCTGCACATGACCCAACCCATCAGCCCCACTGTGAGCGACCGCATGGAGGTTGGTATCGGTTAACGCATAATCGTAAATAAACAGCTCATCGATCACGCCGGAAAAGTTATAGCTACTGTCGCTGGGCACATGACCGATGGTCAACGCTTGTCCACTGGCTGTTTCGCCGGTTAAGGTGTAATCGGCCGATTGATCTAGCTG
>WTJY01000486.1 GCA_011524645.1 Anaerolineales bacterium | reverse complement strand
ACTTGTCACCGCCTACGGCGGCTCGTAAAGATGTTTATTAGGGTTTTTCGGTGGCATGCCACCGAAAAACCCTAATTTAAGAATGGCTTGCTCGGCCGTAGGCCGAGCAAGCCATTAGACAACACATGCGACAATTATTTAGCTGTTATTCTTTAAGCGGCAAGGGCGGCCGAGACGATCGCTTGTGCTTCGGCTTGGATTTGATCGAGATGATCGGCACCTTTGAAGCTTTCGGCGTAGATTTTGTAGATCATTTCGGTGCCGGACGGCCGTGCGGCGAACCAGCCGTTTTCGGTGGTGACTTTGAGACCGCCGATGGCGGCACCGTTGCCGGGGGCGTTGGTGAGCTTTTCGAGGATCGGCTCCCCTGCGAGTTGGCTGGCGGTGACCATTTCTGGCGAGAGCTTTTTCAACACCTCTTTTTCTTCGAGGGTCGCGGGGGCGCTGGCCCGCTTGTAGACCGGATCGCCGAATTCGGCGACCAGTTCGGCGTAATGTTCACCGGGGTCTTTTTGGGTGACTGCGAGAATTTCGGCCGCGAGTAGGTCCATGATGATGCCGTCTTTGTCTGTTGACCAGACAGAGCCGTCGAAACGTAAGAAGGATGCGCCTGCACTTTCTTCACCGCCGAAGCCGTAAGTGCCATTGTACAAGCCATCGACAAACCACTTAAAGCCGACCGGTACTTCGACCAAACGACGGCCGAGTTTGCCCACAACGCGATCGATCATTGAACTGGAGACAAGGGTTTTGCCGACACCGGTATTGGCATCCCACAACGGCCGATTTTGGTACAGGTAGTTAATCGCGACCGCTAAATAATGGTTCGGGTTGAGTAGCCCGCTGCTTTGGGTGACAATGCCATGACGGTCATAGTCTGGATCATTGCCGAAGGCGATATCGAATTGATCTTTAAGGCTGATCAGGCTCGCCATCGCATGAGGGGACGAGCAATCCATGCGGATAACCCCATCTTTATCGACTGTCATAAACGAGAATGTAGGATCGACCGCTTTGTTGACCACTTCCATATTGAGCCCATACATTTCAGCCATCGGTTCCCAGTAGGCGATGCCGGAACCACCCATCGGATCGACCCCGATTTTGAGCCCTGCGGCCGTGATCGCTTCCATGTTGACGATGTTTTTGAGATCGCTTAGGTAAGGGGTGATGTAATCGTATTGGTGAGTGGTGTCGGCCGCGAGGGCGCGGGTGAAGGGGATGCGTTTGACGGCTCCCATTCCTTGTTCGATGATCTCGTTGGCGCGATTTTCTATCGTTTTGGTTGTGGCACCATCGGCCGGTCCGCCGGTCGGTGGGTTGTATTTGAACCCGCCATCGTTGGGGGGATTGTGGGAGGGGGTGATGATGACACCATCGGCTAGGCCACTACTTTTCCCTTGGTTATAGGTCAAAATTGCGTGGGAAATGACCGGCGTGGGGGTGTAGCCCATACCCGCTTGGAGCATGACATTGACCCCGTTGGCGGCAAAGACTTCCACGGCCGTGGCGAGGGCCGCTTCAGATAGGGCGTGGGTGTCCATGCCTAAGAAGAGTGGGCCGTTTGTGCCCGCTTGCTGACGGTATTCGCAGATCGCTTGGCTAATGGCGGCGATGTGGTTTTCGTTAAATGTGTGGGCCAAAGAGGTGCCACGATGCCCTGATGTGCCAAAAGAAACCCTTTGCCCTTTTTGACTGGGGTCCGGTTTGTGGGTGTAGTAGGCGGCCATTAGGCGGGGGATATTGGGAAGTAAATCGATCGGTGCTGGTTTGCCAGCTAAGGGATGAAGTGCCATGTTTGTCTCTCGCTTGTTGTTTGTTACGATTGTGGAAAAGAGTAGAGGGTAGAGAGTAGAGAGTCGAGGGGAACGAGTAGCGAGCTATTCTGTCTCTTTTCTCTAGTGAAGTGGTTCTCTGTCTCTGTCTTTGTCTTTATGTATTTTTGCCTTTTTTGAGGTGTTGTCAACAGTGAAAGGAAACAAAAATCGGGTGAATTTATGAGTAAATTGCGCTGGGTTGGCTTGGTATTGGGGTTGATTTTGGTTGTGGGGTGTGATGTGTTGCCGCAGGCGCCCACGCCGTTGCCGTTACGGCCGACGTTGCAGGTTGAGCCGTTGATTGTGACGGCGACGGCGGTGCCGGTTGCTGGGCAAAATGAAGCTGGTGGTCGTGGGGATGATGGTGGGGTAGAAGAGGTGCCGGATGATCGTGAAGGGGAGCCGGTCGAGACGCCGACTTTAGCACCGACGATTACGCCAAGCCCGACACCTCTGGGGACGCCGGAAACGCTGCCACCGCTTGAAGCGGCCGATGTCAATAATTTGCCCGCAACTGAGCGGGATTTGCTTTTTGTGGCTGACGGTTCATTAAAATTATGGACCGCCCATAATCGGCAAATATCGGAGTTGATGGGTGGTGGGGTGACCCACATGGCGATTAGTGCGGATGGAAATCGGGTTGTGGTGGCGCGATTGCTCTCGGACCTGTCATTGAGTTCTGGGGATGGTGAGCCGTTGCCGGTCGTAATGGATGGTGATTCGGCCGACAATGGGCTGATGCGTTATACCGAGCATGAAATTATTTGGATCGATGTTGTGAGCAAAGAGCAATGGGTTATTGCCCCGCGTATCGCTTTGTTACACTCTTTGGCTGTGTCACCGGATCAACGTTATATCTCGTTGACCGGTTTGGATGTGTCGGCTGTGCCGTTGACTATCGATGATGTTGAAGATGAGGCGATGCTGTTTCCGGGAATCAAGCTCTATTTGGCATCACCTCCTACCTCTGGGATTCGGGAAATTGGGGCTTGCCAAGATTTATGCGGCCGGATGTCATGGCGACAAGATAGCACCCTGTTTGCGTATAGCGATCGGGCGGGGATGTGGTTGTTTGATGTCAACAATACGCAACCCCAGCAAGTGATGGAACAAGGGGTTGACGCACAGCCGTATCAGCCCCAACAATTGCCTTTGGGTTGGGCCAGTAACGGCCGTGCGTTGCTTTATCGGTGGGCCGGTCCTGCTGCTCCTTATGCGATCCGTGATTTTGCCGGTCCGGCCCCGCAACTCCCTTACGCTTTTGCTAGCAGTGGCGAACCCCGTTTGGTTTCGGCCGCGTGGCTGGCTGACTCACGTCTGCTAGTCATGTCATCGGTGGTGGGTGATGAGTTATTGAGTGACACGGGGGCAAGCGATGGTGTGCAAAACCCTTTTGGTCTTGATCAAACCCGTTTAGAGATTTGGAAATACGAACCGGGGGGAGTGATGTCATTGGATGAGGGGATCGTGTTGGCCCCAGGGAATGGGGTGTTGGGGAGTACGGCGGTGCAGTTGCAAGACGGCCGTTTCGCTTACGCGTTGCTTCATCCTTGGGATGCAACTGTATCAGCCCTTTATATCCGTGATTCATTGGCGGCCCAAGCGGTTCGGCTGAACGGATTGCCGACAGGGCGTTATGATTTGTCGATCATCTGGGCGATGGATGGGCGTGATGTGTTGGTGCTTCAATCTGGTGGGGCTGTGTATTATGCTCAACCGGAGGGTGGTTTGTTTGATATGACGGCCGTTATGGGACCGAATGTGAGTGATGCGGTGTGGCTACGTCCGTCGGGGGCACTGAGGTAAATGACGTGTGACGAATAAAGAATCGGAAATGAAGGCAAATATATGGCCAGACGAAAGAAATATTTAAGTGCGAGCGAAATCGGTAGCTATGTGTACTGCCGACGCTCATGGTGGTTGCAATCGGTCCAAGGTGAGAAGTCGCGCAATGTGCGTGAACTCGCGGCCGGTACCGAGTTTCATGAGGAGCACGGCCGGACGCTGGGATTTGCTGTTTTTGTGCGCCGTGTCGCTTATGTGCTACTGGTCGCTTGTATTTTATTGGCGATTTATTGGGTGGTGACCGGTGGGTAATTTTAGTTTATTAATCGTTGTGATCTTCGCTTTATTGGCGGTGATGCTGTTGTTTTGGTCCGGCCGATTACGGGAATCGAGTGGGCTGCCGGATGGGGAAATCGTTTATAGTGATCGGGAGACATGGCAAGAAGTTCCAAAGCCGTTATTGGATGATGACCTTGGACTGGTGGGGAAACCGGACTATTTGGTGCGAACGGCCGAGGGGGAGATTGTACCGGTTGAGCTGAAATCGAGCCGTGCCCCGGCCGAGCCGCGTGAAGGGCATATGATGCAGTTGGCTGTTTATTGTGCGCTGGTTGAATATAACTATGGGGTGCGGCCGTCACATGGGATTATTCAATATGCGGACAAATCGTTTGCGGTTGATTACACCGATGAGCTTGAGGAAGATTTGCTCGATTTGATCGCTGATATGCGCCAAGATTTATATGCTGGTGATGTGGGGCGGAGCCATGAGAATGGCCGCCGGTGTGCGGCTTGTGGTGTGCGAGAGGTGTGTGATCAGCGTTTGGCTTAGGTGTTAATTTTGATTGTCTTTTAACTGCGATTAAATTAGCGTTGATTAATCATTAGAATCTAAGTTGAGCCTGCTTAGATTCTATGTTGAATGCATGTTGAATTGGAAGCTAACCCTGTACAATTTGATTCTTAACCCCTACCGTAGATTTCTCCCCAATAACACGATACATTTGGTTTTCTAACGTGACCTGTTTGGCTGTTTTGCGTCATTGTCTTATGTGATTCAAAGCGTGCCTTGCGATAGAGGGCACTGACTGTGATTTTGTATTGTTTCTAAATTGAGCAACAGGGATGAAAAAAATGTTTTTTATAACAGATACACAAAAAGATATTCCAACTGAACAGGACTCCCCTTGCTTTACTCGCTACTTGGGGCGAACGCAAGGTGCAACTGACCGGTGATCGGATGACGGCCGACCTCTGCGTAAACCCCATAGGCTTCTTTGATCAAACTTGAGGTGAGTACTTGCTGAGGGGAACCGTGGGCCAAGATTTGGCCATCACGTAATAAGTAAAGTCGGTCGCAGTATGTGGCCGCTAGATTTAGATCGTGCAAAGCGGCTAATTTAGTCACCTCTAATGTTTTTATTAATTCCAAAATTTCAAGCTGATAGCGAATATCGAGGTGGTTGGTCGGCTCGTCTAGGATTATGAATGGGGTTTGCTGGGTGAGTGCCCGCGCGATAAGAACCCGTTGTTTTTCGCCACCAGATAAGGTGCGGAAATCACGGCCGTGAAAGTTTGTCATCCCGACACGTTCTAGCGCCGCCTCGATGAGGGTCAAATCTTCAGCTGTGTCACGGTCAAACATCCCTTTGTGTGGGTTGCGTCCCATCGCAACAATTTGGTGTACCGTAAAGCTAAATTCGATATGGGTTTCTTGGGCTACGACGGCCGTTTGTTGGGCGACTTCGCGTGCCGACTGTTGCCAGACTTCTTGACCATTTAAGATAATATGGCCCGCATTGGGGCGCAAAATGCGGTAAATCGCCCGCAGGAGGGACGATTTGCCACTCCCATTGGGACCTATGAGCCCGACAAATTCTCCCTCGTTGATGTGCAAGCTAATGTCTTGCACAATCTTTTTTCCATTGGCGGACCAATCAACCCCTTTGGTTTCTAGGATCATATTTTTAGTTTCCCTCTTGCCCTGTGGTATACATTAGCCAAAGAAAGAACGGGCCACCTAGCAAAGCGGTAATGACGCCAACAGGTAACTCTTCGGGGGCAAAGGCGGTACGTGCAAACAGATCGACCCAGATAAGAAAAATCGCTCCGATGAAAAGGGAAACTGGTAGAACCCAACGATGATCAACCCCGATAATCAAGCGAACGATATGTGGAATCATCAACCCGATAAAGCCGATCGCCCCGCTGACCGCTACCATCACACCGGTGACTAGCGAGGCTACTATGAAAAGTTGGCGACGCAATTTGTCGAGATCAACCCCTAGGGTAGCCGCCGTTTCATCCCCCATCGCGAGTGAATTGAGGGAGCGGGCTTGTAAGAGTAAAAATAGTGTTCCGATCGCTAAAACAAGAGCGGGCAACGTTAAATCGATCCAGTCGGCCCGAGCCAGACTGCCCAATAGCCATGCTAGTAATTGCTCTGCTAATTCTCGATCATCTGATGTTAGTGTTATAAAGCTGGTGAGACCGGAAAAGAGATAGGATATAGCTAAACCGGCTAGAATAAAGCGCTGTGGGGTGACACGGCCGTTTTGCTGTGCTAGCGTGAATACCAAGATGAATGCAACTATCGCGCCTAAAAAAGCACCCAACGAAACCGCATAAACCCCTGCAAACCGGAATAAACCGACTCCGATAGCCAAAACAGCACCGACTGATGCACCCGAGGAAATCCCGAGTAGGTAAGGGTCTGCTAGCGTATTTCGCACTAGGGCTTGCATGGTAACACCGACAACGGCCAAGCCCGCACCGACGAAAATGGCCATCAAGGTGCGAGGCATACGGATGAGCCAGACGATATTTTCATGGGCGAGTGACCACGCTCCTTGTTCAATAAAGCCCATACGGTATAGCGCAATTTGCCAAACATCGAACGGTGGAATTTGGACAGGGCCGATGCTAATGGCGAATATGACTGACAAGATGACCACAATTGTTAATATCAACAGCGTAAGCCCCAATGGTCGTACAGATTGTCTCTGAATCATGATGAAATGTTTTGTTTAAGGTTGAATAAGGTGTTCTTGGGCGACCGATTTGTTTTCGATATGTTGGGTTACGATCGTATCAACAGCGGCCGTTGATGGGACACTGTACCAAGCGTTATCGGGGTGGACTATCATCACTGGACCATGATTACAAGGAAATAAACAGTCTGTGGTGACAGGCAAAGCACCATTTTTTCGTTCGAGAAGGTTTTTTTTGCGTAACCGATTACGTAGCTCTTGCCACCGATCTGTTGCGCCATTGGCTGTGCAACGTGGCCCTTGGCAGAGCAAGAGATGGTAGCTGTGTGGTGGTGGGTAAGACCAGCCCGCAGGGTTGTGTTCCCAGCGGGGTGGGGCTGTTTTGATCAGGTCGCTTGTGTCTGTGCTGTATTCTTTGATTACGCTTGTGATCGCTTCCCCTAACGCCTTGTGCTCCGCTAATGCGGGCCAGATTTGTAACACCAGCGGGGCACCATCCCATGTACTGTGCCAGCGCACCATGACTTTAGCGAGCCAACGCTGTAAGTTTTTGTCGCTTGGCACGAAGAGAGGGAGGACGACAATTTTTGTGGCCCCTTGCTCTGCACAACTGTGTAGGGCGTCCGGTAAGGAGGGCGCGCCCCGATTGACAAATGCGCCGATCACGAAGGATGGGGCATCTGTCTTGGCATCATTAAGCGACGCCGAGACAGAGTTGATTAGTTGATCAAGGTCTTCGCGGGGGGTATGACCATACCCCCCGCGAGACAACAGAATGACCGCTGTCATTAAGGGGCCAATCCTGCGGCGATATCGACAACCGCTTGAGCGTTGCGGACACCGAGCGTGGTTGCGCTAAATGGAATGACGATGAAGGCTTCATTTTGCACGGCCGTCATGGTCGAATAGAGAGGGTCTGAGGTAAGAAGATCGATTTTGTCTTGGGCGGGGTCCCAAGAGGCATCCACGATGACAATGGCATCGGGGTTTCGTTCGAGCACTTCTTCCCAGCTCACTTCCGCCCAGTTTCCGTCGGCGTCCGCGAAGATGTTTTCGCCACCTACCGCTTCGATAATCATGTTGGGTGTTCCGCAACAAGCACCGACGAAGGGGAGATCACTGCCGCTGTCATACCAAAGGATGCTGGCCGTGTCGAGCTCTGCGACGGCCGCTTGAGACGCTTCAAGTTCCGCTTGCATCTCTGCGATTAAAGCTTCGGCGCGATCTTCGACACCGAAGATACGGCCGATGTCCATAATTTCCCCATAGACGATTTCAAAGGTCGTTTTGTCTGGGCGTTGTGTTTCATCTTCACATGCGACGCCAGAAAGATAAGAGCCGATGGCGAGGGTTTTGAGTTCTTCGCGTGGTCCGGCCGCTTCATCGCCAAAGGCACTGCGGTAAACCCCGTAAACGAAATCTGTTTCGCTGGCGAAGAGCACTTCTTGTGATGGGTATTGATCTGATAAAACGGGGACCGTGTTATACGCCTCTTCCATTTCAGGCATGACCGCATCATCTAAATAGGCGGTCCCAATCATGCTTTCTTCCAAGCCTAGGGCGAGCATGATTTCGGTGGCCGCTTGATTCATGGTTACCGCCCGTTCGGGTGCTGCTTCATAGACGATTTCTAGGCCGCAGTTGTTGATCGTAACTGGGTAGCTGGATGTTTCGACCATTAAATCTTCGGTTTCTTCTTCCATTTCGGTCATTTCTGCTTCAGTTTCTGCTTCTGCTTGGGGGACTTCGGCTTCAGTTTCTGTTTCTGGTGCTGCTGGAGTCGGTGTTTCACCACCGCAGGCCACTAAGAAGGGTATTAAGAGTAATATCAGGCTGATCGGTATAAGTTTTTTCATCTATTTCTTTCCTACTCGAAATAATCGGATTAATACAAGCGTATCCATACCGCTGTTTTCGATTTTGTGGCCTGAGTACCCCCCATTTTTGCCACTGGTGGATCAAATAAAAACGGCCGTTTCGCAGGGGAAACGGCCGTTGATGCTAAACCGATAAAAAAAGCCCACCAAAAAGGTGGGCACTAGGTCTAGTTGATCGAACTAGCTACGCTGCCCTTTCTCCACGAAGGATACGCATATCATTTGAGGCGGGTATTCGGACTTCTGGCTTTGCTTGTTTTCGCTTGGCCAGCTACCGTTGCGGGACAGTGGCGGACTTCCTGTTTTTTACAGGTCACCGATCTTTCCCCATTATGTGCTGCGCGTCCGAGCGACTAGCACACCCCAAATGGGTTGGTTATTTAATTGCGGAAGAGTGTATGGTTTCCGAGTGTCTGTGTCAAGATTGCTGTCAAATTTGGTGCGATAACCCTAGGGTGATCGTACTTGTGTTGCTTATTTGGGCGACAAAATAGCACTTTAACTACCCATTATAGCTACGGTGACCTATATATTTTCTCGCCTTGGTCACTGATAATAGAACCATACTAGCGATAAGGTTTTTGTGTTTATCGCCAAACCAAGAAGGAATTTTATTATGTCTAATATGGAAACCCGCGTGAGTAAAAGGAAAAGAAGTGGTGGCTATGCCCGTCGTCGTGTTGAGCTTTATGCGATTGTGGTGATTGTTTTTTTTGTGTTGGTCATCGGTATGTTGTTTGGTGCTTCTTATTTGCTTGACCCGACTGTCGGTGCGGAGACGATGGCCGTGGTCATGTAAATTAGAAGCGACTGCCTCGGCCGACTTCACTATCAACGTCTACCTGACCATTTAATCGTTCGCAGATACCAATACCTTCGTCATTTTTCGGTATCGGCCTATGGTAAATAGTAGACTGTGAATAATGGGTCTGAGTGAGAGCCGGAAACCGTTTCAAGAAGGCCGTTTGGCTGTTGCGCCATGAGTCGCTGTAAGTCTCCTTCTCGTTCCGGAATAAACACATGAATCTGACCATTTGTGATTGAATTTAGGACATTTTCTGTTTCTTCGGCCGGAACATCGAATAGGTTTTGGTAGCGAATCGCGTTCGGTGCAAGGTATGTAATATTGGGAAATGACGTATAGATAATGGGTGCTCCGTAAAAGTAGGTGGTTTGTCCTGTGCTTGATTCTGCGGCTAAATAACGGCCCAGTTCATGGGCGATTTCGGTGTTACGATCGGCGAATTGGGCCTCTTGGCGATAGTCGCGGAAATAGAAAAAAGTTTCTGGGGCGACGAATGAGAGGGCGAGGCAAACGAGTACGGCCGTGCGAAAACCGAACTCTTGAAGCGGTGGCCACCGGTTGTCTAACAAGCGTAACCCCTCGTTGAGGGTCAGGGCGGCGGTGAGACAGGCCAATGGCAAGACGATCAACATGCGGTGGCTGGCGGGGGGGGAGAGCAGCAAGGCGCCCGCGAATGTGATCGTAATAAGATGCCAGAGGAAGAGCTGACGGTGACGGATATCCCCTATACGGATGAGTGTAATGACAAAACCGGCCGCCCAGAGTAAGGCGAGCGTGATACCGAATATCGCTTGTTTTGGGGCGTAGTAGAGAGAGGTGTCGGCTGTGTGGGTAAACGCTGTGATCGCTTTTTGAAATTGATCAACGAGAACTGTATTGATGCTGGTTCCGGTTCGTGAGGCTTCATCAAAAATCCAATTGGTTTGATAGATGCCAAACGCGTCTGATCGATCAAGAAAAACCCCTGGGTTCTGATTGTAGAATCGTATTGCGGGTAGGGCGATAATCAGGGCGATGACGAGCGAGATGAGAAATGACCGGCCGTTGTGCCAGATGCTCCGTAAGTCGAATGGGAGTTGGGAGAGAAGAAAGGTGATGATGAGTAGCGGTGTCAGATGGAGTGCGGTGTAAAAATAGGCGGAAAGCCCCAGAACGAGCCCTAATAAATAAATATGACGGGGGTGTGGTGCGCTTTGGTCGCTGTTGTTCTGCCAGACCCGATTGAGAAAATAAAATGTGAGCAGAGCGAACATCGGGTCCCAGATGTTGGTTAAACCGAGACGGCTGTAATGGAGGTGGGTATGAGTGCCGAGTAAGAAGATGGCGGCCAGTAAACCGACTTCCCAGCGCCAGAGTTTACGGCCGACGGTGTAGAGGAGAGGGATGGTCAGCGCACCGATTAGGGCGGAAATAATGCGCAAGGCGAAGGGGGTTCGGCCGAAGATGCCGATACTGGTACCGATTAAGGTAAAGGGGAGAATCGGATTGGTGAGAATACCGGTGGAAAATGGGTTTCCCCAATCCCCTTGGGCGACAACAATCGCTTCTAGGCCGATATTGGCTTCTGTGCCGGAGAGGATAAAGGGGTGCTGACTGAGGAGGGCGGTGCGTAAGATGAGCGCCGCAAAAAAAAGAGCGACTGGAATCGATATTCGTTGGTGGGCCTGTTCTGGGTCGCGCCAGTTGCGTAGGTCGGTGAAGATTTTGGATGTGTCGCTAGGCCAGAAGGGGTAGCTGGTGAGACCAATTGCGCATAGCCAGAGGAATAGGGCGAAATAAGTCCGTGGGGTTTGGCTGGTGACGGAATAGGCGAAAAAGGAGCAGATGAATCCGCCGAGAGAAAATCGGATCTGTCGGCCGTATGTGGCGAGGATGCTCGCGAGGGAGAATCTGTTGCTGGTTGATTCTTCGGCCGCTGGCTCTGTTTCGTCTGCGCGACTACTGGGGGA
>WTJY01000018.1 GCA_011524645.1 Anaerolineales bacterium | reverse complement strand
CCGGAAAACGGGAAGTTTGTTCGTTTATTCAAGCAGAGAGCCACATTGTGAGGTTTGATCGACAACCATCCACACAACTCATTTGACAAACGGTTTAATTCTCAAAGGATGCAAGAATGAACAAAACAAGGAAAGAAGTAATAAGTAAAGGATTAATTTGGTTTATAGCACTCACCTCTTTGCTGTTTAGCGGAGCACTATTCTTTACCACGGCCCAACAAACGGCCGCCAATACCACCGCCAGCTGTGCAAGCGGAGCAACCTCCGGTTATATCACCACCCCCACCACATGGGACGGCGAGGTTTATATCGATAATTTTGTCATTGTCCGTAACACCACACTCACCATAACGGCCGGAAGTGAAATTATTGTCTGTGGTGACCACCTCATCAAAATCGGCGACCTATGGGACCCTGGCCGTCTAATCGCCATCGGCACGGCCGACAACCCGATCACGATCCGATCTGAATCGGAAAGCATTCACTGGAACACCCTTTACTTTGAAGATGGTGCCAGTACAGAGCCATCGATCATGCGCCATGTCATCATTGACAATGCTGGCTCTACCATAGAAAGGGCTGGAATCACAATTAGTGGCCGCCATTCATATGGTGAAATCTTTCCCGGTATCCGCTCACCGATTATCGACAATGTTACGATTCAGGACAGCCTCGGCTATGGCATCGATATCGGTATGGACACGACAGGAGACCCAACTCCACCCCAAATTAATGCCGTAACGATTCAAAACACCGGCAACGCCCCGATTATCAGTGATGCACCAGGAATTAGCAGCCTCGAAGAAAACATTGTCTTTACCAATGTTCAAACCGAAACGATTCAGGTGCGTGGCTACAACCTCAGCAGCCGTATGTCCTATGATCAAACATGGCGCAAACACACGCTACCCTACGAGTTACTCGGCTCAGTTAGTCTAAGTGAAGGAGATGCAAATTCAACAGTACCGGCCGTTTGGGACATTGAAGCCGGTGTGACCATTATCGCTGCCACCGATGCTGACATTTCAATCGGGGGGCTATCAAGCCATGGTGTTTTGCGCATGAATGGGACCGAAACAGACCCGATCACCATCACCTCACGAGCCGCCTATTACGGACAATCAACCGTAGACACCAATTGGGGAGGGATCTTTTTCGATGTTTGGAACCAAGCAGCAGAACCGGACTCACTTACCCATGTTAACTTGTTACACGGCGGTCACACAGTCGATGCGGTTCAAGGGGTTGTCAACAAATATTCTCCCGGCCAGCTCATGCTAGACCATGTCAAAATTAGCCAATCAGACGGTGGTGGGGTTTCTATTCATAATGGATCCCTCTCCGCGAATTACAATGAAATCACCCAAAATTCCGGCCATGGGTTTTATTTCAACAACGCCAAAGGGATCGTGCAAAACAGCGTCATCACCGACAATAGCACATCAGGGATGACCAATAACAGCACACGGGATTATTGTATCGCAGCCTACGGCAACTATTGGGGCGCAACCAATGGACCGGCCGACACCGGCACGGCCGATACCCAATGCAATGACAGCAACCAAACCAACAGCGGAAACGGTGCTACCGTATCAGACGGGGTGATCTATAAACCGTGGCGCACCAGTAGCGACACGTCGGCCGTAACCGACCGTTCGTCCATCTCGGCCGGTAACAAATTCTGGGTTGTCGCCAACGGTGTAGACAGCGCAGAACTCGCCATCACCGTACGGGACAGCGACGGCAACCCGCTCGCAGGGAAACAAATCACCCTTAACAGCAGCTTGGGCACCATCGTGCAACCGACCGCCGTAACCGATAGCAACGGCCGAACCACCGCCTCAATAACCAGCACAGAAGAAGGTGAAGCACTGATCACCGGCGAAAACAGCACCGATGGCACACCACTCGAAGCCACACTAGAAATCTTTTTCTGGAGCGGCAGCGATGATACGGGTGGTTTGATACAGCCCAGCGGTTCTCCATACGCATCACCCGAACTCGTCGTTGAAGGTGAACCTTTCCAAGTCGGGTTCCCGGTTCTATTCAGACTCCCCATGGAAAATTCAGCCGCCAACACCCGCCAAGTGGAAGTCACTTACAGTGTCAGCACCTTTGGCATCGGCAACACCTTCGGCGTCGTCGATACGATCAATCAAACATTGGTCCCCGGCGGTTCAAACGATTTCTTGAGCGGCTTCACCCCACCAGACACCACACACCGCTGTGTCAGCTACAATGTCACCGTCACCGAAGGACGGGCCACCGACTCTTACAGCTTTGGTGGAACACGCAACCTAAGCAAAACAAAAAACCCCTGTGACGAACCGGATGTCTATAAACTGATTCCGCGCTTCAAAGGGAATGGCTTAAAAGCGACCCAAAGTCATTTCAAGAATTTACGTAAACAGTCATTGCTGGTCAACAACTGCTTCGAAACCCAATTGAACTTCCGTTCGACCGTGCGTGACTATGAAACGCTGGTCAGTCTGAGTACCATCGATCCGATTACACTCAATGACATGACAGGCTTAACCACCGCCCAAATCGCCGCCGCCCAAGAAGCGGCCCAGCTAGCGGCCGATATCAGCGAACTCAATATCGCGATGGCGATCACCCAAGGACGCATCAACGAAGCGAGCCAAGCCGGTGCTTGGAACGACGCTTCGGAACAACTCAAACATTATCGCGCCTTCCAAACAACCCGCATCGACAAAATGCGAGCCTTGGCCAATCAAATCGATATTTACATCTTAGATGGGGTAGATGATGAAGTTTACCTCCCAAGTGATTACGCGGATTACCTCAACGAATTAAAAACCAACGGGTACGATGCCGACCTAATCGCCGAGCTAACGGCCGCAGGCTATAGCACAGACGACATCAACTATATGCTCGCTCGTGAAATCGACATCTTAGAAAACAGCACACCAAGTGCCTCAAGTTTCGAAGATTCACTACGTCAATTCGCGGCTGATCTGCGGGCGGAAGCGACCGGCCGTAGTCAATTCGCTACAGCGGGTGTTGCCGTCGGCGGCCGTGGTACAGAATCGACCATCAACACCAATCTAATCAACGTCGACACGATGGAAGAAACATTTGTCCTCACCAACCCGCGCGATACCACGCAAACGATCACGCTCCTCGTACGGCCGGGCAACATGCCGTTGGGCTGGACATGGTCACTCGATCAAGAAAGCATCGAACTCGATGCCGGTGAATCAACGACAATCACCCTCACGATCGACCCTGGCCCCAACCCGATTCTCGCCGATGTCGATACCTTTATCGCCGTCGAAGGGTATATCGGCAGCGTTAATCCTGACAATTTAATCGGTGGTGTCGTCTTCCAACAGCGCACCCCGTTAAACGCAACAACAACCGGCGAGATATTCCTGCCGTTTATCACCAAATAAAAGGCGCACCGCCCAAGACCTCAAGGGTTTCAGTCGAATGCAACAAAACACAGCTCCCATTCAAAACCCTTGGGGTCTAGAAACGCAGAACCTCCC
>WTJY01000237.1 GCA_011524645.1 Anaerolineales bacterium | reverse complement strand
GCCACCACATATGCCTAATAGGATGAGTGTCCCAACCCCCATGATGATATAAAAAATAAGCCGGTTTTGTCGTCTTCTGCTTTGCATAAATTTGTTGCCGTCATCTATGAGATTATGAGTCGTCGGAGAATGCTGTTTAAATCATCTGCATCCCGCTCCCAGACCGCTAACATTTCTTCGCGGGTTAGCTCTTGATTTCCAGGAGAGGGGATATACATTAATACAGTGTACGATGGAATCGAGTTATTTGATACAGCAAAAAAGGCACGGTATGTATTGTCTGCGTTGGTGATAAATATGCCGTCCCACTCCAAGCCTGCTAGACCGATTCGAACTGCGCTACTTGGCTCTTCTTGACCGTCCGGCAAATATGCGATCCAGTCACCTAGGTTGACAACGTTACCCCAACGTCTGATGATAACAAAGGGGGTGTTGGGGATATCGGCCGGATTTCTGCTGAGGATATAGCCGTCAACACCTTGGCTAATAAACCAACCTGGTGGGGGGATAACCTCTATCCAAGGGCTTAACTCTCCTTGTTGGAGGTTGATGCTGACTTCGACCGGCTCAAATTGTGGTATGGGTGTCGCTGTGGGCGGGCTGATCTCCTCTGCCTGCGTTTCTTCTGTTTCATTCGTATTTCCCGCTAGTAGAGAACTTAGGACATCTGATGTACTAGAACTATTACTTTCGACTTCACCTGTTGTCGCTTCTGTCGGCTCCGGTGTTACAGTTGGCTCCGGTGCTGTTGTGGGGGCAACCACAGTGTCATTGTCGGCCGGTGCATCTTCTGTTCCACCACAGCCGATAAGTATCAATAAGCTCAATAAAGTTAATGCGATAAGGTGTATGAATGGTCGATAATTTGTTGTTTTCATAAACTGAATTTATTTGTCCGTAGACAGGAGAATGGCGCTAACGTTCGATGAGTCTGGCACGAGCAACAATAATTCCGGTTAGTTCCGGTTTACAGCTAAATAAAGACAATTCTGCTGTAAATGGTTCTTGTGGTGGTTTCCAATAGTATCGGGTATTTTCATAGCCGATTTGCACCATTTCATAAACTTCATAAGTGTACCAAATACCGGAACGCGCTTGGCAATTGATTTGATCCCCTTCTTGGAGAGCACCTAAATCATGTAATGGGCCAGAGCGTTCTAGCCAAGAAACATGCCCACCAATAGCAGCTGTGCCGATTTCCCCACAGTCTACTGTGGTTGGCAACCAACCGAGGCGCCACCACGGCCGTACCTGCCATTCATTTGCCGCTCCTACAATATCGGTTGGGGCATATGTTGCTAAACCTACTGCATGTTTGTGTACCGAGCCGCTGGCAGAGACTGTAAATTCGACTTGTTGTGGTCCACGGATTGTACTATGTTGTGCATATTGGAAACGGGCCACGGGATGCTCATTTAAATTGGCTTGCAACCTGTCTAATTTTTCTTGTCTGGCGTCAGCGGCAGAAGTAAAGAATGCATTCATGGAAAAATTAGAGCTATATCCACTATCGTGATTTTCAATTTGTGTTGAGTTTGTTGACGCTGGTTCGCGGGTGGGGCTAATCTTTTCGATATCGGTTACATCGGCCGTTACTTTCGCTAAGTCGATCGGTTCTGTTTGGGGCCATAAGAGATAAATCAATCCGCTTAAACAGATGATAAACGATAGGATGCCTCCCCCCCAGTACAGCATGCGTTGTCTTTGTTTTTGTCGCCCTTGTTGGGCTTGATTATGGCGTTCCCATGATGATGACATAACCTTGGGCCTTGGCACACAAGTTGCGAATTACTGAGAGGTGTCCCGTCGTCCGGTAATCCATAGTGTGCCCAGAAGTGCGAGGCTAAGAACAAGGCCTAAAACCAAGATCGGAATCAAGCTGTTTTCTTGCAAAGATACATTTGTAACAGAAACTGTATGGCTTAAATCTTCCGCGTGTAATGTCAGCCCTTGCTGACCGGGGACAGTTTCGCTTTCTAAGACAAGACTGACCAATGATGGGTCTACTGTTGCGGCCGCTTCGCCAAACCCGGTGCCATCATTGCTACCACTTGCTGGTGTGGCTAAACCAAATGAAACCAATCGGAGTTCCGCATTGTCAAAGTAAATATCGTTTTGGGGTAAATGAAAGTTTGGATAAGCCGCTAGAAATACGGTGACATGATCCGTTTGTGCTTGTGTTTCGACTGAAATTTGCCCCCAACTATCTAAATATTGGGTTGGCATAGACCACGCGATGTTGGGACTATTAGGGTCCGTTCCACCGGTGGGGTCAATCCCTACGCGCTGTCTAACCCATGCTCCGCCTTGAGAGATCGTCGGATCATTCCCCTCGGACGACCAGGCGTAACTCCATGCGGAGAGTCTAATTGTTGTGGCTGGGGCGATCGGTACTCGCTGATAAATACCGGCAAAAGCGGTTGAAAATTTCGTATGCCACAGTTGGGATTGTTGTCCTTCATAGGCTCGACTAAATGGAGATTGCGGGGCGTTTGAAGCCATAAACTCCGGCCGATTACCGGAACTGTTTTCCGGTATATCAAGCCCTTCAATGACCCAAAATGGATTCCAGCCGGTCGCGACTTGTAGTTGTTCATCCCCATTCCATGCTGAGAATCCTTCTTCAAAATTACCATTTAGTAATAAATTTTCAGTTTGGCCTGTTATCGTTTGGGGTAAAAATGCGACCGTGAGCATAAGCACTAAGAACATAGTGCTTAGAGATACTAATTTCACGAATTGTCTACTCATTACTTTCTTCCGAAGATTCCTCTAGACTTCGAGGAGGATTGTTGGGTAGGGCGTGTTGTGTCGCGTTTTTGATTAGGCCATTCTAGCCCTGCGACTTTTAAACGTAGCTTGGTTGAGGGGGATAGCTGTGCGACACAGCCAGGGTTATAGACCAACTCCATAAGATCGGTATTCGGGTTGAATTTACTCATCCATAGCGGATTAACGACCGGTTTTTCATTAGATACACCGATAATTTCTTCGATTCCAGCAACTGCACCCAATAAACTCCCATCTGGCCGCTCGCGTAGCTCTAGATTAATGGAAATAACCGCCTCATTGGCAAGAGATTTCATAAATCCTGGTAACAGGCTAGGATCACGAACATGCTCTAGTGCGAGCATGGCTAGGGCGCGATATGCTTCGCTGGCACTAATTGCGTGGAGGGTTGTCATTACCGGTACACCTTGAGTAAACGCCTTTAGAACATAGTATGCCTCTGGCCCTGTACATTCACCGAGCACCAGCCATTCAAGCCCCATTTGGGTAGCGTAAGATGCGAGTGTGGCTAGTTCTGTAACCCCTTCTGCGTCCTCTTCCCAGCGATAGGCCGGACGAACTAGTGGGATTTCATGGGATTTTTCGACGACAAGCAAGTTGAGCGGGTGTTGCTCTTTTTGTAATGCTTGAACAAGTGAGCCTAGAAATGTCGTTTTCCCAGATCTTGTTTGCCCCGAAATAATGATTGGCGTTTTCGCTCGAATCAGGGTCATGATTAATTCTGCGGCTTCTTGCGGTAGCGTTCCATTGTTAACTAAGGTTTGTAGATCGATTGGTGTTTTGGGAAGTTGGTGGATATAAATTGACGAGCCCAATGCGGAAAATGCGGAACCTACATATTGGAATCGAATCCCTCCCCCGATGCTCGGGAAAAATACGGTGCTACGGAATTGAGCTCGTGGATCGACTTGGCTAGCTTGTTTGAGATTCCCGTTTGCGAAACGCCAATGATAGGCTAGGAAATCAATCCATCTGCTAGTTAGTTTGATAGGAATAATCGATTTTTGGCCACGCCGATCTCGAACCCAAACTTCATTGTTATGCTGGATAACAACATCACGCACATTGGGGTGGTGTATAAATTGTTGAATAGGACCGCCCCAGCCATTTTGAAGTAACTCTGCTGGCGTTTTCCCCATTTTGCTAGCCGCTTGGCTAAGAGCTTGAATCGGGTCCTCTGTGGGGTGAACAAAATAATCTTGCCCTAATGCTGCGAAAAAATTATCGTCCATTAAAATCCTACCCCTAGTGCTTGGCTAGCTTGTAAAACAACAGCTCCAATCAATACGCACATTAGTGCGGGAAGCATTAGAATTACGGTTGTTGCAGGCGCAGCAAACGACTTGCGTTTAATCATCATTCGTAAATATTGCTCTTCACGGCTTCTGATTCGATCTCGAACTTCACGCAGAACCGCTTCGGGGTCGCCAAAATCTGATATTGAATTGATTGATTGAATAATCTGAAGCCAATTGCTTAGTTCTTGGCTAGGAAGATTGAGGCCAAGAAGTTCTTCAGTAATTGGCCGCCCTTCTGGAACTTGCTTGATCATTTTTGTTGTTTCTTTTTCTGGGAAGACGTCCATGAATTGCTCGAAGCTCATCTGGACTGATAATCCCGTAATCCCGATTGACCGATGCATGAAGGCCGAGAAAATGGGTGCTTCTCGCTCAAGCTTTTCGATCGTCTCTTTTGGAAACCCCTTGATGAAGCGTTGTCTGGGATAATACCAAAACACACCACCAAGAACGGCCGCAATGACAATGCCATTAGTTGTACCGACTAAAGGGATAAGGGCTAGACCGATACATACGCCGATGATTAGACCTAAAATAGCTAGAATTTGGAGCTGGAAATTGGTAATTCTTACACGGCCGGCCCAAGCATTACCCAATGATGACAATTGTTCACGACTGGAATCATCTATGAGTGAATTAATTGCCTCATTTCCGACACGACGAATGCGGTAAGGGTTGACCACGATATATAGTAAACATAGGCCTGTCAAGATAAGTGACCCGAAGGCCAATAAGTTCATGGTTTGAACGTCCATGATTAAAACTCCAGAATCGGCAATTCTTCCAGCTTTGTGCCTACAGTTTGCGCAATGTAAAGAGCTAAGAGTGAAAATCCGATAACCCCGTTACCTGGTAATGTGTTGATTAAAACATCGCCGAGCTCGCCACCGAAGAAGAGTAAAAACCCGATCATCCCTCCGATTAACAGGAACATGACGATGCGAGACATGGTTGCTGTCGACATTTCTGTTTCCAGCACATTTACCAGCTCGTCTGAAATGGATAAACTTTCGCTTAGATCGTTGGCTTGATAAATTTCAGCTTCTTGTCCCATAGAGGCTGAGGCCATCAGGCGATAAGTTGTCCAAACTTGGCTGAGTGCGACAATGTCTGAATACTTAATGGCAAGAGCATACATTTCGACTGAAAGATCGTTTCCTAATCGTACACGCCGAATTACATCACCCAGATCTTCACCGCAAAGAGGTAAATCTCGTTTACCACTCGTAAACTCTGCGTAGAGATTTTCGAGCGATTCAAATAATGGTGCTTCGGCTCCCATACGGCCAGCAACAAATTCGGCAATACTCATCGCTTCGACCCGCCCTTGGCGTTGTTTTGTTTTGTTTTGTATATTGATGATCGTCGGATAAATCATGGCGACAATCGCGATTCCAAGGACAAATCCGAATACTATGGGGACTCCACCGAAAAAACTAATGGCTATGGACAAGATTGCTGAAATCACCACAAGAACAACTGCCCGCACAAGGGCTGGGCCCGCACGCCCGTCCATTTTTCGTCCTTCTTCGATTACTTCTTCTAAATCTTCGAGATCTTCATTATTTCGGACCCAATCTGGTGATGGCCAAAACAAGATCAAAGCACATATGACCGCTCCAAAAATAGCGATATACATGCTATACAAATAGAAATCATGAAATGAACTATCGCTGAACATTCTAATTCTCCATGACGCCTAAACGTCTTCTCGCCTCTTCTTTTCCAATAAAGGCATCTAGTTTTTGGCGGTAGAATTGCGCATTGGCTTGCGGGGCCCGTTTGACTAGTTCGACAAGAAGATTTGCATGGGTAAATTTTACCCCCGCTTTTGTTTCATCACTCAGCCGAACTGTATCTAGCGATTGTAGTGATGATAGACAGCGCCGGAGTTCTGTCCAAGGTAGCTGGCTACGGAAGAGTTCTGTTCCTTCCTGAATAATGCGCATCGCTTCGGTCGTTTCAGCATACCCCGCGTCGATTAATTTTTTTGTTTGTGCTAAACCTGAATGAAGGCGATAAACAAAGGCATACACACTTGGCCGTTTGGGCAATTCTTTGATTAGCTTACGTGCATCACTCCAGAGACGCTGATTTACAAGACGCTCTAAACGGTTAACTTCTGTTTTGGCCTCTTTCAAGATGCGCCCATGGTCATCGGTGTTTTCGATTGAATAGATTAATCTTTGTCGAATAATCTCACTGTCTGGATCGCTCTTAATAAGGATCGATAAGAGATGAACCGCTTCAACCCATTTGTGTTCATCAACTTTTCGTAGCGCTTCTGTGAGCATTTTCTGTGGGTTTCGTGATTCATAAACGGTAATTCGGCCGGTTTGCATCATGTCTAGGCCGACAAATTTCTTGATCTTGTTTAAGTCATCATCGATGATATCCCATTCAATGCCACTTTCATCACTTACTTTGGCGACGACTAGCGGCCGTAGATTCCACGTGTCGGTTTCATGATTCCAGCCTAAATTATGATAAATTCCGTTTACAAAACGACGATTACCACGTCGATTAATATGAACAACCAAAGGAAAGGCTGTGGCTAAGTCATTGCGTAGTGAGTTCGCGCTATTGGTACCGGCATAGGGGGATGGGGGCCGTTGCGCGATTGAGACTAGGCGGGAGAGGCCTGATGTGGCACTTTCCCCATGAGCTGTCGTAATAACACAACGCATACTGGGGGCGTCTGAAATGAGGATGCCCGCTTCCTCCGCTCCACGTGTTTCCGCGACACACAAGACGTCTCCTTCGCGTAGTGCGGCCCGAGTCATTCCACCCAAGGTTAGGCTTAATTGCTTGTTCGGGTTGTAGGAGGTTTCCGGTAAGTCGAAAATAGCACACATCGGATGGCTGGGTTGACAGTCACCGGCATCGTCTACGACTACAACTGGGACATTCGGCAGCCAATCGATATATTTTTCTAGCATTACAGTTTTACCAGATCCGACACCACCGAGGAAAACGCAGCCGATTAACCGTTTCGCGGCTCCTTGTAAGACCTCTAGCACTTCACGGTTGAAATTGCCCGCTTCGAGTAAGAAGTCCGTTGTAAATGGTTCAGAGCGACCGCGGCGAATGTACATAGCCATGCCATGCTCTCGCCGTGTTTGATTAATATGGATACGGAGTACTGGGTTTTCAAAACGAATATCGACGATCGGGTTTGTATGTTTTGATAGTTCCTTCCCTACACGTCGTGCGATATTAGATGCGACCATACGAAGCTCTTTGATATCTTTAAAGAGCATGTCTGAATCATTTACTTCTGTCCAGATTCCTTTGACCTGTAAGATGATTTTGTGTGGACCTTGAACATTAATTTGCTCGACTGATGGGTTGGCTAAAAATTCTTCCAGCACACCTAGCCCAACGGTATTGTTATAAAGTGCCTTTAGCCAAGGGTCCGGTGGATTGCGCGGTGCATTCTTGATCTGTCCACTGTTTGCCGCCTGCCGTAATGACGAGATGATTTTGTCACGGCCGCCTTGGGCTAATTTGCTAGGATTTAAATCGCTCGGGTCCAAATGGTCAGACAAGAAGCGGCGAGCGTCTTCGATTTGTGCTGGTTGTAATTGAATTGCGGCCGTCTGGTTGACAGATCGATTGGCCCGTCTCGCAGATCCGGCTGTCTTAACTGAGGCTATGGGCACTGGTTTCCTCCATGTACTTGATTAACACCTCTGCTAACCCTGCGAAGCTATCTTGAAATTCTTGAATTGTTCCTTGGCCTAGAAATACGCCACGAATAAGTCGCGCTATTGCGTTTTCTGCTTCTTCTGCGGAAAGGGGGCGGCCGGTACTTCCGACAAATTCATTGGCTTCGATATATGGCAGTATTGTGATCGGTTCGCGCCATAGTGCGTGGTGACCACGGATCGTTTCCGGATCATGTGTGGGACGCATGCAGTTGATGATGGGCCAAATTCGTTCTGTTGGATGTTGGAAATGGTTGAGAGCGGTTAAGGTGTCATCAACACTGCGAAGAAGAATCTTTTCTGGAACAACAGGCACCAAAACGAGCGGGTGACGCATCCCGTCTAAGATTTCATCGCGTAAAATGCCATATGTAAAACTTGATGTATTAATGAAATCGGGTGGCGAATCGATGATGATGAAATCATACCCTAGTTCCATAGCCATAATGATCAAAACATCACGTGATGTGTCAATTTCAATCGGAAAATCTGTAATAATCGTATGAGGGCCGATAAGGGTTTCTACATTGTGGGCTTTGATTAGATATTTCTCAACGAGGTCACGTGTGACAACACCTCGTGCCGCATTGACTTCTGCTACGAGATCGGCCGTGGTTTGGGCTGAATCTTCGATCCCCATAAGACTGCGGATAGAGCGAGTTGTGCGATCATCATCGATTAGAGCGACTCTATATTTGCTCCCATCCGGCTTGCGTGTTTGCGACAAGGTGATCGCTATATTTGTAGAAATAGTTGACTTGCCTACCCCCCCCTTAGTTGATGACACGATAATGATTTGCGCGGGATCGGTGCGGGGCGTGAACTGTAGCTTGTCCGCAATATCGTGCGCATTTGCCGCAGGAGAGATCGGTAGCCATGACTCATATGAAGGCTCTTGGGTCATAACCCCAACGATAAATTCACCTTCTCGTTGTTCGATGACACCTAAAATTTCTCGCCGATCATCCGGGGAAACTCCATCCCCAATTAATAATGTATTGAAATCGCCACGTCGTAAAGTCATTTCGCCAAACTCATTGAGTTGGGCAACTGTTTCGTAATGGTGTGCAAAACTGGCGATCCAGCGAGTAGTAAGTAAGTTGATAATGCCTGGAGAAATTTTGCCAACAACAAAAATTCTATTATGAATAAATCTGCTCATAGGGTTTAGGGTTTGATGCTAATTGATTAGAGATGAGAAGATAGATGATAGCGAATCAGCTTCCTATTTCCAAGACAATTATGGTTGTTTTAGAAATAGGAAGTGATTTAGGCTCATTGACTGAGGTCTTTTAACCTTCGTTGTTCGTAGAGAGCGGATTCGGAACCGGTGTCATTACGCCAAAAATTTCATCTAGAGACTCTTGATCTGTCGGGTAAATCTCAAACTCTCGTAAGGTTTGTAAGTTAGGATTTGCTGGTTGGTTAATCGCTGCTGTAAATGTGACACCGGGTAATCTATTCCACCCCTCATATGCGGCAATTTGCTCATAGGTTAATGCGACCATGAATTGCCCCCCTACAAGGCCGAGGGTCTTGACTTTTTGGAATACCAATACCGCTTTATCATCAGGGCTAGGTTCGCCATCTTCGTCGATAAATGCCAAAAGGTCTATTAAGTCATCGTCTTGGAATACACCACTAATATTGGTTGGAATATTGATTGGATAGGCATATGTATCAATTGGGAGCAAATCTCGAGGGAAAATACGTTGTCCTGATGGTAGTTCCGCTATTAGATTGGGAGCCTGCACTAATGTACCGGCATACACTTCTTGTGCCCCAACATATTTCCCCACGATATTTTGTACATTAGTTACAGCTTCAAAGTCGCGGTTTTTTGGAATGGTAATGGCTATCAAATCTTCTTGAGCGTTGTCTATAAATGTATAAGGAGCCATATTCTGGGCGTAAGTATATGCGACCTCTGTTTGATTTGCCTGAATATACATCCATGCAAAAACCGCAAGGAAGATGACGCCAAGGATAGCGACTAGCGCTCGAGTGCCGGGTGCGATTCTCATGTTTTAAACCTATATCCTTTCATTCTTAATAGTTTATTTCTAAGGCTGAACCGTGATTATAATTTCTGGGAATGCGATAGTTGAGACAGGAATTTCCGTTGGTGTCTGGATTGTATTTGTTTGAGTGTTTTCTCCGACCACAGCAACACCTTGTGCGCCGACTGTAAAATCAACTCCAAACAAACGATATGGGAGAATTAATTGGACGATCACGACCGGAAATTCACATTCTGTATCCCCTGATGCATTGTATTTTTCACAACCTGAATTGGGTGGATTAAGAACTGTTAGTGATCCTGCCGGACAGTCTGTTGGAAGAGGGGTTTCCATTTGACAGGTTAATTGATTGATCCGTCCATCCAAGTCACCAAGATTTGATTCAGCCGAATATTGAATGGCCGCTTTAGTGGCGATTCTCGCTTGTGATTCATCAACAATAATGTTGCCTGTTAGCAGGCTGTCCGCCTTCGGCTCGGCCGCAGCTTGAGCCGCTAGCTCGGCCGTTTCATCTAAGAAATTTGACAAGTTATAAGCTCGTTGAATATTGAGAAAGAACAACATAACGATAGCTAAAGCGCATATCATAGCGACTGCAATCACCAAGACTTGCCCTTTCTCTTGTTCGTTTGGCTGTTGTGTTAAATCATTCATTGGCGTTTACTTTGATTCCAGACCCTTAGCTTCCACGCCAGCAGCGATTGACTTCTTCGGCCGTATAGTTTTGGCTCGAATTGCTAATCTCGAAAAATGTATCTAGTGGAATGACAGATGTTTCTAATGGTTTCGTAATACGAATTGCGATGTAATCACCATATACACAATAAGACACCGCTGGCTCAATCGGTACCAGCTTTTGATTTGCTTCATCATACGTATAGCCTTCAATTTTAACAACAATATTGTTATCGATATACGTACGATCGTATCCCATGCTTTCAAATTGCAGGGCTGCATATTCCGTGATTTCTGCTTCCGAGTTAACTTTGTCAATGTAAGATTCGGCCGCTTGGCGGACTGTTCGTTGCGTTACAGTTTCGACCTCTGTACGTTGTTGGTACAGATTAAAGACTTCGAAAGCGCCTAGGAATGTTCCTAGTAGAATGAGAAGAATCATTGAAAATTCGACTAAACCTTGGCCCGCTTCTGATGATTCAGGCAGAATTTTTTTCTGTACGTTGAAAAATTGCATGATAAATGGTCGAAAATTTAGTTGGCGCGCCAACAACGATTAGTATGAGAGACAATAAATGTGCCACTTTGAGGGTCGTTTGTCAGGATACCATGTGATCCTCTTAAAAAGCGCCCTTCCCATTTGTGTTGAATTTCGACTGAAATATAGTCTCCATAAGAACACTCATCTGTGAGTGGTAACACATTTGTAATTATTCCACTATTTGTTAGTTCCTGTGCTGTCACTTTAATATTGAGCGAGCCTATGTCGTAGCTCATTAGCTCTAATTGGTGCTTGATATAAGTTTCGACTTGTTCTCTCCCCCCTCCGAATTCACCAGCTTGTCGTGCTGCTTGGCGTACAACACCATCCAAGTCTGATTTTTGTTGGAATAGATTGGTGACCTCAACCATCCCTAAGAAGACAACGATTAATAAACCGAAGACTATGGCGAATTCAACGAGGTTTTGTCCCTTTTCTGATTCTGGTTGAGTGACAAACATACGGCCGAATAGGATGAACATTATAAACTTGCTTTGGCTAGGATGTTATAGATGGATGCAAAGATGTAACAAGACAAAAATAAGTATAGTATAGAATACCACTTTCTAAAGATATATAGGTACTGTTTTATAGTTATCAATGTTTTTTTGTGACGGCCCTATTGTCCCATTGTTTCCTATTTCCGCCAAAATTGATTTCAGTAGAAACTTTAATCACATACAATAGATCTATAATGGCTGTATCGTATGCAGAGGCTCTTAAGGACCGCCTTACACCTTTTGTTTGCTTGTTATTCGTGTTTTCCGATGTTTTAGTTCTGAGTGGAGCGGCCGGTTATAAGGATCTGATTTTTGTGCTATGTCATAAGCCAAAGTGGTCCATTTTGCTGCGTTTTCGAGATCAACATCATGCCATTCATAGAACTTAGCCAATTCGATACAGGCTAAGATCGATGACGGGTGCTGAGAGGCCCCCGCTTGAGCGATTTTTTCCCAGTACGGCCGTGCTTCAGCACGCCGATCCTGCTTTTTGAGTAAACCCGCCAAGACATCCATAATGATTTGGGCTGGAGCTGGAGGTGGATTTTGTTTGAGAGCAGCGTTTAGAATCGTTTCCGCTTCTGAATAACGTTTTTGTCTGACAAGCCATTTGGCGAGGCCCAATAATTCTAAGGGGTGTGCTGATTTTTCTGGGTCACTCAATAAATGTAGAACTTGGCCCATCAAGGTTATCATGGAAATCATATCGATATTATTATGATAGAAGACATTGGAAATACGGCTGGGATCACCCGAGTGCAGATAGTCGTTGTAGATGACCGGAATAAAGTGGCTAGGAACATCGTCGTGTGTTCGCTGAATGCCCAACACATTATTTTCTAGAGCCCCGAGAGCACATGATGGAAATCGTTCGCGCCAGAGACGGCGCGAGAGGAGGAGGAGGTCGAGGTGGGCGTGATCTCCTAATTCGCCTCGGCTTAGTTCAATACGATTCATGAAAAGTCGGCCGTCTAGCACCGGGATGTCAAAGCTACGGCCGTTAAAGGTGACTAAATTGGGGCGTTGATCTACTAACTGGGCCAGAAAGAAAAGGGCTGCCGATTCATCTGCGTGATTCCTCAGGAAGAATTGTCGTACGGTTACCGTTTGCCCATCGATAAAAGCGACACCAATCATAAATGGAATGGTTCCGGCCCCCCGTAGACCGGTTGTCTCTGTATCGATAAACAAAATCGTTTCGAGCGATGAATTTTTGGGCCACGCTATTGTAGAATCGATATCTTGAATTGTGTGTAAGTATCGTTTATCAAGGTGACTAAGCGGAAAACGGCCGTGTTGGTAGCTCATCGGATAGTGTTGATCAACAATAAAACAGGCTCCGTGGCTGTTTTTAGCGATATAGCCCTTGGGAAATATTTGGGACAAGGATAACTGTGGTGGAGCTTCTTGTGATTCTGGTATTGTAACCGGTTCTGGCGATATAGGTGGGACAATGAGCTTCCGCTTATGGTGTACCGGTTCGGCCGGTTTTAGATGGTGTGTTCCTTTTTGCACACCTAGCCGTTTGAGTTTTTGTCTTAAATCTTTGGCCATGCGGGAAGTATGGAGTGGGTTGTAGCGATTGTCAATGAAGATGATGTTATTTTTGTTTTGTCGGATGTTGTCAGGGGGGACGCAATTTGTTAAAATTCTATTTCGTTCGGGGCGTAGCGCAGCTTGGTAGCGCGCTTTACTGGGGGTGAAGAGGTCGTCGGTTCAAATCCGGCCGCCCCGACCAAAAGCAGGCAATTCATCAAATTGCCTGCTTTTTTATTTCCCTTTTTAAGGTTGCCCAATTCACACATTCATACCAAAATTGAGTTTGTATCACCTGCCTATAATCGGGATAAGCGTTAAGAAGAGTTCGAACACAATTAAATTTGCCGGTTATGGACCAATAAGGATTATATTCAATGGACAATACAAGAAACTCTGTTACCCGTATTCGCACCAGCTTTATTTTGTCTCTATCCGCATTTGGCACGGCCGCTGTAACCGCTTCTATCGGTGCTGAGTTATTTGGTATCGATATTACGCCCGGCTTTGGCTTGATCCAAATGAGCGTCTTATTGCTCGGGTTGACATTGTTAACAATTGCGGGCTATGTTCAAATTTATCTCTTGCGTAAGGCGGATGAACCTCGCTCACTACAAGCGGACATTGGGGTTCGTTTAGGTGCGACTGGGTTGGTCTTGGCTTATGTTGTTGGCTGGTCTGATCTACTGGGTGTTGGGACCCATGTCACTCCTTCATTTGAACGGCCGTTTGTGGGGCCCCTGCAACTCGTTGGGCTTGGCGTTTCTGTACTTCTAATTGTAGTTGGTTTGCTTCTCTACTTTACGAGCCGGGGTAGCCAACAGGCTTCGTCATTAGAATTCTTGATTGAGCCATAATTGCGTAGAGCGCAATTCGTTTTATTGGGGATATAAAATCAAAAAGGGTGTTTGTTCTCGTGATTATCTCGCGAGAATAAACACCCTTTTTGATTACTGAGTGGGCTAATGTTTTACCGTAATCCGTTTAGGTCGAAGGAGTGGGAGAGGACGGTAAACACGGCCGTTGGTTGATCGGGTCGCTGGAAGACCAAGGCAAACGGCATCGATTCACCCGAGCTAATGGTCCACGGGAAGCCCGGGGTTGTCGATGTGACTAGATAAACTGTGCCACCGTTGGTAAGTTTGATATCCGATTCACTGATCACGAGCGATCGCGATCCTGCATTGGTGATTGCACCACCTAAAATCAAGTTGATTCCATCCGTTGAAATATTGGCACTTTCTAGCACAACTGTGACATTGTCTACACCGCTTCCCCCAAATGGGATCACCACATCCACACGGCCGGGGCTGTCAATGCGGCGTACTTCCCAGCGAAGTGTTTCACTGCCCAGATTGCTAGGAATTTGGTAACCGGCCGAAGCTTGGCGGATTGTTCCTGGCTCAATTAAGCCACCGAGTAGGGGGAATTGCCCTTCTTGGCTAACAATCGCGTTAAATGAATATTGTGTTCCGGTTTCATCGCTTAACACAAATTGCAAGGCTCCGGTATCTAGGGGGTTTGTCCCTAAGTTTTCGATTTGGAAATCGACGATAAAGGCGGTAAAGCCGGGAGTAACTAAGGTGCTGTTCCCTTGCTGTGTTGAACTGAGAGCTGTGAGACGTAAATCGGCGAGATCTGCCACACCACCGATTTCTATCGCTTGTCGCACATCATCTTGATTACCGCTATTGGGCAATACATAATCCCCTCGGACTGCTAAACGCTGACCTTCCTCGTTTTCACCCAGCGAGATGAGCGTGATGCCCGGCCGATTTTGCGCGAATAGATCGGTTGAATCGGCCGCGACCAATCCACGGCTGGCGAAGATAAATTCGCGAACGACCCCTTCTGTAGATTCTATAATGATAGGATCACCAGGGACCAAACTGTTGAGCAGGTTTTCATTACTTGAAGAGCTGGACAGACCGAACACGTAGTTGATTGTGCTGCCATAAAGCCAGCTGGCCGACGTATCGCTGTCTCCGGTTGTGGTCCAAGCCCCTTCTTGGTCAACAAATTGGGTGAGGGCTGGAAATTGGCTGTCAGAAACCGTGATGGTGCGTGGCGGATCGAGTGCTAGGGCGAGACGGGCATTGCCCGCACCATCTGATACGAATATATTGGGGGCATCATTGTTCCCTGTTTCATTCCCATCCGTTTGTTCGGGATCAATTGTTGTCGCGGGGGGGGGGGTAGGATCTGTATCGCTATCTGAAGATGTGAACAAATCGGGTTGGAAAAGTAAAACGCCGAAAAAGCACATCATGAGCAGTCCCAAAACCGCGAGAACAACGACAAAAATGATGAGAGGATCGAGGCGACGGCCGCTATCCGAGTCGGCCGTGCTACTATTGTTAGTTGTGCCCGATGCCGTTGTTGAGCCTGTTGAGTTGGCGTCGATTTGTGGGTCTTGTTCTGCCATAAAAATTCCTTGTTTTGCCCGTGAAATTCCTGTTTAGAGCGGGTTAGTTTTTATTGCACCACTGTTGGTAAGCTGTTGGGTGCAACGCGAATCAACATCATATTGTCTGATGTTGATATGATTTCATTGATATTAAGAAAGGGGATGGAGAGGCGTAGCGCGTTTGTTGTTGGCGAAACGGAAAATTGTAGGTTGCCCGCCATGTTGGTATACCCTAAGGTGAGCAATTGTCCTGTTGAACCATCATAAATGAAGACCGGCATATCGGTTACCCCCTCATCGATTTCCGGAAGATTGTTTTCGTTTTCATCATAGAAAATGGTGAAATCGAGATTGGCGACAATCGCTTGCGGAACAATGGGGGTGTTTGTAGGGAGTGGTGCAATGTTGACGATAGACGGAGGGGTTGGCGTTGCCGGTTGCGCGAACCCAGCTACAGGAGTATTCGCTTGAAGCGTTTCCAAAGCGGAGACTGTTCCCAAAATGTCAACACCTGGTGTTGCTGTTGGAATCGGTGTCGCTGTGTTCGGTGTGAAACCGCTACCTGTGCCCGTATTGCCGGAACTGACAAACACGGTGGTCGGTGTGGGGGTCGCTGTGGGTTCGGTTGCATCCGAAGTACAAACCAGATTATAGGTATAGCGATATGAATCAGCGTAGCTGATCTCGACAACCGGGCCGACCAAAACATAGACCCAACCGGTATAGCTAGCCCGGTACGTGACTGAACTCCCTAAATCATCAAACGCTTTGTCATTATTACCACCGAGGCCGTTTTGATTGGCATCGTACATAATTAGATTGGTGTCGTTATAGCCGGACAATCCTGTTGTTTCACAAGTGTAGGACCAGTTTTCTTTCACCCACATCTTGAAATAATCGTTGTCGGTTGCATCCGCTTCATCTGGGACAAAGTTAAGGGCGATTTGTTCATTCGGGGCGATGATACAGGCATCACTGAAGCTACCGTTGCTTTCACAGGCATCTGCACCGGGGACCGGTGTGCCGGTTGGGATGGGGGTATTGCTCGGTGTGGGCGTAGGGGTAGCTGTTCCAACGATTTCATTGATTTGTACGCAGTATGTTTTATCGGCCGGATCAGATGCATCTTCGTTGGTGACCCGAACATAGTAATAACCGCTCGTATTGGCAGAAAAGGTGATCGAGGAGTTTAATGAGGTGGTTGTTGTCGCATCATTTTCGGCGAGCGTATTCCCGTTTGAGTCATATAAAATCATGTAGGTATCTAAACCGATATCGACACTATCTGTTTTAACCGTATAGGCTGATCCAGCTTGTAGCCAGAATCGGTAGAAATCGATGTCGCCAGACGGCCAAAGCGTTGCATTGTCACTGGTGCAAAAGGTGGTGTTGTTGACTTCTATTGTATAGGCGGTTTGGATTGTATTGTTCGCCTCATACATGTCTACATAAACGGGCGTGGCCCCTGTGGTTGTTGGTGTTGCTGTTGAATCGTTACTTACGATCGTGAGGACTGCAACGCTATTGGTGCCCAAGGTCGCATTTTGTGGATCTTGTAAAATAATATTGACAGTTTCACTATTTTCTACTTCGGTATCGTCGATGATAGAAATAGTAAACGAGAGTTCAGTTCCGGTCCCGCTGGTAAAAATAAGTGTGCCATCGACTGATGAATAGTCATTGCCTGCTGTGGCCGTGCCGGGAATGATTGCGTAAGTGACTGTAATCGCTTTGTTTGTGTCTGTTATGGCCGTATTGAGCTGTACCTTGATTTCGACGGGAGGATCTCCTTCCCCTGCCGAGTAGGCGGATGCATCGAGCGAGACCGTTTGGTTTTCTTGTTGTGTTAGGGCTTGTGGTTCGGCCGCTTGGATAATTCTTGTGGGGGCTGGCCACGACATCATTGTCAGCGCGATAAACGCAGGGATGCTTAAAATTGCGAGACTAAAAAATAACCGAAGAAACCGTTTGTTTGTTTTGCGGAGCATAAAATGTCCTTGTGTTGCCCATAGGCAGATATCAGGCCGATGTTGGATTTTGGTGAAGACACTCTTGTGATCTTAAGATGATTTTGTGTGTGATGGTGTTTTCACTCGTCAGGAATTATAAGAAGTGTGTTCTTGCATCGCAAACAAATTAGATCGGCTAGCCCTGATAAGATCACTGAATTGTAGGCAAATTCTAAGATTGATCTGTGGTTGATATGCCAGATGATAAATTTGCCGAAGTCGTTAAAGTTTAGGGAGCTTTGTATAATGTGGTTTGAGCCTGATAGAAAATAGAGTCTCGAAGAAAAGTGATGGCGGAATAGATGAGTAATTCTGAAGCAATTTACTATATAAACGGCCGGTACGTTCCGGCCGATGATGCGACTTTACCGGTCGGGGATTTGGCGGTGGTACGTGGGTACGGCATATTTGATTTTACACGGACCTATCAAGGACGGCCGTTTCATCTGATGGATCATATCGCACGTTTGCGCTATTCAGCGGCACAGATCAAATTACATATTCCTCATTCAGATGAAGAGATTGCTGAGATCGTATTTGAAACGGTTCGGCGCAATAATTTTGCTGAATCGAATATCCGTTTGGTCGTGACCGGCGGAATGTCTCCCAATTTCTTTACTCCGATTGATGAGTCTTCTTTTGTGGTGATGGTCACACCGAATACACCATACGCAGAGACGATATATGCGGAAGGGGTGAAACTGATATCAACCCGATTACAGCGCGAGTTTCCAACCGTAAAAAGCCTAAACTATATCGGAGCGATTATGGCCCTGCGTGAAGCGGCCGCGCAGGGGGCGCGTGAAGCGCTCTATGTGGACCAAAACGGTTATATCTCTGAATGCACACGCGCTAATTTTATGACCCTATTGGGGAATCAACTGATTGTCGCTAAAGACAATGTGCTAGCAGGCATTACGCAAAAAGCTGTGCTTAAGCTGGTTGCGGAACAGACCGATCTTGAAATTGTCCGCCGTTCTTTGCACTATGATGAACTCAGCCAAGTGGATGAGGCGTTCTATACATCATCGACATACGAAGTTGCGCCAGTGGTTCAAGTCGATGATATGGTGATCGGCTCAGGATCGGTTGGCAATGTGACCACTAACATTCTGAATTTATTCCGAGCATACGCCCAAGCTGGCGATTATATTTAGCCCGCTAACCGTTTTTAATAAACCGTACAACAAACAAAAACCTATATGAGTGACGATAAAAAAGTAATTTATTCGATGATGGGGGTAGGTAAAGTTTATCCACCCAATCGACAAGTTTTAAAAGATATTTATCTCTCCTATTTTTATGGGGCCAAGATCGGCGTGATCGGCTCCAATGGATCAGGTAAAAGTACCCTGCTTAAAATTATGGCCGGTGTCGATGATAACTTCTTGGGAGAAGTGGCGATCAGTCCCGGATTTACGATCGGCTATCTTCCCCAAGAGCCGTTGATTGATGAATCACGCACCGTGATTGAAATCGTACGTGAGGGGGCGCAAGCGACCGTTGATTTGCTGGCTGAATATGATGAAATCAACGCCAAATTTGCCGAACCGATGGAAAATGACGAAATGATGGCACTAATCGAACGGCAAGGGGAAGTCCAAGACGAATTAGATCGTGTCGATGCATGGGATTTAGATAGCCGTTTAGAATTGGCGATGGATGCGTTGCGTTGTCCACCCCCAGACACCCCTGTCAGCGTAATTTCTGGTGGTGAGCGTCGTCGTGTCGCCTTGGTGCGCTTGCTACTACAAAAACCGGACATCTTGCTTCTTGACGAACCGACCAACCATTTGGACGCGGAGTCGGTTTCTTGGCTGGAAAAGCATTTGCAAGAGTATGCAGGGACCGTCATTGCGATTACCCATGACCGTTACTTCTTAGACAATGTGGCTGGCTGGATTTTGGAGCTAGATCGTGGCCGTGGGATTCCATGGAAAGGGAACTATTCATCATGGCTTGAACAAAAGCAACAGCGTTTGGCCAAAGAAGAAAAACAAGAATCGCTACGCCAAAAAACCCTTCAACAAGAGCTGGAATGGATTCGTATGGCCCCTAAAGCGCGCCAATCTAAGAGTAAATCACGGATTAATGCCTATAACAGTTTGCTTGAGGCGGATAGCCAAGAAAAGATTCGCAAACTTGAAATCTATATTCCACCTGGCCCACGTCTTGGGGATGTGGTCGTGAAAGCGGATGGCATTCGTAAGAGTATGGGGGAGAAGTTACTCGTTGATGATTTGAACTTTGAGCTTCCGGCCGGAGCGATCCTAGGCATTGTGGGGCCGAATGGGGCGGGTAAAACGACTCTCTTCCGTCAAATTATCGGTGAAGAGCAGCCGGATGCAGGAACGTTGACAGTTGGGAAAACGGCCGTGATCGGCTATGCGGATCAACGACGTGGGGTGTTGGAACTGGAAAATTCTGTGTGGCAGGAGATTTCAGATGGGCAAGAGAATATCACGCTCGGGAATCGAAGCATGAATTCACGCGCTTATGTGTCCCGCTTTAACTTTTCGGGTAGTGATCAGCAAAAATTGGTGAAAGATTTGTCAGGTGGGGAACGGAATCGACTTCATTTGGCGAAAATGCTTAAAAGCGGCGCCAATTTGTTGCTGCTTGACGAACCGACAAATGATTTAGATGTGGCGACTCTTCGTGCTTTAGAGGAAGGGTTGGAAAATTTTGCGGGCTCTGCGATTGTGATTTCCCATGATCGTTGGTTTTTGGATCGTATCGCGACCCATATTTTGGCCTTTGAAGGGGATAGTCAAACCTATTTCTATCATGGCACTTATAGCGAGTATGAACAAGATCGCAAGAAACGTTTAGGTGCAGAGGCTGAACGGCCGAAGCGGATTACCTATCGTAAATTAACACGATAGGTAATAAAAAATGGCTAGTCGCTTGTTAAAAACGACTAGCCATTTCGATTTACTTAGCATTAGGAGAAGAGAGATATATATGTTCTGCTCTTCTCTTCTCTGACTCTTTTCTTTCTACTAATCCCTACGCTTCGAGTTGTAGCGGTTGATCTACTGGGTTAGGTTGTTCCGCTAACCGCTTGAAAATCAACCCTTCACCTTCGGGATTCGGTTCGCCGATGACCAAATCACCGGTTTTGAAATCACCCTTGAGCATACGAACTGAGAGTGGACTTTCGACATAGCGTTGCAGTGCCCGTTTTAACGGCCGTGCCCCGAAATCTTGGTCGAACCCTTCTTCCGCTAGCCATTCTTTGGCGGCCGGCGAAAGCTCGATGCGGATACCACCATGTTCTTGCAATCGTTTGGCGATATCTGTCATTTGTAAATCGACGATTTGGATGACTTGCTCTTGTGTCAAGTGCTCGAAGATAATGATCTCATCAATCCGGTTGACAAACTCAGGTCGGAAAGTTCGTTTGAGCTCTTCTTCGATTTTCTTATGTTCAGATTCTTGATCTTGCCCCATGCCTGCAAAGCCTAGCGATGTCGCTTGTTTGACAAACGAATTGCCCACATTACTGGTCATGACCACAACGGTGTTGCGGAAGTTAACGATGCGACCTTGGCCATCGGTCAAACGGCCGTCGTCTAGTAACTGCAACATTGTATTCCACACATCGGGGTGAGCTTTTTCGATTTCGTCGAAGAGAACCACACTATATGGACGGCGACGTACCTGTTCGGTTAGTTGGCCACCTTCATCGTAGCCGACATAGCCGGGAGGGGCACCGAACAAGCGGCTAGCCGTATGTTGTTCCCGATATTCGCTCATATCGATACGAATCAGAGCATCTTCATCGTCGAACAAGAACTCCGCCAACGCTTTGGCCAATTCCGTTTTACCGACACCGGAGCTACCCAAGAAGATGAATGAACCGATCGGCCGACGAGGGTCACTGAGACCGGAGCGGCTACGACGGATCGCATCTGATAGGGCGGCGATGGCCCGTTTTTGGCCGATAATCCGCTCGCCTAACTTGTCTTCCATATTGAGTAAGCGATCCGCTTCCGTTTCAAGCATTCGGTTGACCGGAATGCCGGTCCACGCGGCGATCACTTCGGCGATGTCTTCTTCATCGACAACTTCATCGAGTGAATTGGCCGCTTGCCACTTTTCCCGAGCTTGCTTAAATTCACCTTCGATCCGAAGCCGTTCGGCCCGTTTTTGCATACTACGCTCGTAGTTAAGAGCGGTATTGGCCTCTTCTTCTTCTTTGGCTAACTTGTCCACCAACTTTTTCATCTCTTTGAGTTCGGGGGGCAAGGTGTAAAGCGCGACGCGCAGTTTGGCGGCCGCTTCATCGATTAGGTCGATCGCTTTATCGGGTAGACGGCGGTCTTGGACATAGCGTGAAGAGAATTTGACGGCCGCTTCCAATGAGTCATCGGAATAGACCACGCTGTGATGGGTTTCATATTTGTCTTTGATCCCATGTAGCATCAAGATCGTATCTTCGACCGATGGTTCATCGACGAAAACCGGTGCAAAGCGGCGCTCTAGCGCGCTGTCTTTTTCAATATATTTACGGAACTCATCTAGGGTTGTTGCCCCGACACACTGTAATTCGCCACGTGCGAGAGGGGGTTTGAGCATGTTGCTGGCATCCATCGCCCCTTGGGCGGCACCGGCACCGACGACCGTATGGAGCTCATCGATAAATAAGATCACTTCCCCTTGTGAGCTTTGGACTTCGTCAACGGTCGCTTTAAGCCGCTCTTCGAATTCTCCACGGAAGCGACTGCCGGCGATCATGGCGCCCAAATCGAGAGACATAACCGATTTGTCGAGTAGATTTTCCGGCACATCATTGTCAACGATACGTTGGGCGAGGCCTTCGACGATGGCGGTTTTACCGACACCCGCTTCCCCGATTAAGACCGGATTGTTTTTGGTCCGACGGCTAAGGACTTGGATCAAGCGCAAAATTTCATTTTCACGGCCGATCACCGGATCAAGACGGCCATCACGAGCTAGCTGGGTCAAGTCTCGGCTATATTTGGCCAACGCTTTGAATTTCGGTTCGCCGGTTGTCCCATCAGCGGCGGTGCCGCCTTGTACTTGTTGGATCGCTTCTGTAATTTTTTCGCGAGTCACCCCGAATTCTTGCATGATCAACACCGCATTGGTGTCACGTTCGTTGGAGATCGCCAAGAAAATATGCTCAGTTGAAATAAATTCATCTTTTAATCGAGTCGCTTCGCTTTGGGCCATTTCCACAATCGCCCGAACGCGTGGGGTGACGAAAATCTGTTCAACACCGCCACCATAAACATTAACTTTAGGGGCTGCGCGAATAGTATCTTCAACACGTTGCGCCATGGCACTGGCGTTGACCCCTAATTTTTCTAAGATTTGCGCGACCGCACCTTCATTTTGCTCTAGTAGGGCTAAGAGTAAATGCTCGGTGTCAATCTGGCTTTGTCTATATCTTTGTACGATTTGGTATGCTCGGGACGCTGCGTCTTGTGCCCGTTGCGTGAATCTGTCAAATCTCATGGTTTCGAATGTCCTCCTGTAGACACCGCCTCAGAAATATCTGCTGATTTGAAAATTTGAGTTGCTATCTTTGTTATTATCACGTTGTACTGTTCAAGTTGCTGTAACGCTGATCACAGGGTCTTTGTTTGTTTTTAACATAGAAAATCAGGCTTGCCTAGCGGTTAAACATGGTGAATTTTAGAGGGAGTGGGTTTGAACTGTGTAAGATTAACCGATTTCTAGCAGTCGCACAAAGAGACTGCTAATATTTTCTAATTTTTCTCTTTCTTTTCGAAGACTGATTATTATAGAGCTAGAGCAACTCAATTCCTTCTTTGTCATACCCATCACCCCACGCCAAAATACGTTTGGGTGTGACTTCTACGAGTCGCCAGCTGACTTCACGATCTTGGGTAAAGTCAAATTCATATTTACCATAGAAATAGTCAGCTAATTTCTGTGTTGTTTGGTGATTGCTGGCGTGGGCTTCTCCTTCAATTATGATGACACGCTCGGCATCGGGGAGGGTGACTGAAATGCTTTGATTCCCGTGTAGATTATAGAATTGCTCGCTATCTGTGGCGGCAACAAAGTAAAAGACATTGTCGAGCCAAACAAACCAAACGGGGAGAAGGTGGGGGGTATGATCAGGGCGCACAGTGGCAACCCATGCATTCATGGCACGGCCGAGTCGGCTTTCGATGGCGCGCCAGCGATGGGGGTTTCGTCTCATGATGGAATTATAACACAGTGATCGGCCGGACTATACCGGTCGATTTATTCTAGATGTGACGCCCTCAAGAGAGGCAACTCTTTTTAGTGATTGCTCATGGTCACGGCCGATTTATTTGGTTTACGGCTGTCTCTTTCTATAATCCCCCCTTATGGTTCAGATCAGACCCACCCATTTGCACGTTGATTTACCTCAATTGCAAGCCAACTATAATGCGATCCAACAATTCGTAGCCCCTGTGCCTGTGATGCCGGTGCTTAAAGCGAACGCTTATGGGCTGGGGCTGGTGGCGGTCGCGCAATCGATGATCCCTTATCGGCCGCCATACATCGCTGTTGCGTTCCCTGAAGAAGCGATTCAGCTACGCCAAGCGGGGATAGAAACACCGATTTTGATGCTTGGGCCACCACTGTATCAACAGGCCGATCTGTGTTTAGATTACGATTTAACATTAACCGTCCCTTCTCTTGATAGTTTGCGTGAAACGAACCACGCGGCGAAACAGCGGGGGAAAATTGCACAGATTCATTTGAAAATCGATACGGGGATGGGGCGGATCGGGGTTCAGTATGATGAAGCGGTGCAGTTGCTGTCTGCGGCCGAACAAGCTGAGTGCTGTGAAGTGACGGGGATTTATTCCCATTTCGCCAATGCCGATATGGCACCTGACGGGTTGCAACATGCGCAAACACAATTGGACCGCTTTTTGCGGGTTTTAGATTTTTATGGTGAGGCGAACCGTACTCCTCCACGTTGGCGTCATATGGCCAATTCTGGCGGTATTTTGCAACTGCCCGGGGCCTATTTTGATATGGTACGGGCTGGGATTATTTTGTATGGTCAATACCCGAGTGCGTTGGCATCGCGGCCGATCTTGGTCCGCCCGGCCGCGACGTGGCGGACGCAGATCGCTCATCTAAAACGGCTCCCGGCCGGTTTGCCGGTCGGTTATGGCTCGACTTGGATCTCTGATCAGGAGACGACGGTCGCGACCATACCGGTGGGGTATGGAGATGGGTTGTTTCGCTTATTGTCGAACCGAGGGCATGTATTGATTCGCGGCCGGTCATATCCCATTATCGGCCGTGTGTGTATGGACCAGTGTATGGTCTCTTTGGGCGATGACGATGCGGCCGTTGGTGATGAAGTAATTTTGCTGGGTCGTCAAGCCGGTATGGAAATTACGGCCGATCAGATGGCAACTTGGGCTGAAACGATCTCTTATGAGGTGCTGACCCATATCGGAGCGCGTGTTCCGAGGATGTATTGAGCGTTAGCATTTTATCCGTTCGGCTTTCGAAATACATTATGGCAGAATTTGAACTCATCGAAATTAATCCCCAGCAGGATGCTGTTTTGCGTCAGTTAGGGCAATTCTATTTTTACGACTTTAGCGAAATTGAAGGGGATTGGGTCGATGAAAACGGCCGTTTTACGGAAATCAATACCGAGCGATTTTGGACATTGCCAGGTGCACGTGCCTTTCTCTGTCGTGTTGATGGCCATTGGGCCGGTTTTGCGATGATTAGCCAGAGAAGCTTTCTTGTTGACGTTCCTCAAGCCAATGTGGTCGAAGAATTTTTTGTGATGCGCCAATATCGCCGCCGTGGTGTGGGGATCGGCATGGCCAACCGATTGTTTGATCTTGTGTCTGGGGAATGGCATTTAGCGCAAACACCGAATAACGATAAGGCCCGTAAGTTTTGGCATCAGGTGGTACGTCAGAGAACCGAGGAGCCGGTCGAAGAACACCAACTTGATGATGATTTATGGGTTGGAACCTTACAGCGGATGTGGGTTAAGAGGTAAAAGCTAAATATGTGTCGTATGCTTGGTAAAAGGCGGAGGGCTGAAGGGTGAAATCGTTCGCGACCAAATTTCGAGCGCGAACCGTTTGCTACTAGACACTCTATATTTTGCTCGACGTGTGACAGTGCTTAAACTCGCGTTCTTGAGTAAAAATTTTATTAGGTGGATGATCTGGTCATAGTGTGCTTTTTCGTTGTACATATGCGACCCGATTAATCGAGGTAATGGGGATTCTGGAGGAAAGATGAAAAAACGATTGATAATTTTGTTGGGATGCTTGGTTATGTTGGTGGTGGCTTGTGGAACAGATCCAGAGCCAGAGCCCACAGCGATACCGGTACCAGCCCCTACAGCTACATTAACTGAAGAGCAACAAACACTACAAGATTTGGTTCCAAGCGCGGAACAATTGGCGGTCGGCCGTTTTGTTCCGGTCCAAATCGAAGAGTTGGGCATGCAAGCGGTTGTACCGAACTCATGGCCACCGATTGTGGAGAATGCGGCCTTGCAGTATGGCTGGGGCATTAATCAACTGAACTTTGTGGCGTTTGATTCAGAACCGGGAGAGGATCCCGTAGTGGTTTTGGAGGAGTGGGTCGGGCTTTCGGCGGCCGAGATGGATAACGGTGCGGCCGGTTTTACCTTTACAGAAACCCCAGTCGGCCCTTATGATTGGGTGATTTTTACGCGACAAAACGAAGAAAACGAATTTTACGCCTTTGTTGCTGTAACCGTAGTCGATGGCGAAGCTTATTTGATGGCTTTATTCGCACCCTATGAAGCTGGTCCAGATATCGCTAAGACGATTATCGAATCAGTTAATATTCAGTGATACACAGAGGGGCGTCGCGATTTTTGATCGAATGATGGTCAAAAATCGCGACTTATTTAAATGCTTCTCCCCGAGGGAGGGATTTAGGTCGAGGCTCAGTGATAGAGCGCGCATTTTTGTATTAGAAATTATGCGGCTGAATCTTCTTCTGCTGGCTCCGTTGGCTGTTCTGGGCGATTTGGGCGCGGCCGTTGTGGCAAAATTTGGGCATTGTCACCCGCGTAACGGCGTACAGTAATTAAAGCGAGATAGCCAAAGAAGCCGAGTAAGAGCAACCATGGACCACACGCGATTATGTTCCAAATCAGGAAGTCAGCTGTGTTTTGTCCGGCCGTTTGTAGACTTGCGGCCGCATCGCGGGCCGTATTGCCCGGTTCCCATTGTGGCACAGGGGTTGGGGTCGCGGTGGGCATTTGGGTGGCTGTCGGAATGATCGGATTGATCGTAAGTGTAATCGACGAAAAAGCGGCCCGATCCGCTAGATAATTCATCCGACCTAGAATAAGACTGAGCTCTTCTTCAACTTTTGTCAGCTCTTCATTGATTTCCAGCACATCTTCCACTTTTGTGGCATCTTCCAAAAAGCCACGTAACCGTTCTTGAGTCGCCCGTAGATTGCCTAAGCGAGACTCTAGGTCAACATATTCGTCGGTGACATCTTGCCCTGTCGCCGCATCTTGGGTGACTTCCCCTAGTTCACGTAGGACGTTCATAGAACGCTCAAATTCGGTGACCGGCACACTGAGTTTAATGGTCGCGTACCCATACCCGTTGCTTTCCCAAACACGTTGCTCCAGAATAAAGCCTCCGGTTGCGGCCGCTAGATTGCTGACTTCTTTGACAATATTTTCGGTGTTTTCCGTTAATAGTTCGAGAAACCCTTCCTTAATAATAAGCCGTTTGGTCGTTGTGGAGGAGGTCCGGCTTTGCGAGTCTGCCGTTATCGCTGTGTCATCGTTTAGCGCCACTTCTCGCTCGGCCTCGTACTCGACATCAAGCATTTCTTCGTCCATCGCCTCTTCGGCAACTTCTTCATACTCCATGACTTCTTCCATTTCATAAGCGAAGTCTTCGGCCGGTGCTTCACTTGCTGGGTAATCTTCACCGCCACAAGCAACTAATATAAGCGACATTAATACGGCTACGATCCAAAATATTTTTTTCGCCATGATCTTCTTACTCCTTGAAATTGATAATAGGTTAAGCATTTCTTCTCTTTCTAGGGATAGAACGACACTGGCGACCGATTGGTTCCATAAGCATCTGAATCATATTTCTTGCCACATCGACCAATCCCTGACACAATTTCCTTTGTAAATGAGTCAGCAAGATTTCGCTGATGAAAATCAGCTTAATGCCACAAACTAATCACTAAACATGACCTGCGAGCAAGCAGCTAAATGACTCATCTGAGGTACTTATGATCGATTGGGATGAAATTGAAAAAGCACCACCCCGCGTGGTTGATTTGCCACCAAAAGAGCCTTATCGCTCTTTCGGGTTAATTACGATTATTTTGTTGGTTGTTTTTGCTGTGGTCGCTTTTGTCGCGGGTAATGCATTGCAAATTGCGACATCGCCAAATGGTGGGATTCCGCTTGGCTTAGAGCAATGGCAACAAGATGGGGTTGCGTCCTTGGTCTATGCTGGAGGTGCGCTGTTAATTTCGTTGATCTTTGCTTTGCTCGGCCGTTGGTCTCGTTACGCCCCATGGCGGGGCATCGGCCGTGCTTTTGGAGCGGCCGCTTTCTATGTGATTGTGACCGGCGGTTATTTGGCCCTCTATCACTACCCGTTCGGTATTCACATTCCCAATTGGCCCTATGCGATCTTTAATTTGATCGTCGTTTTTATTATGTGGCGGGTCATGTCGCGCTGGTTGAACGAGATTCCGGAAGATGCGAATGTCGATTTGAGCAAAAGTCGTTCATCTTTGGGGTTTACGTTGCTACTTGGTTTACTGATGACGATGCCGTTCGCCTCTGTTGGCTCGCTAGGAGATATGGGAGAGTTGATTACAGCGATCGCTGAAGCGGCAGCTCTGGCCGGAATTTGTACCATTATGCTGGTGTTACCGCTCCGCTTTGAACCAACGTTCGGCCAGACGAAACCGGGATTGGCTATCTTTTATAGCGGATTTGTTTTGTTTGGCCTTGCACCTGCGTTCATGATAGGGCGTGGCTTATTGGTCCAAAACTTTATGCTAGGCAACCTCTTAGCTGGAGGTGCGTTTCTGGCTGCGTTAGTTCTAAATTTGTCGCCGATGCCAGACGTGCGCCGTAGCTGGGGGAATGCATATTTATTCTTATTTGCCGCTTTGTTGACCCCCCTGATTTTGAGCGATGGGGTCGAGATGGATTTTATGCTCGATACAGCCGTATATTGGCTCCAAATCATGCTGTTCTGCGCGGTCGGGGCGATTATCGCCTTTCTCATTTTAATCTTTTTGCGCCTTTGGCTTGTGTCACTATTCCGTTGGCGTGGCTTAGGCTGGGTTTTAGGATTGGTCATGTTCGGTGGTGTTGGGGCGTTATATACGCTGGTTTGGGGCGGTCCACTTTTGCAACCGACGACCTTTTTCGTCACCTTAAATGATCAAGTTGACACCAGCTTTGCCTTGGAAATTGAAGATCGTGATGAGCGGGTGGCGGCCGTTTATGACAATTTGACCGATCATGCGACACGCTCGCAAAACCGCATTCGGCGTATTATTGAAGTCGGTGGTGGGCAATATACTCCGTTTTACCTGATCAATGGGCTTGAAGTTCGGACCTACAACCCGTTACTTCGTCTTCAATTGACCAATAACAGCGAGGTTAGCCATGTGCTACGTGCACCGCAAGCACGCATTTACCGTTTTCAGCAGGCCGATTTAGATGGATTTCTCGTTACCCCAGTAGATCCACCGGCCGATGTCACTTGGGGATTGCGTGAATTAGATGTCCCGCAAGTTTGGCGTGATCTCGGTATTGAAGGAGATGGGATTGTGGTTGGTGTGGCTGATTCGGGGACCGATTGGGAACACGAAGCACTGAGCGAAAATTATCGCGGCCGTGAAGGGAATCACGACTATAACTGGTTCGACCCGATGTTAGGCGAGGAAGCTCCATTAGATAGCAATGGGCACGGGACACACACGGCCGGAACTTCGGTCGGCCGTAAAGGGATCGGTATCGCACCTGATGCAGAGTGGATCGCTTGCCGAAATCTACCCTTTAACCTAGGCAATCCTAGCGACTATTTGGCGTGTATGGAATTTTTATTTGCCCCCTTCCCGATCGGTGGTGATTCTTTCGCAGATGGGGATGCGACCTTAGGGGCGCATGTGACCAATAACTCCTGGGGTTGTCCGTTCCAAGAGGGGTGTGACGGTGAAACGCTCGGTTTGGCCACCTTGCAACTGAGAAACGCAGGGCAAATGATGGTTGTTAGTGCAGGTAATTCCGGCCCCGCTTGTCATACAATTGGGATTCCGGCGAATAATGACGATGTGTTTAGCGTGGGGGCATTGACCCCCGCCGGAACGATCGCCTCATTTAGTAGCCGTGGTCCGGCGATTGATTATGACGATGATGTCATTATTAAGCCGGATATTATTGCGCCCGGTGTCGATATTATTTCGGCCCTTCCCGGCGGTGGTTACGTCTCGAATCAAGGGACATCGATGGCAGGTCCTCATGTCGCTGGCGTTGTCGCCTTGCTCTGGTCAGCGAATCCTGATTTGATTGGCGATATTGATGCGACAGAAGAAATTATTCGCGCTACGGCCGTGCCTACAGAAATTCCCTTGAACGGCGATACCTCTCCGTGTGGACCATCGTCTCAAAATGATGTTGCTGCCAACAACACCTTTGGGTTCGGTGTCGTGAACGCCTTAGCGGCCGTTGAAATGGCCCTTTCTTACGAAAAATAAGATGGATATTCCTCAGTTTAACCCGCAACAAACAAAGCGGGATTGGTTAGATTTTGCGCAAACCCCATGGTTTGTGGGAGGTCTTGTGGGTGGCACAGCGGTTGCTGGCGGCCTAATTCTCGCATTTGGTGGTCCGATAGTCGCGGCCGCCGTTCTTTTGGCCTTACTGGCCGCTCTAATCGTTTTACGCGATATCGAAATCGGCTTTTGGGGCGTCATTGCGGTTGTCTGCTTACTCCCCTTTGCCACCCTGCCATTTAAGGTGGTCATTACATTGACCTTCCTCGATTTGGCATTGGGGGCGGTCGTTGGGGTCTGGGTCTTGCGACTGGTGACAGGGCAACAGACGAAAATTGCCAATTCGCCAGTCACGATGCCGCTGGTTATTTTTATTCTAGTGGCGATTTTCGCCTTTATTTTCGGTTTGCCGAACGGCCCGCTTACCTCTCAATTGCTCCGCAAGTTCGCTGAATTGCTACTCAGTTTGGGCTTTGTGATCGTGATTGTCGATTATTGTCGCCATTGGACAACGCTTGAACGGCTGGTCCGCGTCGTGATCTTGGCAGGGGCGGCCGCTGGGGCGATCGGGATCGGCCTATGGCTACTCCCCGAAGAATTGGCCAATGAATTGCTCAATATGCTGGCCCGTATCGGCTACCCTGGTGGGTGGGTCATTCGCTATATCGAAGAGAACCCTGATTTGTCAGAACGGGCGATCGGCACCTCGGTCGATCCGAACGTATTTGGTGGTCTATTGGTTTTGATCGGTTCCTTGGCGGCTCCTCAGTTGGTCGCCAAACGGCCGATTTTCCCCCGCTGGCTCACTATTATCCTGTTCGGTTTTATTTTCCTCGCCCTTATTCTGACTTTCTCACGCGGTGCTTTCTTGGCACTTGTAGCAGGACTTGGTTTTGTGGCGATGTTGCGTTATCGGAATTTGATTCCCTATATTTTAGGGGCCGGTGTGGTTTTGCTTTTATTGCCGATCGCCCAAGAATATCTGATTCGTTTGGTTGATGGATTTACCGGAGCCGACTTAGCCACACAGATGCGGTTTGGTGAATATCGAGACGCATTGACATTAATCGGCCGTTATCCGGTATTTGGTGTCGGTTTTGCGGGTTCTCCCGATATCGATCTCTATTTAGGTGTGGCGATGGTGTATCTCACGATCGGACAACAGATGGGTGTGCTGGGTTTACTCGCGTTTTTCGCTGTTATCGGGACTGTGTTCGGTTACGCGTATCTAAATCGCCATGTTTTTGCTGAGAACGAGCTATTAGACCCGATTTGGTTGGGCTTGCATGCGGCGGTGTTCTCCGGTTTGGTTGCCGGTATTTTTGACCACTATCTGTTTAATTTAGAGTTTTTGCATGCGGTCACGATCTTTTGGATGTTGTTGGGGCTGGCTGTAGCGGCGACCCGTTTGGGCGTGCTGGAGGCTGCTGGCGAAAACGTAAATAGTTAGCAGGTGGGTCAGTTCTTCATTTACTATAAAAACGATAAATTGTAAATGAGGCGTTTTATCG
>WTJY01000314.1 GCA_011524645.1 Anaerolineales bacterium | reverse complement strand
CTTGGTGGCAACCCCGACGATCCCAATGACCCCAACAATGCGGGCATACTCGCCTGCACCCACGCTCATCCCGTATTTGACCAATGCACCAACGGCCCCGCCATTTACCGACCGGCCGACGATTGGAACGCATGGGAAACCAAATATGCCCGCACCCTCGTTCGAGGCATTCAAATAGATAGTTGTGTCGGAGATCAAGTTGTGGTCACCAACAACACGTCGCTCACCAACCTTACTGTCGATGGGGTAACCGTTTCCGTACAAGCGGGGGACATCTTCATCGATGGGAATCGGACGGGCGACACCGTCAATCGATATGAAATCGCCAGCGTCTCAGGCAACACCATCACCTTTGTCAACGGTGAAGGCCCTTGTGAAACCACCTACACCGGAGGAAATCGCATCAAGCGAGACAACCGTGGCATCAGCACCATTTTCTGGTTTGGTGCTATTGACAATCACACCAAAATTGACTTTGACGGGAACCAACTGGCCCAACGAGATGGAGCCACCTTAGTCTCCCCCAGCACGTACATTCTGCCCGTTCCAAGCCTGACCCGTAAGCAATTTTACGATGCCAGTGAAGACGATTACGATAATGACAGTTACACCAACTATGGAGAATGTGCCTCTTTTTATACGGCTTACGACCAATACATGGCGGACAGCGACCATTCAGAGGCAGATAAGCTGGCTTATCAAAACGCAACATTTACGGAAGAGGATTGCTTTAATATCGACGATGTTATTTCCAGCGGCCAGCTTGTTGGCACAGCACCCTCCTATCGAGACCCCTATTCACACCAGTGGATCGGGGAGAACTACACCGAAGCCAAGATCGCCTACAACGACGAAGGCATTCATTTGGAGATGATGATTATCGACAAGAAGGTGCGATTTGATTGGGAAACCGGCGCCTCTGAAGCCTATAAAGAAATCGGCCAGCCAGAAACATTTGATGCATGGGATTCGATAAGCATCTATCTGCATACTGACCCGAACACCACAGCGTTGCAAGCGGGCAAAAGCTTCCGCTATGATTTTACGTTGGAGGATGGCTTTTGTTTCAGCGGTGACGCAGATTGTACCGCTGAAAAATATCGCGCCGCCATGCGCTACCAAGCAAAATCTGTCTGGGACGGCTCGCAGTGGCAGGTGGGCTATCCGGCCGACTATCCCGACCCCGCCGCTGTGGGCACGGCCGGTTTTTATACCGGTTGGGACGCTGAATTTTATTCAGACATGGGCACCAACTGGGCGCCATTTAGTCAGTCGCCAAACAACACCCTTTATGACAGCATCGGAACTGTCGCAACGGCCCGCCTGCCATGGGCTAGCATGGGGCGAAGCTCACCCCCTCACCATGAAACATGGCGCTTTGCCATTGTGGTGCATGACCGTGATGCGACGATAGAAACGTTTGATATGCCACCCCAAAGCTGGCCGGTGGCGAATTTGGATACGGCCGTTCCCACCAACTGGGGAGCACTATCCTTCTCTGGTGCAAGCTTCCGCCAGTTCGACGAAGCATTCGCCGACACAGGCCATCCTGCAGAAGCGTACTGGCAAGAGTACGTCCCAGACGAATATATTGAAGGGACTGAAGGAACGCTCCGCATTCCGGTCGCTGAGACGGTGGCCGTGGGCGGTGTTGGTTTCGACCTCTGTGGGGAGCGTTATGGCTCGCGCAAGCACAGTTTTTACACCGTTTGGCCCTATCAGACCCATCCCGATGATGCCCCGTACATCCAAAATCAAGGAAACATTGCTGACTGGCCCTGCTTCTCACGGAGCTATTTGCGTGTCCCGCTGGCGGGTCAGACGGCCGATTTAGATGGCAAAGTTGTGCTCTCAGCCAAGCTCAAACTGACCCAGCAATTTAACACCGGTCTTTATCATGGCTACCGGATGATGGTTCAGCTTGACCATGTTGATCCGAATAATTGGCAGGGGCGCGCAACAGCCAACTGGAACAATACGGCGATCGGAACAAGTAATATCGCCGCCACTTGGTTTGAGCAACGAAACAGCGGCAACTTTTTTGAACTCTCATGGGATGTGACTCAAGATTTTACAGCGAATCAAAATCAAGCGTTTTTGGCGTACAGTGCCTACATTTTAGGGTACGATTTACATATGGGATCGACCTTTGCCGATGAAAACCATCCTGATTATGCTCCCTATTTAGAAATCACATACGCTTCAGCCGAAGGGGCTCCAATCGCTGACTTTTCGGCCGAAGAAGCTAAAATAGTTGGCGACGATGAAAAAGTAGTCGGTTACGCCCCATTTGAGGTCAACTTTGTTGATCAAACAAGCGATCCAGAAGCAACCTTCTGGCGCTGGGATTTCGGAGATGGCAACACGTTTGCTACCTCGCAAGCGGCGTACAAAAATCCCAGCCACATCTACACAACCCCTGGCGATTACACCGTCACCCTGTTTGTGCAAAATAACAACGGCTCCAACAGCCTCGTCAAGAGCAACTACGTCAGCCTGACAAGCTGTGCAGGAGTGGTGCAAAATTGTGACTTTGAAACCCACACAAACGATGCTCCCGATGTCGATGTTCTAGGCTGGACTCAATCTGATTTCAGTTCCTTGGGGAGTACGGCCGATCCGGCAAACGCGATCTACCAAGAAGATGAAGCGGTCGCGCATAGCTGGAGCCATTTTGGGCTGATTAGCGATCAAACTGGATCTGAATTTATGCAAGATCCGGTAATATTGGAAGCTGGACAGCGGTATTTTTTGAGTTTTTGGTATAAGTGTGGGGCATATTCGGCCGGAAGCAACGGCTTTGAATCTCGCTTACAGCTTTTGAGCAAAGAGAGTAGCGGCCCGTGGCTCGCGTTGGCGCCGGAAAACGTGACGTTCCCGGCCGATGGCACGTTCAACAGCAGTCACATCGCCAATTTCTGTACTGACGGAAGCCGGACAGGTGTGTGGCAACAAATTACGGCCGAATATGTCGCAATTTCTGATAGCCCTATCCGTTTGATTTTTTCTAAAACCTCAACCGCAGAGACGTTTAATCTGATGATTGATGATGTGCAACTGCGGCCCAAAGATGAGACCCCGCTGGTTGATCTGCGCATCAACGGCTCTGAAAATCCGGTCACCATTGAGCCGGAAATGGCGTATGAGCTCACATGGGTGACATCGGCCGATGCCACCCATTGTCAAGCGACGGGTGATTGGTCAGGCACACAGCCAACCACAGGTAGCCAGTTGTTTAGCCAAACAGAAGAACGGCAATTCACTTACACCTTAACCTGTGAAGACACCGATTCTGGCTTACAAGGGAGTGATACGGTGAAGATTAGGAATCGAGCTACAGTAGTTGTTCCAGCGGCCGAAACGATTAATTTACCGTTGATCATCAGATAGCGTTATGCGTTTGATTAGACAGTGGCAATTGAAGATACAAAGCTCATACATAGGGGCACGAATATCGTCGTTTCCATTCTACTTTTGCCAAATTTCAATGACAAGATGATCCGGGTCCGCAACAAGCATCGACATATCCTCATCAGGAGCCTGAATGATTGACACGCCTGAATTTTTCAGATATTCGTGCGCCAATCTAATATTGTCAACTTCAAGCCATAACACAGGCATCGCATGGTCTGGGAATTGTGTGGGACTTTTGTATTTGGCATTCGCTATTATTGAGATCGTAAACGAGCCGAGCTGATACCAACAACTACCGTAACCGTCACCATGAATAAGCTCTGCGCCTAAGATGTCCGCGTAGAAATGCTCCGAGCGTTTCTGATTAGTGCACGCAATTGTAATTGATCTACCTGAGAATTTTACTGGAGGGGTATTTTTTCGCATCTTGTATTTGTTTCATGGATAAAACAATCCCATTCTAAATCAAACTGTACCCGATCTAGGGCTTTTCATCTTAGAAAGCCCTCTAGATCGAAAATGTGACATTGCCATAATAGTTCTTCAAGATTTGACGCGCAACCCAAATCCCGCTCTCGTACGCGCCGTGTGCACTTGCATTAAAATGGGGATGGGTCGCTTCACCCGCAAAATACAGTCGGCCGACCGGCTGACGTAACGTATCGCGATCACCCGCTTTTTGCCCCACGTGATCAAATGAATAGCTTCCACGGGAAAACGGGTCACGCTCCCAACCGGTGCGCACATAACCCACCGGATCAGGGATCGTTTCATTTCGGGTCATCTGGCGCAACGCTTCCGTGGCTCGGCCGACGAGCGTTTCATCATCCCACTCATTGATAAAACGGGCTAAAGCACCGGCATGATAAGCTAAAATCACCGGTTCACCGGTGTAATAACCGATATTGAACCAGAGCGGAAAGAGCTGTGGCTCGTTTTCGGCCGGATCATGAAAAGAAATCAACCGCTGTTTGTCGCGGGGCCAATAAAAATCATCAAAGCGAAGTACCACTTTTTCATACTGCCCAAAACCGATTCGTTGAATCGCTTCCTGTTTTTTTGTTGGCAATGAGGGTGAAAATTTAATCACGTCCGCTTTCAATACGCCCAGCGGTACGGTAACTACAACAAAATCGGCCGCGAACGTTCCGGCCGAGCTTTCAACCATCGCCCCAGAATCTTGATAGGCAATCTGAGTCACTTCGACACCGGTCCGAATATCTAAACCATCCGCCAAATGGGTGGTAATCGCCTTATATCCCCCCCCGTAAATAAAGTAATCATCCCCAGGTAAACGAACGGTGGTGTCCATCAAGTTCCAATTAATCGTCTCTCGATCAGCCGCACAAAGATAAGTGAGATGCAAATCGACCCAAAAATCAAAGCCGAACTGTTTCGCTTGACTCATCCCTTCCGGCCGTGGCAAGCTCGCCAGCCCATCAGCCAACGATTGTGGGGCCGATTCTGGGGGATCGACCAGCAGTGAGCCGGATTGCAGGGCAAAAGCGGCCGCCCCCGCATAATGACCGGCCGTATACTCAACCATATCGAGCGGCTCCCCTTTTTTACCATATGCTTGGACCACATTGCCGCTACGATTAATAAAATCAGTTTCGCCATATTCGATCCCGAGTTCATGCGCAATCGGCGTGAACGGATTCCCGATCGGTCCGTGAATCCAAGCTGCCCCTAAGTCGGCCGACACCCCCAGCGAATTATCGGTATGGGTTCGACCACCGATCCGCGGCCGTGCTTCAAGACAGATCGCCTCAACACCCGCTTCATGCAATGTCCGCGTAGCCATCAGCCCCGCCATTCCTGCACCAACAACGATTACTTTTTTCATCTGATTGCCACCATCAAGCTCTATTTCAAATCTTTGCGAAAAAATTCATGGTAACCGAATTGAATTCGGTCGATCCGGCCGTTGAAATCCCGCTTAAATATAAACGGTTGTGCGTTGGCATAAAACGCGTAAGGGTCATTGGGATCGGCCGGTTCAAGTGTGATCCCTTTCTGCCAACGGCCGTATCTCGATTTCAAAACCAGTTTCCCATTTTGAATTGAAATTTTAAATTGCGCGCCATGTGATAACCAAATACGAGTATTGCTGTTCAACCCAGAAAGCGGGCCGTATGTCCCAACCAAATCCTGCCATACTTCAGGTTTAGCGTCTGCAGGTTGAGGAAATGTCGGTTGATCCCCCTTAATCAAATCACGCATAATCCCATGCGCAATATGGAACGGGGCATGCCCATTGGTATTCATAAATGCATAAGCCGACAACCCTAAATCAGGCGCATAAAATGACGAGGTGGCCCAACCGAGTAACGCCCCATCATGCTTCACCACACGATGTCCTCCCCATTTATTCGGGTTATCGACGAAGAAACCCAAGCCCATCGCAGGCAAACGAGGGTCCAATTGAAAATGAGGGGTCATCATCGAATCGAGCGTTTCTTTCTTTAGGATCGAGCTATTCCCCGTAACGATCGCTTGGGCGAAACGGCCGAAATCCTCGATACTACAAAATAAGCCCCCATCAGCAAGTGTAATAATATTAAAATCATACGCTCGGGAGCCCCCTCGATAAGCGGTACCTGCACGATCCAAGATATGTCTCAAACGACGAAAATCGGAATGATGCATGCCCAAGGGCTCTAAAATGCGCTCTTGAACCACTTGCCCAAATCCATCACCGCGTACATCGGCTACCAATTGGCCTAATGTTGCATATCCATGGTTGGCATAACACCATTTCGCACCAGCTTGACAATCCGCACCTAAACGGTTGCCATAAAATCGCGAGAGTGGTTGCAAATCCTTAATAACACGCAGCATGCTTAGCGCGACGCGCGGCCGAAGATACCCAAGTATTGGCGCGATTTCTCCAATTCCGGAAGTATGGGTCAGCAACTGATGGACCGTAATCGAACATTGTTCTTCTTGAAACGGCCGGAGCTGATAACTGGTCAAATGGTCATTAACCCGATCATGCAAGCCGATTTTCCCTTCTTCGACCAATTGCATGACCGCCACGGCCGCGAACAGCTTTGAAATTGAGGCGATACGAAAAACCGTTTCAACTGTCATATCTCGGCGTTGTGTCAGGTTAGCCGACCCAAACCCTTCTTGATAAGCGACTTCCCCATCATGAACAATTCCCACAGTCATTCCGGGAATCTTGTCCTTCTTCATATATTTTTCGACGCGCTTTCTAACATGTTCTTTGTATTCATTATCGAGTGCCATAACTTTTATTCACCTTGATTATTCTGCTGTGTAGGCATCGTAAAAGTTTTTACTTTGTACAGCAGTGCGACTCTCGACTCTTACTTACTAATATTAACTAGAATAAAATGATCGGTCGCTAAGTCTACAAAAAGTCTTGGTTAAGAAACTTTACGCCATAGCTCATTCATAAGCTTTTCACCGATAATTTCGCCTAAAGTCACAGGAACTCTGAGATTGTAATCTTAGGGAAATGTCTTGGCAAAATACGAGTTGTTTGCTTGCTTCGCATACGCAACGAACCAACTAAGCATTTGTTAAGAAGAGATTTTTCTCCACATATTACTTTTACGCTATGATCGTTTTTGCAACATGAAAACGATTAATTTCTACACGGCCATTTTTTGCCCCAGCCGAGGGTAATGTCATTGTGTTTTTTGTGAAATTAAAGTCGAAGTTGCTTTGCAACATCTCGGTTGTTAGACTAACTCGATTATGACCAATTTGGCGATTGAAGCAATACATTTGCATAAGGATTTCAAACCATCGGCCGGCTGGCGCATTTGGCAATCCCCCAAAGCGCAAACGGTCGTGCGTGATGTCTCCTTACAAGTCAAAAAAGGAGAGTGTTTTGGGCTCTTAGGTATCAATGGAGCGGGGAAAACAACCCTAACCAAAATGCTCGCCACGCTTATTTTGCCAACCAGTGGCACAGCGAGGGTTGCGGGCTATCCTCTAACGGCCGGTCCTGATATTCGTACGGCCGTGGGTCTCGTCGTCACTGATGAACGTAGCTTTTATTGGCGGCTAACCGCCGCTCAAAATCTCCGTTTCTTTGCCTCCTTACATGGTTTACACGGCCTAACGGCCGAAAAGCGCATTAAAGAAGTGCTGCAACAGATCGACCTAAGTGACGTAGCGAACCGGCCGTTTCGCTATTTCTCTAGCGGGATGAAGCAAAGACTCGCCATCGGCCGTGCCCTATTACACCGGCCACGCCTCCTATTTTTGGACGAACCCAGCCGCAGTCTTGACCCCACCGCCACTGCGCAACTCCACCGATTGATCCAACAGCTACGGGAGGAGCAAGACATCACGATTTTGCTCATCACCCACGATCTAGCTGAAGCGGAAACGCTGTGTCAACGGGTGGCTATTATGCACCAAGGCACTGTCCAAGCGGCCGGAACACCTCACGATTTACGCCAACAGGTGCAAGCGGGGACGGTATATCAACTTTGGCTCAATCAAGCACCAACCGCATGGGGCAACCATCTCCCGCCGTACCAAATCGAACCAACAGCAGATGGCACAATTCTTTCTTTTCAAGCGACGCCGGATGAAAATAGCTTAACGGCCGTACTTGACCATCTGCGTAGCAGCCATATCGATATCATCGATCTCATTAGCGAACGGCCATCGCTCGCCGATGTGTTTGACCAATTAACCGATTCAAATAGACCTTCAAATTAAACTCATGTCTGAATATATGGAAATCGAAGCGGAAGTCGATGAAGACGATCCCCGCATCATACATTTTTATACCAACTTACCGCTAGCTCCGGCTGGGGAAGCCCCCCAGCAATACGACAGCTATGAAGCGTTAGAAGAAGGCTCCGCATTGGCTCAAGCACTAACAATCGTTGAAGGCATAGACTCGCTACGTATCGAAGGCTCTGATTTGGCGATTACCCGCACTGATGAAACGGCCGATCATGCATTAATGGCGGATGTATCGGCCGTAATCAAGGACTTTTTTCTCTAAATAGCCCATAGGAAACGGTAATTAGGGAGCCGGCGTCGCCAGCACCTTCCCTTTCGGAATTTCCTGTTCAAACGGTGGTGGTGTCGGTGGCTTATCTGGGGTAAAAATAATCGTCTCAAACCCTAGCCCATGCAAGAAATTCTGCATATATTCCTGCGCGTTTTCTTCCGCTTCGAGCACAATCCCATACTCAATCGCTTCATTACGCACCACAAGCTCCGCCTGCTGACGGACTTCGGTTTCTAATTCAGGATCAGCACCGGTGAACAAGCCGGTATCGCGATCCGCCACATAAGAGCGCTGATTGTCCAATGTCGCTACAAAAATCTCTGCGTCAGGCAAATGGACCATCACAGTGGTCGGATCCATCACTTGAATATCCCCCTCTTCGATTTTTTGCAAATCGATACCTGCGATCACTTCTCCATAGGCGACAAAAACCATACTATCTTCAAATAAACCGAGCCAAGCATCCGCATTTTGCTCAGCCGTAATCACTTTTTCAATTTCAATCGAAGCGGTTTCTAACCGAGCCAATTGATTCACTTCTTTGACAATGGTAATCGGATCAGGCAATACCACCGGCGTCACATAAGATGAGATCGGGATTCTAGGAATAAATGAACTGAGGGGGTTTTCCTCAACCGTTTCCTGAATCGCAGTGGTGACCAAACCATACGCGAAGAGTCCCGCTAAGATAACAACGACAACAACAATGATCGAGATCAAACGACGCATATTTCCTCCTAACTTCTAAAAATCTAAATACAGATCAGCGAAATACCTCGCCACTGATTGACTTGACCTGATAGGTATCAATCTTTACGGCCAAAAAACGCTAAAGTTCTGTATATCTACTTAATCATGTAATTTGGCCCCTTTGATGATTTTATCCACATCTTTACGATCAGCACGTACAGCAAGACCAACAAGGGGTAAATCGGCCGTTTCATACCGCTTAACCGTTTCACGGTTGGCTTCATCATGACCGGTCGCAAACATATCTTCGATATAGATAGCCGCTTGCACCCCTCGCCGTTCAGCACGCCCCAAAAATGTATTGAGCTTGGCCCGCGGCGCTTTTAAGATCAGAATCGGTTGGATACACAACGGATTATATGTTACCCCAGAGCGATCTTCATATGGCTCTCCGATCAAATTATCGTTCTCTGCAATAATTCCGGTCGATAAAAAGGCCACAATATTCATTTTTTGCCATCCAGCTAAATCATCAGCGACGACAATCGCAATTTTAGTCGTAAATTCCATTTTATACTCATCCTTTTTCGTGATGCATAATTTGATTTCACCTCACATGGTTATAACAAAAACGGTCGCATTTGCGACCGTTTCGGGAATCGGTTTATTGATTAAATAATCAATCAAGCGGACACACAATTAATCCTCATCCTCATCATCTTCACCGAGCAACTCTTCCAATATCTCTTCTAAATCATCAACATCGAACTCATATTGCTCATGGCAGAAATGACAATCAACAGTCGCCCCGCCATCGGCGATCAAGAAACGGATTTCTTCTTCGCCGGAAACAATGATCGCTTTTTCGACCCGTTCGCGACTACAAGTACAGACAAATCGAATCGGCCGTTCTTCCAAATAAATATACTCGATACCAGCAAAGAGATTTTCTAGAATGTTTTCCGGCATAGTGCCATTATGAAGCTGCTCTTCAATCGGGGGCATTTCCGCCAGTCGCTCTTGGAGCAACGCCAATGTATTAGCCTTAGAGTCACCGAGGTTCTGTAACAAAATACCACCAGCCGCAACAACTAGCCCATCCTCACCCAGAACCGTTCCGACCTGAATTAGTGATTTAACCTGCTCTGACTGATTTAAATAATAATCCAAGGTGTCCGTTACCCCTTGTTTTAAGGGAGTATAGCTTTGCACCAATTCCGGCAAACGCATGTCACGAGACACATGGAGCACCCCTTCACCCAAGGCTTCTTGTACACCATATGGATCGATGGGAGCTTCGTCTCGCAATGTATTAACGGCCGAATTTTCTAAATAACCACGTACTTTGCCATAAGCATCCGATTCAACAACCACTTTGCCAACTGGGCCGTCTCCGTCAAACTTAGCGGCTACACGATGCTTAATTTTGAGCAAAGAGCCCAAAAGGGCTCCACCCGTAATCGCTTCACCAATGACGGCCGTGGCGGTTTCACTCGTTTCATTCCGAGTTGCCATTTCATTGACCAAATCAGTTGTGATACAAGCGATAGCTCGTACGCCAGCATCTTTGGCGATAATTCGTACTAAATAATCTTCCATTTTTGACACTCCTGATCACAAACGCGGCGACAAGGATAAGCAATAAGCCGTTAGAACCACGTTATAGCAACGGTGTTTTTGTCGGATATCCATGTTTGTCCCACCAATCCACCGACCAAGCGACCGATTTCGCAATCCCTTGGCGCAGTGAGTTCTGTGGCAAATAATCTAACAAGGCTCGGGCTTTACCGATATTGGCCACATAATGGGTCACTTCTCCCACACGGGCCGGTTCGATCTTCATGTTGGGTTTAACCCCTAACTCTTCGCCGATAAAACGGGCCATATTAACCAAACTGTTTCCCTGACCATAAGCCAAATTAATCGTATGGTTTTGAATCTCACCAGCGACCAGCCGCGCAAGCCCACGGCTCACACCGGCAACACAGTCGTCAATGTACGTAAAGTCGAGAACCTTTTCTTCACCGTAAACCGTAATCTGATTCCCTTGTTTAATCTGATTAATGAAGTGGGGGATCACACGTAACATGCGCTCAATATCGTTGTCGAAACGGCCGTAAACATTACTAAACCGGAAAACCAAATAGCGCAATCCATAACATTGGGCATAAGAATAAACCAGCGCTTCGCCGGAAATCTTGCTTGCCGAGTAAGGGCTTTCTGTAAACGCAAAATCCGCATACGATTCTTCCGTAATATAGCGATGAATATCCCCATACACCTCACGAGAGCTACTAAAAATAATCGGCAAATTATGTTTCCGGCAAAACTCTAGTACATTAAAAGTCATCGTAATGTTTTCTAAAGCACGTTGCGGATTAACAACCAGCTCGTGAACTTTGGCATGGGCCGCAAAATGGACCACCGCGTCTAGGTCGGCCGGATACTCGACATTACCGATTCCCACCTCAAAATCCCGATAAGGCATCGACAAATCTTGATAAAGTGTTTCGATCTTATCGGTCCAGCCGTTGCGCCGCTTATCAACGCCAAACACATAATGTCCGTTTTCCTGTAAATAGGTCCCCAAATTTGAGCCGATTTGCCCACTAGAACCGGTAATTAATACCCGCATAGCCGGTCTCCTTATTTGATAATAGATAATAAATAAATTAAGGCTCTTTATGCGTTTCAAGGAGCTACAGATTCAAGCGGTTTTGCTCCCCTCACCCTTGAGGGAGAGGGGCAGGGGGAGAGGGGAAATTCTTTAAAATTCCACCTCCCCCACCCCCTCCTCATATCATAGGAGGGGAGAAAGACAACTATGTTTTTATGTCAATCTCCTTGATTTCCACTAAGAGCCTAAATTAATTTTCTAATTCTAGGATTGTAGGACAGTTTTAGCGACAGGCAATGAGAGCTTAATCAAGCATGGCTCCGTTTAACGATATCTTGCGTGTCTCCCCCATTTAAAATGAGAACGGCCGCGATACGTTTGTACCACGGCCGTTCAGTTGACTGTGTCTATCAACAACAAGGAGGGAGGTATGCCCAACAAATAGATGGATAGAGGAATAATTTGGGGAGAAACTTTCCTCATACCTATTTGTTAATGGCTTAATTAGTTCGCTTTAGTCGCTTTTGCATCTTTAGCCAATGCATTGACTTTGCGAGTCAAGGTGCTGATTTTTTTGCTCAACGCATCGATATCAGCTTTGGTTGGAACATTCATGCGGTGCAAGATCGATTCAACCCGTTTTTCGAATTCACCACGGATATTGGTGACATTTTCGTCAGCTTGTTTCAAGTTGGTTTCAACTGTTTCTTCAACCCGTTTGCGCCCTTCTGCACCAAGGTTTTCACCACGAGAGATGAATCCTTCAAGAATTTCAGATACATCTTTTTGTGCTTTTTCCAACAAGCTAGTAATTTCTTCACGAGCTGCGTCGGCCGCGCCGATGCCTAAGTGCAACGCTTTTTGCGCGGTTTCTTGAGCAGCTTGGATGATGTTAACTTTTTCTTCGGTGGTTTGTTCTTCGACAATTACTTGTTCGGTCATGATAATATTTCTCCTGTTTAAGCAGATGATTCTCTGCGTCATTTCTTAGCTCAACTTGTAACGCATTGCGTTATGCACAGAAGAATAACGCATCGCGTCATTGATGTCAACCCCCAATTTCAGGATCGGTTTTCAATCTTATATTTCGCAAACAGAGAGAAATATCGCCAAAAATAGATCGAGATTGGCAAAAAATCCAACGACAACAAGGTGCGTCACAAATCAGAATGGGCATACATTATGCAGCGCGTTAAACAGAGTCGGATTCAATTGACGCAGTTAAAACACTTATATGTATCACGCTTGGCAAGCGTGCAGAAATAACAAAGCTTTTGGCAAGGATGAAATTGTGTGAGCATAAAAACAGAGACAGGACAGAAGTAACTCTTTTAGGTTAAAATTAAGCTATAGAAAAAATAACTCATCGATATGATTATGGAATCATAGTCATTCATTAAAGAACCTTATGTATCTACCTAAATTCACCCAACGAACCTTCCTTTGGAATAGCATCGCCTTTGTCGCCATGACCATCAGCTTAGGCATGATTTTCATTTACGCCCCAAATGAAACCACCATGGGCCATGTACAACGTTTGTTTTATTTTCATGTCGGCTCAGCTTGGGTCGCCTCAATTACTTTTTTCGTCGCTCTAATTTGTGGCACACTCTACTTATGGAAACCCAAGCCGGAATTTGATGCGATTTCTCTCGCCTCAGTCGAAATCGGCGTTGTTTTTATCATGTTGACCATTATTAGCGGTTCCGTTTGGGGCAAACCGGCGTGGAATACATGGTGGCTATGGAGTCCACGATTAACCTCTATTACCATTTTATGGCTCGTCTATATCGCCTATTTCATGTTACGTGGCGCGGTAATCGATATGGAGAAGATGCGGCGTTTCGCGGCCGTGTATGTCATCGCTGCCTTCGTCACAGTCATCGTCACCTATGGCAGTATTCGTATTCTGCGCGACATTCATCCGGTTATGTTTGGCGGTGCGCTTGAATCAGCCCAAGGTGCCGAACAGGGGTTACAAGAGTTTTCCGGTTTAGACTCCTTGCGTATGGTTATAACACTTAACGTAAATGTTATTTCCTTTAGCCTGCTCTATGTTGCGTGGCTCGCCAATCGCGTCCGTTTAGAAGGAATGAAAGCTCTCTCCCAGAATGCTCGGATGCGCTTAATTAACAAATTGGCAAACGCCTAATTTATTTTTGGAGAATCCCATGAAAAACCCACTTAAAACCGGTGCCGGTGGCACCCCCGGCGGCCTCGGCCCCTTTTTCCTCGGACTGCTCATGACGGTAGCGGGCGGCTATATGTTTCTCGCCCAAGTACAGGTAAGCACCGGTTTCTGGGGCCGATTTAGCATCGGTGGGATCGGTGTCTCCGCATTCGGTGCCACCATGGTGGTCTTTATGATCGGCGTGGGTCTAATTTTCTTCAACAGCGAATCAAAAGTCGGCTGGGCGGTCGCTGGGCTCGCTCTGTTGTTTACATTTATCGGCATCATCGCCAATCTCCGTGTCTATTTCGCCACCACCTCGCTCTACGTGGTGCTAGTCATTTTTGTGCTAATCGCTGGTGGTATCGGTCTCATGCTCCGCGCCCTACGTACTGTCGATGTCTAAAATTGCAGAGGGAGCACACACGTCAAAACGGCCGCACCCCCCTAGCACCATCCACGTAAAAACAGTGTAAAGAGCCCTATAATTCCCCTTGACAAAACAGAACGTTGGTTCTATTATTGAGCAAACGTATGTTCTAATTTTGTCTATTCGGTGTCTCTACTTTGCATTTTCTGCTATGGCTCGCTCAAAAAAATTCCCACAGAAAATTGAATCCCGCGCCATGGAAAATAATGTTCGTTCTTCTGAACAACTTTTCCAAACCCATAGCCAAGCTGAGGCGAAGCGCGCCAAGGTAGCACCCAAATCGATCAACTCTGCACAAAAACCGGACACGCTCACAGGCTTACATGTCCGCAAACGAATCAAAGCGAGTTTCGCGGCTGATTCAATCACCGGCTTCAACGTCCGCCAACATATGAAAGCGGGAGTCGAAGTATTGGGGCAAGGGGTCAAAGCGATCTTCGGCGCGGTCGATATTCAGATGGAGCGCGAAAACGGCCGTCTACGCATCGATTTCATCGAAAAAGAACGTAAACCGGTTGAACTACTTCCCCTACTTGAATCCCTAAAAGATATTCCCCCATTAACAGCCGTACTCGGCTGGTCTGGGGATGATCAACCGGTCCTGCTCGATTTGCAATCAGACAGCGCAGCACATGCTCTTATTGTGGGCAACAAAGCGTCCGGCAAAACCACCCTGCTCCGTGCATTGGCCCTGTCACTGGCGATCTGCAACAAGGAATCTCGTTTGCAAATGATTTTCCTCACCCCCCCCAAGCAAAAACCAGAAACGTCGTTTCAACCGTTTACCCAGCTTCCTCACTTGTTGACCCCGATCTCGGCCGATCCCCATATTATTTTAGAAACGCTCGATTTCTTGGTTGAGGAAATCCAACACCGCCTAAGAGAAAATGTTTCTACACCGGCCATCACCGTGTTTGCCGATAATTTGCCCCAGCTAATGGCTCTCGATCCGACAGGGGTCAATCAAACACTCACCTATCTGGTGCGCCGGGGGGCCAAATGTGGGGTACATCTGGTCATGGCGACCGATGACATTACCCATCCCCATTTAACCGATTTACTCGATGCCGATGTTCCCGCCCGCTTGGTCGGACAGGTCAACTCAGCCGAAGAAGCAGAACTCGGTACAGATGCGATCGATTCTTACGCGGAGCACTTGAAAGGGAAAGGTGATTTCTTAGCCGCTGTGGGGGATCTGATAATCCGCTTCCAAGCGGCCGACATTCTCGATAAAGACCTTAACTTTTGCGTCGATCATATCCAACGCCGTCGCCCCCCATCACTATTGGCCCAAGAGCTCTATCAACAAGCTCAGCAAATTCAGCTACCAGAGTCCTATCAAGAAGCGAGTTGGTACGCGCCGAGTCAACAAAAGGTCGAAGTTCCAGCAGAAGAGACGCCACAGGATGAGGTCAAATCGGCCCGAGTTACACCTCGAATCCCTCTGACATCGGCCGTCCCAACACCCCCATCTATCATAACTTCTGTACCAACCGCCCCATCACTCCCCACTTCAACTCCCGACCCGAATGTTGCGGAAAGTCAGATCATTGCCAAACCAACAGAATCGGCCGTACCAAAGCAGAACATACCACAAGAAACAAACCGATCTGCGCCAGAGCCGGTTCAGCCAAAAGCTACGAGGTCAGCGCCAGAAACACCAGCTAAACCGTTGGGGTCAGAAACAGCCAAGCCAATAGATACAGCGAAACAAGAAAACAAAACAGCCTCATCATCTTCACAAATGAAGCACATGGCCTCTATCTTCGCCAGCCTCTATCCCCACAGCTCTACACCTGCCGCCGACTTAGGCCGCTCAGAGAAACCCAGCAAAGTGGATCAACATTTTCGATCCGCAAAACGACCACCACCGCCACCCGCGAGCAAAACTTTGGCGGAAAAACCGGCCGCGTATCAACCATCACGACCGCGAAAGAAACCCACACCACCACCGGTAAAAAAATCGGACCCGAAACCGTTGCCAGAAGCTAACTTTTTTGAGGAAGAACCACAGCCTCAATACCCGGTAGAAGCAGCGCGGCCGGTCATTACCGATAAGCCACCTCAATTCCATTTTACGCAAGAGGCTACAGAACAAGTACCCAATCATTGGCACGGGGAAGAAGAAGCAACTTCCCCACTCATGCCGAAGACAGTGATTACGGATAACTCATCCCCATATCAGTTTGTACCGGAAATGCCAGAAACGGCCGATCATGATTGGCCGCTAACAGAAGAGCAACCTCACACACCGATGCCCCCACAGGAAGACAGCAGTCCGTTCTTTAGCAAACTTGAAGCGGGCGACATCGCTAAATTTAATCAACCGCCACCACCACCACCGATCACGGAACCGGAACCGGCCGCTGAAGATCCTTGGTTATCGGGGCTGTTAGATATTCATGACGAAGCTGAAAAAACGATCAAGCCAACCCTTCCGGCAAAACCTCGGCCGTTGAGGAGCACGCCGCCGCCAACGCGGCCAACGCCCGCTCCAAATTCCAACCCGCGTGATCTAATCCGTGTGGTCAAGAAATTGGGGCGGAGCAAGCCGGTCCCCAAACCGTCTAGCCAAACCTCGGCCGATGCGAATCCAGACGGCCAAATCGTCGATCCGCAATCATTTATCGAATCTCAAGCCTTGCCCGATCAAGACGATCTCGATGTGCAAGCTCCCCTCTCCTCAGTCGCAGACATCCCTGAGTTAAAAAACGCGCTAGATGAGCAACCGACTGAGCCTAAAAAAGAAAGTGAGCCACCACGTACCGTGCAAAAACCGAGGCGCGTCCAGCAGCTTCAACGTCGCCCAAAATCACCTAGCAAGGGTGAATAAAACAAACTCAAGCGAATCGGTCTCGTAAAAGATTTTTTACCTCAAGGCCGCTCATATCGCTGGCGCATTGATGCGCCAAAAATAAATACCAGCCCACAATAGATAAACTTAACTGATACTGCCGAATTTGGTGGGATAAGCGTAAATCGTTCAAAAATAGTCGATTTGCAGGGTTGTCATCCCCGCGTAGGCGGGGATCCACCGCTCAAGCAGAGTTGGATTCCCACCTTCGTGGGAATGACAATCGTTAATTGATCAACTCCCACCAAATCCGACAGGACTAGAAACTTAAAAGGAGAATAAAAATGAATATCGGCATGCTTTGGCTCGATGATGATAAAAAACGCTCTCTTGAAGAAAAAGTAACCCGCGCGGTCGCCTACTACAAAGACAAATATGGTAAAACCCCTAACTTGTGCTGTGTTTGGCCCCAAGCACTTGAAGAAGAAACAAAACTCGGCAAAATCGCCATACGGCCGGTCAACCATATTCGGCCACAGCACTTTTGGGTCGGCATGCAAGTTAAATCGTCCTAGAGAATCTTTTGCATTGCTCGATTGTGTGTGACACAATCGATCTTATGAGCACTAAAAAAGTTACCCGACATCAAATAGGGGAAGTCATTTACACAGCAGAAGAATTAGCCACGCGCATTGCTCAATTGGGGGCATCAATCACGGCCGATTACGCCTCTCGAGTCTCTGAAGAAAGTCCATTGGTCTTAATCGGCGTTCTAAAAGGGGTAATCCCGTTTTTTGCCGATCTTATGCGTGCCATAGATCTCCCCTTAGAAATCTATTTTCTAGACATCGCCCGTTACGCCTCGGCCACCCGTGAATCGGTGCAAATGGAATTACCGGCCAAAATGATCGGCAAGATCACCAGCAAGCATATCCTCTTTGTCGAAGATGTGATCAATTCCGGTTTAACACTCAATCACTTAATGCGTATCTTGTATCTGGCTGAACCGGAAACGTTGGAAGTTTGTGTCATGTTCGACAAACAAGCGCAGCGCATCATAGATATCGATCTAAAATATATCGGCTTTAGTTTGGATGATGAGTTTGTCGTAGGATACGGCCTAGACAAACATGAGCTTTACCGCAATCTCCCCTATGTTGCGGTGCTCAAACGCTAATACAAAAATAAAAAACGGTCTACCAACCCATTAAGGTCGCAGACCGTCTCTATCACCGTGAGATTTATCTCACAGGAAATCATTATCTATGGCTTACTCACATCCCCTATAAGCCAGCATCCTCGTCCTCATCTCTCTTCGAATAGCCGGTTGCATACATGGCTGTTCCTCCTAACATCAACAATGCTCCAGGGAGCAAACAGAGGGCGATACCAAAAAGGATGTCTTCACGTATTTGATTCGGTTCATTCGAACTAATAATAGCGAAACCACCAAAGCCAAATAACACAATTCCGACACACCAAATACCCATAGCCCACCAAAAGTAACGCCACGGCACTCGCAAAATATGGCGCATCCAAGTCATAACAAACGCGCCAACAGCCAGTGCCAGCGGCGTGACACAAATCGGTAGCATATAGGCACCGGCCGGTGACTCAAAGGCATACATAACACCAAATATCACCCCACAAAGAGACAAAACAAAAATCAAACCGAAAACGACCAGTAAGATGTTTTCGGTTCGGTTAGAACGAGTCGTCGATTCAGACATAACTTATTGAGCCAGACGCACAGATAAAGTGTGTTCGAAGATTTGGCATTCAGAAGCGCGTTGCAAAACTTTGTCAACCTTATCTTGAGGAACATCAAAAAACGTATGGCTCGGTAAAATATGGATCGAGCCGATTGTAGAGCCTTTAATCCCTGCCGTCATCGCGATCGCCCGCACCACATCGCCAGGGCGAACCCCTTGGCTACGGCCGCCACTTAGCTTTAACCGCACCATCCCTTCTTCATGGGATTTAGCAGAAGCGCGTCGCTCACGGCGTCCACGGCCGCTATCACGATCACGGTCACGACCACGATCACGACGATTACGGCGACCCCGCTCCGGTTCTTTGCTAATATCTTGAAGCGGAAGAATCGGCCGCTGTTTTTCTTCGGCACGCGCTAATTTTAACGCAGAAGCGGCGACCAATGTCAAGTCATACCCTTCAGCAACAAATTCAGCCACCATCTCTTTCTCGACCCGACAGCGGTCACGCTTTAGCCACATGATCATTTTCGTGCGTAACTTTTCTTCACGCACCGCTTGAATTTCCGCATCGGTCGGCACTTCTTGCTGGGTCAGTTTTTTCTTGGTGTATTGCTCAATCCGACGTAAGCGATGGCGTTCTCTGGGGGTAATAAGCGAAATCGCTTGCCCCATTTTGCCCGCACGGCCGGTCCGGCCGATACGATGCACATACGCTTCCGTTTCCATCGGCAAATCGTAATTAAACACATGGGAAATATCATCAATATCGAGCCCACGCGCCGCAACGTCGGTCGCCACCAAACAGTTCAACCCACCTTGCCGGAAACGGCGTAACACATGCTCGCGCGCTTCTTGGCTCAAGTCCCCATTCAACGCTTCGGCTGGGAAACCACGGGTGGTCATTTCATGGGCCAACGCACTAGACCCCACACGGGTTTTGGTGAAAATCAGGGCGCTAGAGATCTCTTCAATCTCGAAAATACGGGTCAATGCCGCCAATTTGCTGTCAGACCCCACCAAATAATAGCGTTGGGTAACCGTTTCAGCCGTGAGCTCTTTCCGCTCAATTGTAACCGCTTCGGGGGAATGCATATATTTGTCAGCCAAGCGACGAATCGGGGGAGGCATCGTTGCCGAGAACAAACAGGTTTGGCGTGTCTCGGGAGTCGCCGCAAAAATCGCTTCGATATCTTCGATAAAGCCCATGCTAAGCATTTCATCCGCTTCATCGAGCACCAATGTGTGCAATCCGTCGAGCTTGAGCTTCCCTTTGCCGATTAGATCCAATAACCGGCCAGGAGTCCCCACCACAATATCGACCCCACGCCGTAGGTGGCTGATTTGTCGGCCGTACTCTTGCCCACCATAAATCGTTAGGACGCGCACATCGCCGTGCTGACCAAATGTTTCACAAGCGGTCGCTACTTGGGACGCCAGTTCCCGCGTTGGGGCCACGATCAAGGCTTGCACATGATCAGCCTCAGGATCTAAGTTTTGCAAAATCGGGAGGGCAAAGGCGGCCGTTTTACCGGTGCCGGTTTGGGCTTGGCCGATCACATCACGGCCGTCCAGTAACATATCGATCACACCTTTTTGAATAGGCGTAGGCTCGTTAAAGCCGATTTCTTCGAGGGCTTGCAAAATATGGGGATGCAAACCGAACTGAGCAAATTCAGTCGTCATATTATTTATTCTCCATTGGGCGGTTACCACCTGTGCGGTGAAAGTAACCGGAACAATCTAGGGCAGTATTGGCCCCATCCCACACACGGAGCACGACTGCAGTTTCTTATTTTTTATGTAGACGAATGACAAACACGTTTGACCCACTGTAGTATGTCATAAAATAACTCATGGCATACCACAATGGATCGATTTTATTGCGTGGTACAACAGGCCAGTTTACGCTTCAGTCGCTTCTTCTTTCAAGCCACAAGCAACACATTGCTGCTCAGTCTTGTTTACCTGAATCATAATGCCACTGGCATCGGCCGAAACAGGAAGCTTCCAACTGGTAAATTCACAGTTAGGATAGTTGGTACAACTATAAAACGTCCGACCACGTTTTGTTTTCTTTTCAATCAGTTCACCACCGTTGGCACAAGTGACACCGGTTTTGATCAAAATCTGTTCCGTATAGCGACACTTGGGAAAACGGTTACAGGCGATAAAACGGCCGTAACGACCTTCACGATAGACAAGATCCCCTTCGCCACAGGAGTCACAGGTACGGCCGACCAATTCCGGCTCAGCTTTGAGATCGACCTTGGGCAACGCTTCATCTGCAACTTCAAGACGCTGCGCGAAGTTATGATAAAACCCATCTACCACAGGAACCCATTCTTTGTCCCCTTGTGCGATCGTGTCTAATTCATCTTCGAGTCGAGCGGTGAAATCAACCGACAAAACATCAGGGAAATATTCAACCAGCATATCATTGACGATACACCCGGTTTCCGTTGGCAAAAGCTTTTTGCTTTCCCGATCAACATAGCCCCGTTTTTGAATCGTGTTAATCGTCGCCGCATACGTACTCGGACGCCCAACCCCATTTTCTTCCAGAGCTTTCACCAAAGTCGCTTCACTAAAGCGTGGTGGGGGCTGGGTAAAATGTTGCTCCGGTAAAAGCCGCAACAAATCGATCATCTCGTTGGCTTGTAAATCGGACGGGACTTTATTTTCTCCGTCATCCGGCTTATCGGTCGGTGCGGTTTCTTCATAAACCGCTAAAAAACCACGGAATTTTAAGGTCGAGCCGGTAGCACGGAACATATACGGCCGTTTTTTAATCGGCAATGTCAATTCACCGGCATAGATATCGGCCCGCACCGTGTCATAGACAGCGGGTGACATCTGGCTAGCAACAAAGCGCATCCAGATCAGTTGATACAGACGCAACTGATCGCGTGACAAATGACTTTTAATTTGTTTCGGTGTATGGAACACACCGGTCGGGCGAATCGCCTCATGAGCTTCCTGCGCCGACTTGGCGCGGGTTTTATAGACCGGTGGCGACTTCGGTACATAATCGGCCCCAAATTGGCCGGTCACATATTTACGAGCATCCGCTTGCGCCTCTTTAGACACGCTCACACTATCGGTACGCATATACGTAATCAAGCCGACAGTTCCTTCCGCCCCGATATCGATCCCTTCATATAACTGTTGGGCGATACGCATCGTTTTGGTTGTCCCGAAATTCAGCTTACGTGACGCTTCTTGTTGCAAGGTGCTTGTGGTGAAAGGAGCAGTCGGTTTACGAGTTCGCTGACCGATCTTCACTTCGCCCACTTGCCAAGGATACTGTTCAAGGTGATCCAAATGGGGCAATACATCTTCGCGGCTTTTCAACACCGGCTCTTTGCCTTGATACCGGTGCCATTTAGCGCGGAACATCGGCCGGTTTTTCCCTTCTGACCCATATTTCGCTTGGCTTAATTCCGCACCGACCGACCAATATTCTTCAGCTGTAAATGCTTCAATCGACCGTTCCCGCTCGACAACCAAACGGACCGCAACCGATTGAACACGACCCGCAGAAAGACGGCCGCGCACTTTACGCCACAGCAATGGGCTCAGTTTATACCCAACCAAACGGTCGAGAATACGGCGTGCCTGTTGGGCATCAACCCGTTGCATATCGATTTCACGTGGTTTCTCGATCGCGGCTTGCACGGCCGATTTGGTAATCTCGTGAAAAACGATCCGTTGTGTCCGCGTTGGATCCATTTCGGCCGATTCTAAAACATGCCAAGCGATCGCTTCCCCTTCACGGTCAGGGTCAGTCGCGAGATAGATATTTTTAGCCTTGGCGGCGGCCGCTTTTAGCTCTTTGACCACCGCACGTTTGTCGTTAGGTACGCGATATTCCGGAGTAAACCCGTTGTCAACGTCAACACTTAACCGAGATCGCAAAAGATCACGCACATGCCCCACACTCGATTTAACGGTATAGCCACGGCCCAAATATTTACCGATCGTTTTCGCCTTAGCGGGTGATTCAACAATCACCAAGCTACCAGAGCGGCGCGTGGCCGGTTTCGTCGATTTTTTACTTTTCTTTTTCTTACCGGCCGCTTTCTTACTTTTGCTCTTGGCAGCTTTGGCTGCGGCCAACTCAGCTGGGTCCGGTTTCGGTAAATGATCATGCAATGGGGTATGGCCCCGTTTGTACATATTGGTACTGCACACAGAACAAGTGGCCCGCGTTGCTGGGGACCCATTAGTCGCCCACTCCGCAACCGGATTTTGCATGATCCGTTTTTCTTTGCATTTCAGGCAATAGCCTTCTATTTGTAGTTCAGTCTCCATAAAAAAAGTTGACATCACAAACATAAATCTATGATTGTTTTGTCGTTAGTGAGGTTGGATTTTCCCTATTTAACTGTAATCTTCTAAATCTGTTCCGGCAAAATCTTCTACAATTTGCTTAACTTTGCGTATGTCATCTTTATGGACAACGAGCACCGCGTCGGGAGTATTGACCACAATCATCCCTTCTAAACCGATCCCCATGACCAATTTTTTATCTTCGTAGTTATACACCAAACTGTCTTTTGAATGGGCATCGATCACCAAACCACGAGTAACATTCGCTTCAGGATCAGAGTTAATCGCTTCTTTCAAGGCGTATAGCGTACCCGGATCACTCCAACCCATAGGGGCATGAAGCACACAAGCATCTTTTTGATCAAGGTGGGTTAGAATCGCGTCGTCGAAACTTAGTTTTTCTAAAACCGGATAGATTTCATCAAGCTTTGTTTGATAATCATCTCCGCCAATTGCGGCCGTGATTTCGCTTAATTGCCCCCACATTTCCGGCATATATTGTTGATAAGCTTGTTGAATGTATCCGATACTGGTCACGAAATAACCGGTATTCCACACACAAGATCCCGAGGCGAACATTTCTTGGCATTGGTCCATCGGAGGACGATAAGTCAGTGACCCGAAGTCATAGAAAGGTTGATCTCCGATACGACCACGCTCTTTACCTAATTGAATCCAACCTAAATTGGCATTGGCGAAACGAGGGGATTCCCCCATAAAAACGATTTCCGCATTTTTATTGAGAATAATTTGCTCGGCCGTACCGATCACTTTGCGAAATGTCGTTTCATCTCGCATATAATTGTCTCCCCAAAGAATCGCGACAGGTTCATCAGCGTATCCTTTGTGAGCCAAATGCGCCATCGCCAAACCGACAGCGGCAGCAAGGTCGCGCCGTGTGGGCTCACCAATTACATTGTCTTGGGGAATCATCGGGAGCTGGCTGCGAATAATATCAGCATATCGTTCGTTGGTCGAAACAAAGATATTTTCCGCCCCATATTGATCAATAATTCGATCGACCGCCAATTGAATGGTAGATCGTTCACCAATAATCGGTTCAAATTGTTTAGGAGAGCGAGATAAGCTAATGGGCCATAAACGGCGACCGAAGCCGCCTGCAAAAATTACAAGTTTCATATTAATTGAGTATTTTAGTTGTTAGATTGTAATGCTTAGGGCTTATATGACGATACAAGATTAAATCAGTTTACTTAAAAAACGGCCTTAATCTTACTAGTTAAAAAAAGCTTAATCTACATTCAATACCTTCGCCAAAGTAATCAACTGATTGGATTTTCTCCCCTCCTATTAGGAGGGGGGGAGCAAAACAGCTTGATTTTGCAACTCCTTGAAACACATAAAGAGCCTTATTTTTAACCGTCAACACCTGTGTGAGTTATAAAGCAAGCGCATACTGCATGCTACCAACATTGTGCACAATACCTTTTAGCTCAAGTATCATTAATGTACTGTTGACTTGAGCACTTGGCAAGCCCGAAGCGCGACAAATCTCATCAATATGTCTCCCTTGATGGTCAATATGGGGCAAAATCGCGGCTTCTTCGGCCGATTCAGGCAAAACCATTTGTACTACTTTTTGCTCATTTGCCTGCGTCATATTTAATTCTTCTAGCACATCAGCGGCGCACGTAACCAATTTTGCACCTTGCTGAATCAAATAATTCGGCCCCGCACTCACAGGGCTATTAATATTTCCTGGGACAGCAAAAACCTCTCGATTTTGCTCCAATGCGAATCTCGCCGTAATCAAAGAGCCACTTTTAATGCCCCCCTCAATGACAACGGTCCCACGGGTCATCCCGCTAATGATTCGATTCCGTGGCGGGAAATTTTTCGCGTGCGGCCGCGTCCCCAAAGAATATTCACTAATCACCGCCCCTTGTCGTTGCTCAATAATTTGCTGGGCGAGTTGTCGGTTTTCTGGCGGGTAAATCTGATCTAAGCCGGAGCCTAAAACTGCGATGGTCCGCCCCCCCATCTCTAGCGCCGTTTTATGGGCAACCGTGTCAACCCCTCGTGCCAAGCCGCTCACAATCGTAATCCCTTTACGAACCAATCCGGCCGTAATGTCACGCGCCACTTGCCGGCCGTATCCGGTCAACTTTCGCGTCCCAACAATCGCAATACTCCATTCATCGTCAGGGAGCAAATCCCCTTGTACATACAGCAATGGTGGTGGTGCATCTACCTCTTGCAAATACGGTGGGTAATTATCTGTTTGCCAAGTCAGCAAGTCGATCTTTTTTTGCTTAACTTTGTCAAAAACCAGATCTAAATCGACTTCTTGACGTACTTTTAAGAAATTTTGTAAAGAACGTTTGTCTAATCCCAACTTTTTTAGCTGGAATTCGGCCGCACACCAAGCTGCTTCGACTGTACCAAAGTAATCTAACAAAGCACGGAGCTTTATCGCCCCGATCCCATCTACTAAATTGAAACCTAGCCAATATTTGTGTTGTTTTGTGTAAACACCGGACATAATTTTTAACCATATAGGGTAGCGACACTTGCGTTAAACCTAATCTGATACGAAATCAGCTATAGAATCACACGGCCGTAAAAAATAAAATACCATATAGTGCATTATAATCAATTAGTATTATTTTACAAACTGATCAACACCCGCAAGATGAGGAAGACGATAGACAAGTGTGCAGATCTATTGCGACAAAACCGTACTTTATTTCAATGATTAACGTGTCTGGTGTGTAATGATGTAGGCGATTTGAAAGGCTTAATCGATCAAGCCGGGAATTAGGTGCACCGTTATTTGTCTTAGTTCACGGTCAATATTGAGAACCACTTCTTCGGTATCTGGAATCAAAACTTCCCCCCGCGCACCTTGAACAACAAATACGTCGTTCGCACCGGTTTGAATAATCTCTTTAAGAGAACCCAATTCTTCCCCTTCATCCGTCACAACTGACATTCCATAAAGTTCGAACAAGAAGAACTCACCCTCATCAAGTGGTACAGCGTCTTCGTATGGCACCTGAATTAATTGACCACGGAAATGGTCCGCTTGATCACGATAATTAACATCTTTTAATTTCAGGAGAATGCGTAAGTTATGAAAGCGTGCACCAGTTACAGACACAGAGGTAGGTGTCTGCCCTTCTTTACGGCTAAGGTAGGCGGTTTTTAGGGTGAGAAAACGCTCAGGAACATCGGTAAATGATTCGATAAGCACTTCCCCACGCACACCGTGAGGCTTCACAATCCGGCCGATCAATATGAATTTAGGGGGATGGTACACTGCGGACATAGGAGCGAAGAGGATTGACCGGACTGCGTCTACAAAAAAGGATAGCCCTATTTATTAGAGTACCTCTACGGAAACCCGTTTGCCCTGACGAGCACCTTGGACTTGCATGATGGTACGGATCGCATTAATCACGCGCCCTTTTTTACCGATCACACGGCCGACATCGATATCGGCAACAGTTACTTCCAAAACGATAGACGATGCCCCTTCAACTTCAGTGACACGCACATCTTCCGGATTATCGACAAGCGATTTAACAATATATTCGACGAGGTCTTGATACATCTCCGAACTCCTATGCTAGTAATTTGTAATAAGCCATATTGGAATGGCACTCATAATGATGAAATGTTCTGTTCTAACAAAGCCAGACCGGAAACCCCTCGAATTCCGATCAGGCTTTGGACATGTTCAATAGCTAAGCGATTAAGCTTCCGCTTCCTCGTCGGCTTCTTCCGTAGCAACTTCTTCTGTAACTTCCGCTACAGCTTCTTCTACGTCTTCAACGACTTCTTCTAAAGAAACGCCGTTGTATTCAGCGACCAACGCTTCCAACGATTCACCTTTGTGCAATCGTTTTAAACGGTCAAGGGTTCCTTGGGTATCCAAGAAACGACGGACAGCATCGCTAGGTTGAGCACCAACACTGAGCCAGTAAAGGGCACGATCTTCTTTGATGTTAACCGTTTGTGGATCGGTCAACGGATTGTAGTAACCGATATTTTCTACAAAACGGCCGTCACGCTTGGCTGTTACATCAGCAACGACGACACGATAATGTGGTTGCCGTTTTTTACCACGGCGGCTAAGACGAATACGTAACATTGTTTATTCTCCATGTGTTACAAATTATATATGGAACTGCAACCACCTGTCGGTATGTGTACATAAATTTCTCTTTATGCCACAGTTGCAGATAACGTTCCAGAAAATCTGACTTAATTTTGAACAGATTGAACTTCTGTAAAACGCACAAAAAAGGCCATCAGCCGAGCTGATTGGCCTGTATTGTATGTTTTACGTTTTTCTAATTTGGAAATTATACAGGATTTGGACGAATTGTGCTTATCCCATACCGAACGGGTTACCACGGCCACCTAACATATTGGCCAAGCCGCGCATGCCACCCTTTTTCTTTATCTGACGCATCATTTTTTGCATGTCACGGAAATCGCGCAAAAGCTTGTTCACATCTTGCACTTTTGTTCCAGAACCAGCAGCGATACGTCGTTTGCGGCTCGCTTTAATCACTTTCGGATATTTGCGTTCGTGCGCTGTCATGGAGCGGATAATCGCTTCAACCCGCTTCAAGTCACGCTCCGCTTCATTCATATCGACATCTTTGGCGACTTGGCTAAAGCCAGGAACCATTTCCATGATCTTGCCCAAAGAGCCTAATTTTTTAATTTGCTGCATTTGACTGAGGAAATCATCAAGTGTGAAATCCCCTTCCAGCATCTTCTTGCCCGCTTCGGCCGCTTCCTCTTGATCCATCGTCTCTTGAGCACGTTCGATCAGAGTAAGGACATCACCCATCCCCAAGATTCGGCCGGCCAAACGATCAGGATGAAACAGCTCGAGGTCGCTCAGTTTTTCACCGGTCCCCAAAAACTTAATCGGAACGCCGGTTACTTCACGCATCGAAATCGCAGCACCACCGCGTGCGTCACCGTCGATTTTGGTCATGATCAGACCGCTAATATCGACGGCGTCTTTAAAGTCGGTCGCGACACGAACCGCTTCCTGACCGGTCATCGCATCAGCGACTAGCAATGTCTCAATCGGTTCGGTGTTGGCTTTGATCGCTTTGATCTCCCCCATCATCATCTCATCGATGTTGAGACGGCCGGCGGTGTCAAGCAAGACCACGGTATACCCATTGTCTTTCGCGTGTTGTACACCATTGGTACAAACTTCCGGCGGATTTCCATCTGGCCCTTCGTGATAAACAGGGATATTAAGCTGACGGCCGAGCGTTTCCAACTGGTCAATCGCAGCAGGACGATAAACATCAGCCCCAACCATTAACGGGCGGCTTCCTTTTTTACGCAAGTGAAGCGCCAATTTACCGGTCATTGTTGTCTTACCAGCACCCTGCAAACCAACCATCATGATGACAGTCGGGGATTGCATCCCCAGATTCAAACGGCCCGGTTCGCCGAGCGTGCGCACCAGCTCTTCATTGACGATTTTAACAACCTGTTGGCCAGGGTTAAGACCGGTCATGACATCTTGCCCAATCGCTCGTTCTTTAACACGCTTGACGAAAGACTTCACTACTTTGAAGTTCACATCCGCCTCAAGTAGAGCCAGGCGTACGTCACGCATAGCGGTGTTTACATCCGCTTCAGATATTTTGCCGCGTCGGCGTAATGATTCAAATGTCGCTTGGAGTCGATCACTAAGTGTTTCAAACACGAGATTTTTTACCTAATTGTGTCGCGAATTAAATGGTGAATGTAGAGTTATACATTCTAGCGGAGTGAGTGGGTAATTGCAATGAGGTCATGTAAGTCATTAACAAAGGCAACATTTAGCCCCACACGGCCGTGACCAAAGCGGGCAAAATTTCCCCAGATGGATGAGGGATCGCATAGGTTGCATACTCCGTAATCGGGGTTGGATTGGGGTTAATTTCGATCACGGTCGCTTGGTTACGTAGCGCATTCACCACCAAAGAAGCGGCCGGATGGACCAAAGAAGATGTGCCGATCAGCAAATAAACATCACACGCTTGAGAAGCTTCGATCGCGCTAAGCAACTGAACTTCGGGCAAAATTTCACCGAACCAAACCACATCCGGCCGCATGTATTCACCGCTAACCGGTTCTTGGGGTGGGGAGCCGGTAAACGCTTCCCAATTGGGATAGACACAACCACTATTTGCCCCCTTAATTCGGCGCAAATTCCCATGCAGTTCAATGACATTAGAGCTGCCCGCTTCTTGGTGTAAATTATCGATATTTTGGGTAACAAGCGTAAACTGATTGGCATGTTGTGCCATCTTAGCCAGCGCATAATGACCAGCATTCGGCCGTGCTTCGGCGACTAAATTACGCCGCCATGTGTACCACTCCCAAACCAGCTGCGGGTTACGGGCCCACGCATCGGGGGTAGCAAGTTCTTGTGGATCATATTGGGCCCATAAACCGGTCTGGGCATCGCGAAAGGTGGGCACACCACTTTCGGCCGATGTCCCCGCACCGGTTAGGGCCATAATGTGCTTTGCTTGTTGCAAAGCTTCTATTATTTGGGGAGGAAATTGATAGGACATAGCTTTTAGAAAATTTGTAATGTGTAATTTTTGATTTGTTCGGTTGAGTATAGGGAAAATTGGAAGGGTAACTTGGCAACTTCCTGACAAATCATATCATATATGTCACATTTGTTGTAGCTATATCAAATATAAAGAGCTGAGAAGAGGGTGGATAAACCTCTCCCACCCTCTTTTGAAAACAAATTGTTATGACCCACTATCAAGTGCAAAAACAAACGCCCCGATCACGGCCGAGTCGGCCGCGACATCCCCATTCGCCCGTACTTTATAAAAGTAGTTTGTCTGTCCATAAACAGGAATATCAAGTGGAGAAGTCACCCCAATTTCGTGCACCTGATATGTTCCACTAAATGGAGTTGTGGTCCGCAACAGGTCGTAGCTAGTCGCGGCCGGATTGGCCGCCCATGAAAAAGTGGCCGTGGTTGATGTCACATTGCCAATTTGAATCGTGGGAGAAACCGGCATATTTCCTTGAATGAGCGAAGTCAATGCATCATCAAAAATCGGGTCGAGATAAAGGTCGTAACCACTTGCATTAAGATGAATACAGTCACTTATGTACTGCACGGGGCTCCATGAAGTTATGTCAGGATTGCCGGGGTTTCCTTGCAATGCCCCATAGGTATTCACGATCTGTGTGCGAGAAAAGTTAGCAACAACCTGTTCACTTTGGTTATAGAGTCCAAGCCAGGTGTTGTTGACCACGGCCGGTTGTGTAGAACCGAACAAAGCATTTAAAGTCGGCGAACATATTGACTGTACATTTGGATTCAAAATATCATATTGAGCATAGACAATCTGCAAATCAGATCGGCTCGCTTCCAGTTGTGTTAAAAGAGAACTCAAATTTTGATTCACAGAGGTGGCAACAGACAAACCACCACCCAAAATATCATTACCGCCCAAGGTAAAAAAGACAATCGGATTGGAATTTGGATCATTGATAATTTGATTGAGCAAATTGGTCAACCGGCCGTCAGCATCATTGGCCCATTGAGCCATTGTGGTTCCAGAATCCCCTAACGGGTATACAGTCACCTCACGGTCGAGATTACGTGCGACCAACTCAGCTTGAATCACACTATTGTCTAATTGATCCGCCCATGAATCGCCAAAAATATAGAGGGAACGAGTCTGTGTAGTCGCAATATGAGTCGAGTCGCTTGGTATCTCTGCCGAAACCGTTTCGAATAGAACTGAAAACAAGCCGATCAAGCAAAATCCGACAATCAAAAAGGGGATAAATGCGCGTCTTATCTGTAACATGTTGAAAACTCCGAAAAATGCATAAGTCGTAAAGAGCCTTTATATTTGAAACCGTTGTGGTCTGATATTAGCCTAATGATGAACACAACACTCGACAAGCATTTAAGTGCTTATATCTGAGACACCCAAGTCTCCTATTTAGCATTCAGTCTTGAATCTACAGTTCCAGGCGCGGGACAAGACATACAATCACTTTTTTCTAAATGCCCAGAATGAATTTCGCTAAGCTAAAATAGATCGCTAGACCGGCCGTATCCACAATTGTGCTGATCATCGGCCCGCTAATTACGGTGGGATCGATGTTATAGCGATCAGCGATGGTCGGCACAAGGGTAGCGATAGTTGTCGCGCACATCACGACGATAGGGAGTGTCAACGCCACCGTCAGGCTAATTTCCCAACCGACCCCCCACATCGTGCCAAGGACGAACCCCATCAAGCCCATGAATAGCCCGAGCGATAAACCGGCCGTAATCTCTCGCCGCCAAGCGCGAAGCAATGTAGACATCTTCACCTCACCCAATGTAATCGCCCGAATAATGGTCGCAACCGTTTGTGAACCGGCGTTCCCGCCGGTTCCGGTGACAAGCGGGATAAAAAAGCCGAGCGCGATCACCATTTGCAACTCATCTTCAAATGCTTGTAAAACAGCACCGGTCATGGTTGCGGCCACAAACAAAAGCATCAGCCAACCAATCCGCTTGCCGACCACGAGGCGAAGGCTAGCGGAAAAGTAGGGTTGTTCCAGTGGCTCCGATCCACCAAGACGCTGTATGTCTTCGGTCACCTCTTCTTCGAGCGCATCCATCGCGTCATCGACAGTGACCACCCCAAGCAAGCGATCTTGTTCATCAACAACCGGAATCGCCACATAGTCATAACGGGCGATAAACTCGGCCAGTTCTTCCTGATCGGCCATTGCCTGAATCGAAAAGACGGTGTCTAACATAATCTCTTCGATAATTTCATATGGCTTGGCTAAAAGCAGGAAGCGA
>WTJY01000004.1 GCA_011524645.1 Anaerolineales bacterium | reverse complement strand
GCAATCGCCTGCATAATTTCATCCCCGACTTGATCCATATAAGCACGTCGCTCACGGCCGCGTACCCCCTCCGGCATCGTCATCGGAGGGAGCGGTTTACCAATATGCATGGTCAGTCGTGTACGTCGCCAGCGTCTGAGATTGTCTTCTACTTTCTCTGTCCCCCAAATGCCGATCGGCAGAATTTTCGCTTCGGTTTGGGTGGCGAGCATGGCTGTCCCCGGCCGTGGACGCAGAAGCTGTCCCGATTTGCGTGTGTAAAAATCGGCCCCTTGCATGTGTGTGGTGCTGGCACCACGAGTGGCGAGGTTGATCGCTTCGGCCGTGACACCCCCTTCCGGAAAAATAATGAGCCAATTCCCTGCACGTAACGTATTAAGACCTGCATGTAACGCTTTACGGTCGACCGCCCCTCGGTTGACATAAATCAATTGATCGTCGTAAACCCGATACAGTGAATCGATAATTGCATAATCTCCTAACGTGTCAGGTGACACGAAAAAGCGTATTTTTTTGTTGAAAAAATGGATACCGATCAGTGGGGGTTCAAAATAACTAAAGTGATTTCCCACGACCAAAAAAGGACCTTCACTGGGGTCCGGCATGTTTTCCTTGCCGATAATGGTCGTCGGCATCAGGGTGAAATAGACAAATCGGACTAAATTGATATAGAACCAGCGGAGAAAAGCATCAAACATAGGTTAGGAAAGGGAAAAGGGAAAAGGCAAAAGAGAGAACGATTGATCTTTCTCCTTTCTCCTTTTCCCTTTAAAAAATTACTCGCGGAGTTTTGCGTTTACACGACGGCCGAGTTGGCCGATGATCTTGTTGCGCAGTTTTTTGACATCTTTGTCTTTGAGCGTCTTTTTGGGTGACTGGAATGTCAAATGGTACGCCATGCTACGCTGTCCATCTGGGATATTCTCCCCTTCGTAGACATCGAACAAGGTTACCTCTTTAAGCAGGAAGCCGCCAGACTTGCGAATGACATCTTCTATGTCAGATGCGGGAGTGCTACTATCGACAAGTACCGCCAAGTCTTCGCGCACGGCCGGATAAACCGCGATCGGCTCAACTTGATATGCGTCCACCACTTTGGGCAACATCAGTTCCACATCTAGAATGGCGGCGAGAACGGCCGTTTCCCCTTGGAAGTCATGTGCTTGGACCACCAACGGATGCAATTCCCCGATCCAACCGAGCTCTTTATTGCCCAACTTGAGCTGCGCGGTTCGGCCGGGGCGGAATGACGGATGACTGCCCGCAGCAACACGCAAATCTTGAATATGAACATCATCAAGTAGCCCTTCGACCACCCCTTTGATGTCATAGAAATCCATCTGTTCCGCTGGGGCGATGCCGTTTTGCCAGTGTGGGGTCGCCCGCTCGCCAGACATGACAATGGCGATGCGACGAAGTTCATTCGGGAGCTGTGCTTCTTCGCTTGGCAAAATATATTCTGCACCGAGTTCGAATAGGGCGATACGGCTGGCATGGCGGCTATTTTCGGCTGCAATTTCAACCACTGACGACAATAGATTGTGACGCATGACATAGCGATCAACCGCAATCGGGTTTTTAAGCGTGACATACGGCCGTTCATCGATGGTGTTATCGGCCGTCATTTTCGCTTCTCGTTCAGGAGAGGTTAAGCGATAGGTAATTACCTCCTGTAACCCGAGCTTGACCAGCGCATCTTTCATGCGCATTTCCCGCTCCATTTCGACATTCCCTTCTTGTTTTGGCAACTCTTCGACCAGGAACGTTGTTGGGATATTGTCATAGCCATACATCCGGCAGACTTCTTCAACGATGTCTTGTGGCCCATAAATGTCGATCCGGTGATCGGGCGCGGTGACTGTTAACGTGTCCCCATCGATCGCGACTTCGAACTCTAGCTTTTCCAGTAGCTCTTTACAGGTTTCGGCCGTAACGTCTAAGCCGGACCAGCGCAAAATGTAATCAAGTTCAACTTCGACGACGACCGGTGGAGTTTCTTGGGCGATATAATCAACCACCCCAGCTCCGACGGTGCCGCCTGCGAGCGTGCGCAATAACTCGGCCGCTCGTTTCGCACCCAACAAGGATTGATTGGGATGGACCCCACGGCTGAAGCGGAAACCGGCTTCGCTGTTTAGTTTCAGTGCATGACCACTACGGCGGATGTTCATATAGTTCCATGCGGCCGCTTCGAGCAAGACATTGGTTGTGCCGTCACTAATTTCACTGTTGGCCCCCCCCATAATCCCACCAACGCTCAAGTTTCCTTGAGGGTCGGTGACCAAAATGGTGAATTCCGGCATGTCCCGCTTTTGACCATCGAGCGTGGTGACCGTTTCCCCTTCTTTGGCTAAGCGGGTGATGATATGGACCGGCCCTTCGGGATCGTATTGGTCCGCACGGCCGCGCATATAGTCATAGTCGAAAGTGTGGTTCGGTTGCCCCATTTCCAACATGACATAGTTAGAAATATCGACAACCACATTAATCGGCCGTTGTCCAGCCATCTCTAAACGACGTTGCATCCACAATGGACTTGGCTTTTGCTCGACCCCTTCGATTAGATAGGCGACAAAGCGGGGGTTCAAATCTGGGTTTTCTGTGCTGATTTTGACTTTCCCTTCGATGGATGGCCCATCTTGAACCACGTCATATTTTGGATAGCAGATTTTTTCCCCAGTTAGAGCAGCCACTTCACGGGCCACCCCGACCATCGACGCACAGCGTGCGATATTGGGGATAATGTCGATTTCGAGAACCGCATCCCCGAACACGTCTTGAACAGGGGTGCCTGGTGCTAATTGGTTGAGATTGAGATCGGCCGTGGTGAACAACATAATCCCATCATGGTCTTCACCCAACCCGAGCTCTCTGGCGGAGCAAACCATACAGCGGTTGTAAATGCCGCGCAGGCTTTTTCCTTTCAGCTTGGTTTTGACATTCCCTTCTTTATGGCCGTCATAGACAATCGCCCCTTCCAAGGCCAGTGGGGTGAGCATCCCTTGTTCGGCTAGCCCTTCGACACCGATGTATTGGTATAAGTTCGGCGCACCGGTGACGACGACTTCAGGCTCCTCGCCCCCGTATTCAACGGTGGCTAAAACCAGTTTGTCCGCATTGGGATGTTGTTCGACTTTGAGAATATGACCGATGACCAGCAATTCCCGATCCCAAACCAAGCGATCTTTTTCGTTGGGGCCACCGGGAATCCCGATGTAGTGGATTTTTTCCACTTCCATTCCTGCCAAGGTTAGTTTGTCAGCGAGTTCGCTGATGGGCAGGGTGATGTTTACATAATCTTTTAACCACGAAATTGGTATTTTCATGAGAAACCTTTTTAGTAGAGAGTAGAGAGAAAAGAGTAGAGAGGAGATGCGAAAGATCTGTTGTCTCTGTCTGATCCATTACCCAGATATTTTGAGGTGAGCGAGAAAGGTTATTTTCACGCTCTCATTCTTATCAATCGTCAGAATAAAATTCCTATTCCTGTCGGATTTGGTGGGAGTTGATCCATTAACGATTGTCATTCCCACGAAGGTGGGAATCCAACTCTGTTTGAGCGGTGG
>WTJY01000194.1 GCA_011524645.1 Anaerolineales bacterium | reverse complement strand
CTTGTATCCCGTTCGCCAGGGGCGACCATTTTGCCAAGTACTTCGCTTTGACGTTCGGCGAGTACGGCCGCTAAGATCGCTGCTTCAACCGCTTCTTTCCCTTCATCATCTTTCATGCTGAACTCTTTTTCCACAAAATTGGTGTCAAAATTTCCGGCGATAAAGCGGTGGGTGTCCATCATCCGTTGGTGGAATGGAATGTTGGTGGTGACCCCCATGATGTGATATTCGGCCAAAGCGCGGCGCATCCGCAAAACCGCTTCGGCGCGGTTCTGACCATAGCAGATTAGCTTGCTGATCATTGAGTCATAGTACGGGGTGATTTCTGATCCTTCATAGACACCGGTGTCGATCCGTACCCCGGGGCCGGTAGGGAGGCGCAAGGTGCTGATGGTACCGGTTGCGGGGATAAAGTTGGCGAAGGGGTCTTCCGCGTTGACACGGCATTCGATCGCCCAACCATCCATACGGATATCTTCTTGCTTGTGACGCAAACGACGGCCGCGAGCCACCCGTAGCATCTCTTGTACAAGGTCAACACCTGTTACCAATTCGGTCACCGGATGTTCAACTTGCAAACGGGTGTTCATTTCGAGGAAATAGAAGTTTTTATCGGCATCGGCCAAGAACTCGACTGTGCCTGCGCTGACATAGCCGACCGATGCGGCCGCAGCAACGGCCACAGCACCCATTTTTTGGCGCATCTCTTCATCGACAAAAATCGAGGGGCATTCTTCGAGTAGTTTTTGGTGGCGACGTTGTAACGAACATTCCCGTTCTCCTAAGTGAATCACGTTGCCATGACTGTCGGCGAGAACTTGAATTTCGATATGACGGCCGCTGGTAATCAATTTTTCCAGATAAACGGTACCATCGCCAAAGGCGGATTGGGCTTCGCGGCGGGCGCTGGCCAATGAGGGGAGCAGGTCGTCACGATTGTGAACCGGCCGCATCCCTTTACCACCACCACCGGCCGAAGCTTTGACGAGCACGGGGTAGCCGATCGCGTCGGCAGCCGCGATCAATTCATCATCGCTTAAGCCCGGTTCTGTTCCGGGGACAAGCGGAACCCCCGCTTCTTTGACCGCTTCTCGAGCACTCAGTTTGTCTCCCATCGTACGGATCGCGCCGGGTCCAGGGCCGACAAACACGATGCCATTATCGAAACAAGCTTGGGCGAAGTCGGCCCGTTCCGCGAGGAAGCCATAGCCGGGATGGATCGCACCCGCACCCGATTTCTTGGCGACATCGAGTAGCTTTTCCATGATGAGATAGCTGTCTCGAGCGGCCGACGGTCCGATATGGTACGCCTCATCCGCATAGCGGACATGGGGGGCGTTGCGGTCCGCATCTGAATAGACGGCGACCGTTTTCAGACCCAGCTCGTGACAGGCACGAATGATCCGGACGGCGATTTCGCCACGATTGGCGATCAGCACTTTTGTAAAACGTTGGGTTAAGAGGTTTTCTGCCATAAGATTTCACCTTCCTTCCCTTAAAGTGGGATATTGCCGTGTTTCTTTGGTGGATTGGTATCCCGTTTGTTTTGCAACATATTTAGGCCGTTGATTAGACGGGCACGGGTTTCGCTGGGCTCGATGACATCATCGACATAACCATAACGGGCGGCGACATAGGGATTGGCGAACTGTTCGCGATAATCATCGACCAATTCCGCTTTCTTGGCGACTTGGTCTTCAGCTCCGGCGAGTTCCCGACGGAAGACGATATTCACCGCACCATCCGGCCCCATAACGGCGATTTCCGATGTGGGCCACGCGAAATTCAGGTCAGAGCGGATATGCTTGCTGTTCATGACACAATAGGCACCGCCGTATGCTTTACGGGTAATGACGGTCATTTTCGGCACGGTCGCTTCGCAGAAGGCGTAGAGCAGTTTGGCCCCTTTGCGGATGATTCCGCTGTGTTCTTGGTTGACCCCTGGTAAGAAACCGGGAACATCTTCAAAGACGATGAGCGGGATATTGAACGCATCACAGAAGCGCACAAAACGGGCCGCTTTTTCACTGGCATCGATATCGAGTACACCGGCCAAGACCATCGGTTGATTGGCGATGATGCCGACCCCGTGGCCGCCTAGGCGGGCGAAACCGACCACGACGTTTTCCGCGAAATGTTCTTGGGTTTCAAAGAATCGGCCGTCATCAACGATGCGGGTAATCACTTCTTTGATGTCATAAGGTTTGCTGGGATCGCTGGGGACAATGTCGGCGAGTTCGTTGTCGGCACGTAAGACATCGTCCATCGTCGCTTCGTAGGGAGGATCTTCCATGTTGTTCGATGGCAAATAGCTCATCATTTCACGGATTAAATAGAGGCAGTCTTCTTCTGATTCGGCCGCCATATGGGCCACACCACTGACCGCATTGTGGGTCATGGCCCCTCCCAATTCTTCAAATGTGACATCCTCACCGGTGACACTTTTGATCACATCTGGGCCGGTGATAAACATTTGACTGGTTTTTTTGACCATGAAGATAAAGTCTGTGAGGGCGGGGGAGTACACCGCACCACCGGCGCAGGGTCCCATGATGGCACTGATTTGGGGAATAACACCAGATGCGAGGGTGTTACGCAAGAAAATATCTGAGAAACCACCCAAGCTGACGACACCTTCTTGAATCCGTGCCCCACCAGAGTCGTTGAGCCCGATAATTGGGGCGCCGTTTTTGATGGCCATGTCTTGGATTTTGACGATTTTGTCGGCATGAACACGGCCGACGCTACCGCCTAGGACGGTGAAATCTTGGCTATAGACATAGACCAAACGGCCGTCGATCGTTCCCCAACCGGTGATGACCCCATCACCGAGGAATTTTTTGTCTTGCATGCCGAAATTGGTTTCACGGTGGGTCGCGAAGGCATCGACTTCGTGGAACGAGCCACGGTCAAGCAGCGTTTCAATGCGCTCGCGGGCGGTCATTTTCCCTTGGGCGCGATGTTTGGCGACACGGGCTTCGCCACCGCCTGCGCTGGCTTCTTTTTTCAGCGCATGTAATTGTTCGATTTTTGGATTGGTCATATCTCAACTTCCTTATCCGGGTTGGTTTGGTACTTGTACACGATGGCGTAGCTGATCATTGTTAGCAAGACCCCGAGCCCTGTTTGGAGTATCCAATCAGACGGCCGTGTGGGAAGAAGCAAACGCCAACTTAAATGATATAAGGTATGAATCAAAAGTGTGTCGGGAAACCAGCGAATAGCGGCCAACTGCTCGCGCCATAGCTGAACGGTGAGCCATAGCCAAATGAATGACCAAATGATGGCCCCTGCGAGTCGCCAGTTTAAGTTAATGCCCCATGATTGGGCGAGTGATTGTTGTTGGAAAAGGGCCCACGCTTCCCAGACGTGGGTAATCGTTAGTATCAACCCCAACCATAGGAGAATGGTTACGAGAATCGGCCGAGAGATAGAAGAATTGATTGTTGTCATAAACAACTTATACGACATTCGATGCCGTTTGTTGAATGTATGTTTTGCATTTATGAACTAATTACTAGCCGTAGCCATATTGGGCTTTGTGTTGCTTTTGGCTACCGGTTTAAG
>WTJY01000508.1 GCA_011524645.1 Anaerolineales bacterium | reverse complement strand
ATTTTTCGGCCTTCGGCCGAAAAATCAGGACATTTAAAGGGGGCGTTTTGGCGGCTTCGCCGCCAAAACGCCCCCTTGGGACCAGGAATTTGCTTCATTCAGGTGAATAATGATCCGCAAAATATGAGGTGTCCGGTAGAGAAATGTCAATTATTTAGATCGTGTATAGAAGATAGGGATTGGGAAATCGCCTCGGCAAAGGCTCCTCCCAATCCCTATCTTTGGTCTCTATCGCTTTATTTTCGATAAAGCTTAAACAATAGCGATGAGCTTGATCGCTCATTCCCAGCAACGCTTGGTTTCTTATCGTCGCCATATTCTTAGCCACGAGCACGTTAACCACGCTCATGTTTCGCGAAAACCACACCACGAATAATCTGTGACTCACCCCCAACAACAAAAACGCCAGCTTTGGCTAGGCATCACAATAAGTCTCATTAGCTTGGGTGTGATCTTCTGGTTCATTAACCCTCGAGCGATCTGGACAGAAATCACCCAAGCAAACTATATCTATCTTCTCCCCTTCCTCCCATGCTTACTACTGTTTCTTATCTTCCGAGCTTTTCGCTGGTGTCTCTTACTCAAACACCAGCCATCACTCAGTGACGCATTCCACATTCAAAACATAGGATATATGCTCAATATGCTTCTCCCATTCAGACTGGGAGAAGTAGGCAGGGTCTTACTCATCAGCCAAAATCAGAAAATAACGGTCTTACAAAGCGGAAGCACACTAGTCACAGAGCGATTATTCGACCTCTTATTTTTTGTCATTCTGTTCCCCTTTGCGATAGCGAATTTACCTAATACTCCCAGTAGTCTGCAATTGGCCGCGCAAATCAGTGGTGTCATCGCCATCGTGGGGCTGTTAATATTGATCATTGCCGCCAACCAGCGCCCGCTAGTCAACAAAATTTACGACCAAACAATCGGCCGGTTTACCCAAGCCCCACTGCCAAAAAAGCTCCTCAATGATCTCTTCGATGGACTATATGCGCTGACCAATTGGCGCGACGCGATTCGCCTTATTTTATGGAGCATCATTATTTGGCTCCCTGTTTTACTCAGCTACGGCCTGCTCCTACAGGCGGTCGATCTATCAATTCCCCCTTTTTCCGTAGCACTTGTCGTTTGTTGTGCCGCATTTGGTGTCGCGGCCCCTTCATCTCCCGGCCAAGTGGGGGTATTCCACGCGGCCGTGACCTTCGCCTTGGTCACCATCCTCGGCCAATCAGACACAGCGGCCGTTTCATTCGCCTTTATTTACCATACCATTCAATACCTCTTCTTCATCATCATGGGCTTCATCGCCCTCAACCTAAAAAACACAACATGGCGGCAAATCATCCAATTAGTACGCCGCCCCCAAAAAGAAGGTGTATAGAACATAGGCAGAGCTTATAATAAAGGGAGTGGTAACAAATCTATCGATCATCATTGATAAGCTCCCCCCCCCACAATCACAAATCACTAGTCAAAAACACAAACAAGTTTATGAAAATTCTGGAAATGCTAACATACTACCACCCACATGTGAGCGGTCTTACCATTTATGTCGAGCGGCTCAGCCAAGCCCTCGTGCGTCAAGGGCACGAAGTCACAGTCTTAACCGCCCAATACGACGACAGCCTGCCTCGCGAAGAAATGATGCACGGCGTTCGTGTTATACGGGTTCCGGTCGCCTTTCGCATCAGCAAAGGGGTCATCATGCCCTCGATCGGTTTCCATGCCACAAAATGGACCCGCTGGGCCGATGTCGTTCACCTGCACCTGCCACAATTTGACGCTCCTGGATTTGCGCTACGCGGCCGACTTTTCGGCCGCCCAGTCGTCCTCACCTACCATTGTGACCTTCAGCTACCGACCGGCACTTTTAATCGCATCGTCGATGGGGTTGTTAAAACGATGAATCAAATCGCCGGATCACTGTCACACGCGGTCGTCACCTATACCCGCGACTATGGCACAAACACCCCATTCCTCAATCAATATTTAGAGAAAAAGCTCCACATTATCCCCCCACCAGTTGATCTCACCCCCACAACTAAAAATGAAGCCGAAGCGTTTTTTGAACAACATAGCTTAAACGGCCGTCAAATCATCGGCATCTCCGCCAGACTTGCCACCGAAAAAGGGGTGGAAATCTTACTCAACGCCCTGCCCCACATTCTCGAAAAACACCCCAATGCGCTCGTCCTCCATGCCGGTCCTTATCAAAACGTTCTCGGCGAAGAAGCTTACGCCGAGCGGCTTGAACCTCTCTTCCAAAAATATGCCGCCAACTATATCCGGCTAGGCACCCTACACGGCGCAGAGCTTACCGCTTTTTACAAAAATCTCGATTGCCTCGTCATTTGCAGTCTTAATAGCACCGAAAGCTTTGGGCTTGTCCAAATCGAAGCGATGCGCAACGGCGTCCCCGTCGTTTCGAGCAACCTCCCCGGCGTGCGCCAGTCAGTGGCCATGACCGGCATGGGTGAAGTCGTCCCGATCGGCGATCATCTCGCGCTTGCCCAAGCGGTTAATCGCGTCCTCGCCGACAAAGCCAGCTATCAACGCTCGGCCGAACTAATCAGCGATAGCTTCAGCCCCGATCAAACCGCAAACGAATATCTTAAACTTTTCACCAAACTCAAATCGGGTGACACCGCATCCACCACACCAGAGCCACCCGCCTACGAACAGCTCCGTGCCATGCGGGACGCCGCCAAATCATAGGCAACCGATTCGTCATTCGTCACTCGTCATTCGTCACTAAAATGGATTCACAAAACAACAAAACACCAAACGACGACCTTCTCTGGCGTCATCTAAAAACACTGCCCGCATTCCGCGCCGTTCTACGTGCGGTCGAAGCCCGCTTCTATCACCAAATCAACCTCCAAGAACCGATTCTCGACTTGGGTTGTGGCGATGGCAACTTCGCCGAACTAACCTTTAACGAATACGGCCGTCAGCTCACCGTCGGGCTCGACCCATGGTGGGGGCCGCTCAACAAATCCCAAGCGGCCGAAGTCTATCAAGACGGCGTTACCCAAGGGCTCGGGGATCGCATGCCCTTCCCCAGCAACCATTTCGCCAGTGCCATCAGCAACTCCGTTCTCGAACATATTCCCGACATTCAGCCGGTGCTCAACGAAACTGGCCGTGTCTTGCAAATGGGGGGCCAGTTCGTCATTACCATGCCCAACCACCGCTTCACAGAACTTCTGGGTGGCGCCCAAATCGCCGAAAAAGCGGGGCTCGATTCACTGGCGGATCAATATCGTAAAGGGTTTAACTTTATTTGCCGCCACGCCCATACCTGCGACGTCAACTGGTGGGGTGAAAAACTCGCCACCGCCGGTCTCCAAATCGAGCGTTGGCAATACTATTTCTCTCCCAAAGCGTTACACGCACTCGAAATCGGCCACGCCCAAGGGTTACCGGCCGCCATCATCCACGCCTTAACCGGACAATGGATCGTCGCCCCCACCGAAAGCAACCTCGCGTTGGTCGATAAATGGTTACGCCCCTTCTTTCTAGAACAAGCGAATCAAGACGATCCAGAGCAACAAGGCACCTATCTGATC
>WTJY01000187.1 GCA_011524645.1 Anaerolineales bacterium | reverse complement strand
CGGTTCGCGTAAGGGACATAGAACCGCGCATTCGTTAGGCTAAATTCGTATTTAATGGCGCAAATATTAGCCGTTGAACAGTTGTGTTTGCTAATTAATCAAGGTTTTTAGCGCTTTGCTCAGCTTTGCTTTTGTTTCCTCATCTGTCATTTGACCGCTTTCTTTGTCAAATATTGAACCGAAGCGTGGCACAATGAGGGACGCCTTGACGTCCATACCGATATGAGGGGCGGAGCCGAGAGCTAGATTTAGGGCGTTCCGACCACCACCACCACCCGGAGATGTTGAGAGGAGAATACATGGTTTGTTTTGATAGAAATGACGGTCAATACGGGACATCCAATCAGCTAGGTTTTTGTAGGCAACGGTGAGATTTCCGTTATGTTCGGCGAAACTGATGATCAGTGCATCGGCCGCGCCGATTTTGCCGTGAAGCTCTTGAACTTTGTCGGGTATTCCACCGTTTTCTTCGCGATCAATGCTGTAAATAGCGACTTCGTAATCGTTGAGATCGATCACTTCAACTTGTGCGCCGGTATTGGCTGTTAACAGTTGTCCGGCATAGGTGACCAACGTTTTGTTGATCGATTTGCTGCTATTGCTGGCGGCGAATGCTAATACGTTCATGTTTTTTTTCCTGATTAGGGGGATTGAATTAATTCAATCGTGCCTGTTGATTTTTACTGGTTTCTATTTGTTTTTTATGGATGTTGTCGTTTTTTGTGGGAACGCTCAACAATACACTTGTCATTCCCGTGAAGACGGGAATCTATGGCTTGTTGAGCGGTGGATCCCCGCCTGCGCGGGGATGACAATGTTAAAAATCTGTCGTTTCTGAGAGGTTTTTACTCATCCCACCAAATCTGACAGTATCAGATTTTTTATTGAAACGGCCGGACCATTAAGTCGGTCATTTTCGCCACGCGAGCCATCTCTTTTACATCGTGGACACGGATAATATCGGCCCCTTGGAGGATCCCGACCGATGTTGTGGCGGCCGTTCCTTCGACCCGCTGATGGGCGGGTAAATTCCCCAGATATTTGCCGATGAACCCTTTGCGCGAAGCCCCTAGCAAAAGAGGATAACCGAGCGATTTGAGCTGTCCCATCCGGCCGATCAGTTCGATGTTTTGTGGGGCGGTCTTGCCAAAGCCGACACCTGGATCGAGAATGATATTTTGGGGCGCGATTCCGGCCGTGAGCGCTTGTTCGGCCGCTTGGCCTAGCTCCGCACCGATTTCGCCGAGCAGATCATTATAGTGAAAATAGCCATAGTAACCACCAGCCCCATCATCTTTATCGAGGCGCGGCCGATTGCGGCCGTTGTGCATCATAATGATCGGACAACCGGCGTTGGCGGTGACTTCCGCCATGCGTGGGTCGTATTGTAGCCCCCAAATGTCATTGATCCAGTTCGCACCCGCTTCGAGTGCCGCTTCGGCGGTGCTGGGGCGATAGGTGTCAATTGAAATAACGGTGTGGGGCAATGCTTGGCGCACCGCTTTGATGACCGGAAGCACTCGCGCTAACTCTTTGGCTCCGTCTACCGTTTCCCCGCCCGGCCGCGTACTTTCTCCACCGATATCGATGATGTCTGCGCCGTCTGCGACAAATTGTTCCGCTTGGGCTACGGCACGAGCCACAAAATCGGCCGTGGTTTCGATTACCCCGTCACCGCTAAAGCTGTCAGGTGTGGCGTTGAGAATCCCCATGATGTGGGTTCTTTCACCCCAAGCGAAGAGGGTTGCCGGTTTGCTTGTTAACGGGCGGTGAAGTGTGATGTGATCGATTTGCTCAATGCCGTTGGTGTCAACTTGAGCGAGCATTTGGGTGACGCTTTGTTTGTTGATCGGGTGGACAACGTTTGGAGCGATATCATGCAAGGGGACGAGCACGAAGGCACGACCGGCCGCTTGCTTATGGGGAATGATTAAGCGTTCTGTTTCTAAAATTGTGTCCCCATAAAAGAGTAAGTCGATGTCGATTAAACGTGGTCCCCACCGTTCTCCGGCGAGACGGCCGATTTCTTGCTCTAGTTCTTTAATTTGATCTAGCAATTGCAAAGGTTGCAGATCGCATTCGGCCGTGGCGCACATATTGTAGTAGTCAGGCTGGTTTTGAATCGGTCCCCAAGGGGGTGTTTTATAAATAGGGGAGATCGCCGTAATGGTCATAAAATGGTTGAGGCCATTCAATGCCTGCTGTAAATTTTGAGCGCGATACCCTAAATTGGTGCCGAGGCTGAGCTGTAATGTTGTCATGGGATTAAATTTCTTCTACTTGCTTTCTTCTGCTTGCTTTCTTCTATTTGTTTTCTTCTACGTGGGTATGAAAATTGAGTTCACCATTGCCGGTGAGCAGAATGGCGATCGGCCGTGTGCTTTCGAAGTGGCTCATCACAATAATGAGAATGATCACAATCGGGATCGCGATGATCATGCCAAATATGCCCCAAATGGCGCCAAATAGAGACAGTGATGCGAGCACGACAAAAGCACTGATATCTAAGCTGTTCCCCATCACAATCGGTTCGATAATATACCCGACCAAAACTTGGATTCCCGTTAACGCGATAAAGAGAAAACCGGCCGTGGTGAATGTGCCAAATTGAAACACCGCTAGAATCACCGGAAAAACAACGGCTATAATCGATCCGACATAAGGAATGTAGTTGAGAACGAAGATAAGAATCGCCCAAAATATGGCGAAGTGGATGCCAAATAAAGCCATCACAACCCATGAACCGATGCCGGTTAAGACACTGACATAAGTTTTGACCGAAATATATTTTTGCGCTTGGTCTCCGATCGAGGCCACGATATTGGCCATCTCGGTGCGCCGCTTATGGTCTGGAAACATCTTGCCCATTTTTTCTTTAAACTGCCCCTGTTCACTTAGTAAAAAGATGACATAGAACAGGACGATAAAGGCTTGCACAAAAAGATTGAGAATATCACTGGCGATCGAAGAGATGTAATCGGTCACATAGGTCGTGCCCAGATTAAATAGTTCATTCACAATGTCATCGACATCGAGCTGGGCATCTTGCCCGAGAAGGGCGACCCAAAGCTGGTCCGGTACGCTATCGACAACGGTGTTGAGATTGGCGCGGTATTCGGGAAAGCGGCCTGCGATTAACGTCGCTGTGCCGATTCCCATGCGTACGATAAAAAGAAGGACGAATAGAATTAGAAATATCGACACCCCACGTGCGACTCGATGTGAGAGTCGGATATTGGCGATTGTTAGCTGTTCACAACGATCTGCCACATCATCGATGACAAAGGTGATCACAATGGCGATGATGACCGGCATGAGAATAGATTGGCCATAAATCATAGCCAGCAGAATGATAGTGGTGAGCAGAATAGTGTAAATTCGAGAAAGATTGCGTTCCATAAGGGTCCTGTTTCGTTTAATTTGTGTTGCTTCGATTATAGCAAAATAGCGTGTGTGGAGGCTGGGGCAAAATAAAAGGGGTTAACAAAAAATCCACGTACCCAATTTTAAAATTGCTCTTGCACGGCCGGAAAAAATGTGTATACTTCTTTTTGTGTGTAGGCTCCCTCTGAGG
>WTJY01000249.1 GCA_011524645.1 Anaerolineales bacterium | reverse complement strand
ACAGTAGGGATTTTATTGGTTTTAATATATTCTGTGAGCTCTTGAACGGCTCGATAGAGGACAGATAGACGGTACTCAAAAGTGTTAGTGGACATGGTTCCCCCTGTGGGTGGTGACAAAAAGTGGGCGCTGCCAGCTGGAGTTGGCAGGGTTTTTGTCACTAAATAGACTCGCTAGTGACAAATAGACGGCCACAGCCGGCGTTCCGGGAACGGTTTTTGTCACTAAATGGGTATGGAATTGCGGTCCGATGGGATTCTTTGTTAGAATAGGCATCGGTTTAACGCCGTTTGTGGGTGCTTCTAGTGTTGTTCCGCCAAGAATGTCACACTGGAGTGCCCACTTTTTGTTTTCTGTCATCTTGTTACCCCCGTTGGTCTGAGGATTTTTTCTGTCTGCATATGGTGTAATCCTTTTTTTGCTGTGAATGAAAATGTAATCCGTTGGGTTGATATTATTTGAGGCGACGTTGCGCCGCTTCATTGGCTGCTTCTTCGATTAGCTGGTCTATCTTCTCCTGTACGTTGAGGCCGTGGGTGATGACCTGTTGTAAAAATGAGGATTGGTTGTTGACCCCGCTTGCAGCTTGAGCATCGTCGATGCGTTGCTTGAGTTTTGGGGGAACGGTAAGCGATATTTTCTTTACCTTGGTCATCAAGTTTCCTTTACTTCTGGATTGTAAAAATCAATCTCTGGTTTGTGATTATATGAATTATTCCTACTATTGCAAACTTCAGATTTCGATTTTCAATCTTTGATTTGTGAAAAGCGGAATAAAGTCTTGTTATGAGTTTCATTGATTGGGTAAACGAACAAATTCAGAGCAGAGGTTGGAGTTACAATGAGTTGGCTAGGCAATGTGGTGTCTCGTCCACAGCTATATCGAAATTGATGACAGGTAAGTCAGACATCTCATTCGATATGTGCATGAACTTGTCCCGTGCATTCAAAATGCCCCCGGTCGATGTGTTGGTCAAAGCGAGCCTCCTTCCGAAACCACACCCTGATAATGAGTATGTGGATTATGTGGTTCAGCGGATGCGCATGCTTGACTTGGGTGAGCAAGAAGAAATAGCCGAGTTTGTCGATTACAAGTACCAAAAATCACGTAAGAAGGTTATTTAGTTGTAGGGAGATGAGGAGGGAGAATGCTAAGAGGGAGAAGTTTAGCCATCAAACCAAACATAGAACAATTGTACTGTTTTGGATATTGAAAGCCGTGAAAGTTCTGTGAAGATTGCTAACATTTGTTAGTGAAAGATCAGGGAGAAAATCACGAAAAAGCTTATAATTTGTCACTAAATAGGAGCAGACAATGGGTGATAACTTTTGGATCATAGCGGGAATTGGCATTTTTATCGTTGTGGTTTTGAGGATATGGGAGATCGTGCGCCAAGTTAAATACAATAGGAAGAGGAGTTTCATAGCGAATCAGCTTTATAAACGATTGAAGGGTGAGGGAAGAAGCTCAGATGGTGCACCTGCAGAAAAAAAGCTGTATGACTATAGGGTTTATAAGCCTTTATTTACCCCTGGGGAATATCAATTTTATGAAGTGCTCAAGGATGTTGTAGGAGATAAAGCACTGATTTTTGGGCAAGTGAGGGTGTCAGATATTGTTAATCCGGTGCGTGGTCTTTCCTCATCAGATAGGCAATGCGCATTGAATCGAATCCATATGAAGCATTTTGATTTTGTGCTGTGTGATAAGAAGGATTCAAGGGTGCTTTGCGTGATTGAGTTGAATGATGAGACACATAAACGAAAGGATCGAAGAGAACGGGACGAGTTTTTGAAGCATGTGTGTGATAGTGCTGGGTTGAAGTTGTTTTCTACTAAAACGAAGTCGAGCTATCCAAAAGATGTTCTAAGGGATGCATTGAAGCCTTACATTGATAGCAATTGACAGAACAAATGTTTAAATGCTATAACTGAAAATGTAATCCAACCTGTGAATGGAAAAGCCCGACCTAAAAAGCGGGCTTTTTCTGTTGTATACCCAAACAGATGGATTATGGACATTGAGACAGCCTTAGATGAATTTTGTATTGAACAGGAAGCCTTGGGAAATCGGCCTAGAACGATTGGCACGTATCGGCAACGGATCATGAAAATGGTTCGTTGGCTAGAAAGTGGAGGGCACGGCCGGAGCTTAGACAGTTGTACCCGGTCAACGATTAATTTATATGTGGCTTGGTTGCGGACCAACAAAACGCGCCATGCGGATAACCCGCACCGGCCGACGGTGTCTGGAGAGCTTTCACGGAATACGGTGAATAGCCATATCCGAGATATGAAAGTTTTCTTTAAGTGGTGTGTTGATCTGGAGTACCTGGGCAAAAATCCGGTGAGCCATTTGCGACGGATTAAAACGGAGCATGGAAAGAAGGGGCGTATGATGAGCTATCAAGATTTTCGGCAGTTATTGCCGATGGTGATTGATATGTCGTTGAGTGATGAGCCGTGTGATGTGCGGGATGCGGCGATGTGGTTGCTGGTGGCGGATACGGCTTGCCGATCGGGGGAGCTGATCAGCTTAACGACGAAAACATGCTGTGAAGTGGCGGGAAAGAATACGTTTAAGTGCTGGGTGGAGCAAAGTAAGGTGGAAAAGGGGTGGATTTATTATGGGGAGGTGACATCCAGAGCGGTAAAACGGTGGTTGGAGATGCGACCGGGGTGTAATCATGATTTACTGTGGGTTGGGTTGGGGAATAAGTATTTGGGACGGCCGATGACGACGAGTGGGGTGTATCAATCCTTTCGGCGGATTGCGCAGATAGAGAATGTAACACGGAACTATTCACCTCATGCGCTGCGCCATTTGAATGGGTGGTGGTATACGGATCGGTATGGGGTGGTGGTTGCTCAGCATAAGTTGCGGCATAAGAGTCACATGGTGACAGGCCATTTTTATGCGAATGTGGATGATAGTGATGTGATTGAGAAGACGCGGTTGGGGTCGCTGGTGCAGGTTTCGTGACAAATTAGGGTGAAGATCTCGCTGAGTTGCGGGTGTTTTTGTCACTAAATGATTGTAATAAGATAGGGTTGGAGCCTACACAATTAGCTGATCGAGTAAATCGGCTACCCGAAGCGTTTGAGCCATTTCTTTCATATAGACGATGTCTAATTGCTCCCCTTGTACACGAATGATTCCCTCGATGTCTCGCCATTGACGTTCTGATTGTTCACCACCGGCCCGATACCAAGCCAACTTAGCTAAGATAGTGTCTTCGGCCGTGAGGAAATAGATTTCGCGGTCGGTGTCTGCCCCAGCTTTTTGAGGGATACGCCGGGTTAATTGGGCTTGGTCAAACGGCCGGTCTCCCGCTACAAACAAGTCAACCTTAAAGATTTTCTCCAAGTGGATGACGTTAAAACTCCCTTTTGTTTGTACAGCATGACGCGCCATCGCTTCATCGGCGTAGAATGTTCGCTTGAGTCGTGCGATGAGCGCTGGGATTTGTCGTTCGCGAAGCTGAATGACCAAGTCACTATCCATTGTGGCGCGGGCTGTCCCATGCTGTGAACTAGCTAGTGATCCACCGATGACATAGGGGATGTTGAGCTGTTCTAAGGCGGTGATGACTTCTAGGGTCACTTGAATCGGCTCGCTATTCATGAAAGGTTTCCCATGAGCCATACGCTTTGGCGGCTAATTCCTCGCCTAAAAGGATGTCGGCTAGGTGGCGTTTGACTTCTTTTTCACTGGCATTTGGGTGACGACGGCGAACACCTTCAGCCGCGAGAAATTTGACGGTGGCATGTAGTTCGCCCACCATTTCCATTTTGCGCCATGGTGGGGCTTGACGGAGAAGGTTGATGAGGACTTCTTCTGCTTCTGGAGAGGTGTCGTCAAATAAATGAGGTTTGTTGGTAATCATGAGAATAGTATAACAAGGAATAAGGGAGAGGGGAATGAGTTTGTGTGGGATGCTGTAGCTCAGCTTTTTATTCCAAGCAAAATGTGTCACTAGCACAGAGATACAGCCTCTTAATCCGCAGGTTCGAGGTTCGAGTCCTCGTGGGGGCATGATTTAAATAGAAAGGAAAAATCCCTCTTCATTTCATCTTAGCGATGAAATGAAGAGGGATTTTTTATAAGTCTTAACTGGCGGTACGGCTTTTATGTTTGGGAGTCAAGCACACAGGCGTAGTCTAGGTCACCGGCCGAGATAAATTTGGCGTTGAAGATTACTCAAATAGCTCCGGCCGTTCTTTGAGAATTAAGCGCAGTAGTCTCTCCGCGTGGTGCATGTTGGGGTGAATGAGAAACCCTTTGGTGAAGACCCCTTGGCTATAGCCGATGATGAGAAACCAAATATCAAAATCATTGCACCCGATGACATAGAGCTGGGTGACGAAGTTGCCGGTGGCGGGCTGACGAATGCGGGTCAGCTGGCCCCAATTATACCATTTGCTTTCGTACAGCTGTGTTTTTAGCTTGAAGCCCCCTTGACGAACAACAACGGTTGGATAGGTAAAGTGGATTGAAATGGCAAATACTGTAGCCAATGGCAACCCTGCAACCAAGACCAAAAAATAGTGACTGCTTAGGGGTTCGCTACGTAAGAATGGCCACAGGACTAAATAAATTGTCGAGCTAATAATGAGTAGCGGTGCAGCAAGGGCGATAAATTTATATTGGGATGGGTAGTCGTAAATATCTTCGTTCATAAATTGCTTTCATTTGGGGGCACGGCCGGTAAAGTAAAGAAAAATAAGCTACCATGTCCTACTTTGCTCTCTACACCCACATGGCCATTTAGCTTTTGCATGATTCGTTTAACGATTGAAAGACCTAGTCCGTGACCCTTGGCGCGCGTTTCTGGGAGACGGCTAAATTCAGCAAATAGTTTAGCCTGCTGCTCTGCAGTTAGGCCTGCACCATTATCTCGTACCCAAAAGCGTACTTGTCCTTCTTTGATAAGATCCCCACCTATTTCAATTTGACACGGACGCCCCCCATATTTTAGTCCATTGCTTAAATAATTGGCCCACACTTCTTCGATCCATGGACCATACCCGATCGCTTGAGGCCAGATATCTGGCCAGATTATCTTTGGCTTGATGTCTTGGATCGGTAAATCTAGGCGTTGTAATGCGGCTGTGACGATTTCACCCATGTTAAGTGACTCTGTTTCTATCGCTTGTCGATCAACACTGGAAAGCATCAAGAGTTCATTAATGATATTAACCGTTTTGATGCCCAATTTTGTCACGGTGCCAGCCATGTTTGCAAGCTCGGCCGTAGGAATTTCTTCAGCTTCTATTTCTTCTTGAAGCATTTCAGAATAGCCGATAATCGCCCCCAAAGGATTTTTAAGATCGTGGGCGACAGTATGTGCGAAGGCATCTAGTTCGGCATTTTTTTCCTGTAACGTCACATTGATCTCTTCTAAGTCGGCCGTTTTTTCCATTAACTGATTGGCTAGCTCTTCATTTTGCTTGAGCGTAAGGAAGATTTGCCATCGCTGGTATAACATAAAGCTGTGGAACAAAATAGCAACTGAACCACTCAGAATGATAGCGAGGTTGATAATCCACACCAGAGCTGTGGGGAGCTGTGATGAATCAGCGGCAACCGTGACGATGAAGTAGATAGCTATGCTTAAAATGATCATGATGCGGGTCGGCCGAACCGGCCAAGGCACCGTGGCGATAAAGCTATTGGTCAGTGTGATAAAGATAAATGAAACCAAGGCTTGATTAGCGATGACATTGGCAATCCCTGAATTGGTGAAGACAACCAGTAAAACGGCCAAGAATATTGTGTGTGTGGAAAGATTTACCCCCAACCATTTGTAAGTCGATAGGAACAAAAATGCACAGGCATTGATAAGGCCAAGCATTAAAATTAAGCCGAACGCTTCGTGTCGCATCGCCCATACCTGGATAGGGATAACCACGATGACCGCAAGAAGCCCCGTGATTCCGACAATTCTCATTAATCGATGTAGGGTTACTTCATTTTCCGCAAAAAATATTTGAGCCAATGGGCTGTTTAGATCTGGAATCGGATTAATTAGAGTTGTTAGATTGCTTCCGGTAAGGTTCTTAAATAGCATCATGGAATCAATGGATGGCTTGAATAATTGGCATATTGTAGGGCTTCTTATATCGGGCTACAACCAAAGTGAAGTGAATTAATACCCTTGTACCACCAGCGATCTGTTGATTTTTCCTAGTCCTGTCGGATTTGGTGGGAGTTGATCAATTAACGATTGTCATTCCCACGATGGTGGGAATTTAACTCTGTTTGAGCGGTGGATCCCCGCCTACGCAGGGATGACAGCCCTGTAAATCGACTGTTTTTGAACGCGTTACGCTTATCCCACCCATTTCGGTCGTATCAGGATTTTTCATGTTTTGCTTTACTTTTCTTTGCCCGCTTGCCATTCTTTCCAGTTGAGATAGATATTGGCACCGATCCATGATAACGGTTCAGGGGGGAGTTTGGGAGGCGTTGGCTTGTTGAGATAGCTTTGAACATAGGGATTTTCGACACCGGCCGCGTAATCGGCCGCCAGCATGCCCGATAGTGTCCCGAGTGAAGCCCCGAGCCCGTTTTGGGCCACGGCCGCATATACTCCTTGCTCGATTTCGCCCAATACTTGCTCGCTGTTCCAAGTGAGACAGAGACGGCCGCCCCAGCGATATTCTTGCTCCACCTCTTGCAACATCGGGAAGCGGGCCGTAAATGAGCGATCCTGATGGGGGCCAAAGCGCTGTGGCGAGCTTGCTGAGTCTTCGACTGTCATACTGTAGCGAAATTTGTTGCGTGTAAGGATGCGCGGACCGTCTTTGCTTTCGAGGCGGCGCATGGTCGAGCCCATGGGATCGGCCGGAACCATGTTCCATGTGGCGTTGCCACCAAGCCGTGTCGCTTCGGCCGTGGTGAGCGGCCGTGTCATTGAGGCGTAGAGAAAGAGATGCATCAATTGCCGTTTGTAGTAGCCAAAGCTTTCGAGATGGCCGTTGACCGCTAAAATGATTTTGGGCGTAGTGACCGTTCCCTGCGGTGTTTTGACCTGCCAAACAGAGCCTTCTTGCTTCATTTCGATCACAGGTGAGTTTTCGTAAATATCGACCGCATTGGTTTCTGTGAGACCCTCAGCGAGTGCGCGTACATATCCGGCCGGTTGTAGCATGATCGTCCCCGGCGTGTGTAGCCCGCCGATATAGTAGTCGAGCCCGCTGATTTCTTTCATTTCTGCGGCACTCACCAAACGGGCCGATTCCCCCATACGCTCAAGGTGGGCGGCGTAGTCGCGGTTATGCTTGAGACCTGCTTCATCTACGGCCGCGTACATTTTGCCACAGGGATCGAAAATCGATTGATCAAAGCCGTATTCATCGGCTGCATCGGCCGCGAAGCGTAGCGCGGTGCGATTCATTTCTGTTTGCCGTTTGTCCGCTTCGACCCCACCGATATAGCTATCAGCGTTGATCGTATGGGGGAGATCGATCATAAAACCGGAACTACGACCGGCCGAACCTTCGCCGATGCGGAGCGCATCGAGCAGGACAATTCTGTCTTCTGGACGGTTTTGGCTGAGCTTGCGCGCGGCCGCGAGGCCGGTAAAGCCACCACCGACAACGAGCCAGTCGGCCGTGATGTGTTCGTCGAGCACTCGAGGCGGGGCCGCATAGGGATCTAAAATCGCATTCCAACCGGATATGCCGGGATTACCTGATTTGATGTTGTTGACTTTGATAGTTGTCATGAGGGGCTGGGGGCTGGGGCTAGCAGTTGAATCGCAAATCGCAATCAGTCCTTAGCCCCAAGCATCTATTAGTCGATTGAATCATCCAGTACCCGATCTGATAGATCGACCCAGATCGTTTTCAGCTCGGTGTATTGATCGTGGGCGTGGATCGAGTTGTCACGGCCGCCGAATCCGGATTGTTTGTAGCCGCCGAATGGGGTGGAAATATCCCCTTCGCCATAGCAATTGACGGTGACTGTACCGGCGCGAATGGCGCGGGCGGCGCGGAGGGCCCGTTTAATATTGCCGGAGAAGACAGATGCGGCGAGACCGTACTCTGTGTCGTTGGCGAGTTCGATCGCTTGTTCGTTGCTGGTGACGGCCATGACGGAGAGAACAGGGCCGAAGATTTCTTCACGGGCCAGCGGGGAATCGGCCGTGATCCCGTCAAAGATGGTCGGCATAACATAGGCTCCAGCGGCGGTGTCACCACCTAGGACCAGTTTTGCTCCGCCGTCTTTCCCTTTATCGAGATAAGAGCAAACCTTGTCATAGTGTCCTTTGTCGATCAAAGCTCCGAGCTGATTGCGCGGGTCGAGCGGGTCACCGGTGCGCCATTGTTGGGCGTGGTGCATCACTTTGGCGATCAGGTCATCTTTAAGCGATTCGTGGACGATTAAACGGGAAGATGCAGAGCAGTTTTCACCCATATTCCAGAAGGCGCCATTGACCACATCATGGGCGATTAGGTCAAGGTCTTCAGCATCGCTGAGGACGACAAATGGGTTTTTGCCCCCACACTCTAAAACGACCTTTTTAAGATTGGAATCGGCCGCGTAGCGTAAGAAACGACGGCCGGTTTCGGTCGAGCCGGTAAAACTGACCATATCGATGTCCATATGACGGCCGATCGGCTCTCCGACATCGGGACCCATGCCGGGGACGACATTGAACACGCCAGCAGGGACACCCGCTTCGATGGCGAGTTCGGCGAGGCGTAGGGCGGTCATGCTGGTTTGCTCGGCCGGTTTAATGATGACCGAGTTGCCAGCTGCGAGGGCAGGGCCGATTTTCCAAGCGAGCATCATCAGGGGGAAGTTCCAAGGGAGGACTGCCCCGACCACGCCGATCGGCTCACGGACGATGACGGCGAGGGCGTCTTCACCGGCCGGTGCGGTTTGATCATAGAGCTTGTCGATTAGTTCAGCGTGCCATTTGATCGTGTGGATCGCTTCAGGAATATCGATTTCTTCACAGTCGCGGATCGGTTTGCCGCTGTCGAGACATTCGAGTACGGCCAGTTCTCGCTTGTTGCGCATCATCATTTTGCACAAGCGAATAAGAACGTCTTTGCGCTCGCTGGGGTGCATGGCCCGCCAGCGGCCGTCGTCAAACGCTTCACGCGCTTTTTTGACGGCAAAATCGACATCGGTAGCATCACAAGCGGCGATATTAGCCAATGTTTCGCCGGTCGCTGGATTGATACTCGCCATGGTGTTGCCTGAATGAGCGGGGCGAAATTTGCCATCGATAAAGGCGTTGGTCGGCAAAATTAGGGTGTCGGCGATTGATTTATATTCTTCGTGGGTTAGTAATTCTGTCATTGTTTTATTCCCCAATGTGGGGGCTGGAGGCTAGGGGCTGATTGCCAATATCGGTTCAGCCCCTACCCCCTAGCATCCTATTCACTTAATATTTTTCCGATAGTGGTTCTCAGTGTGCGTACCGTTTCATCCATTAATCGCTTGTCCTCTTTGTTGAGCGGCCGGAGTGGCGATCGTGGTGGGCCTGCTTGTAAGCCACGAATTTCACAGCCATATTTGACACACTGGACAAATTTGCCGCCTTGTTCGAGAACACGCATGAGGGGGAGCATGGCGGACATGATGCGACGGGCTTTGTTGAAGTCGTTTTCAAGAACACATGCTTCGTAGAGGGCGATATGCTCTTTGGGGAGGAAGTTTGATCCGGCGCAGACCCAGACTTTGGCTCCCCACGCGAAGAACTCGAGTGCTTGGTCGTCCATGCCGCAGCCAAGGGTGATGTGGGGATAGTCGCGGGCGAGCATATGCAATCGGTTGATGTCGCCGGAGCTTTCTTTGATCGCTTGGAAGTTGCTAGAACGGCCGACGCGGTCGAGATATTCCGGCCCCATGTCGGTGCCGGTGCGATGGGGGTAGTTGTAGAGCATGACCGGCAGATTGGCGGCGCGGTCGATGCGCAGGGCGTGCATCGCATTTTCGAGATCGGTAGGGACGGCGTAGGGGGGGGAGTTGATGAGAATCGAGTCGGCTCCCACGTCTTTGGCCGCTTGGGCGAGTTCGATCGCTTCATCGGTGCGGGTGGCACCGACGCCGATCATGAGCTGGGTCCGGCCGTTGATGATTTCACGGGTAAAACGCATCATTTCGACCCGTTCGTCGAACGTTTGCGCGTAGTATTCGCCGGTGGAACCACCGACGAGGATACAATGAATCCCTTCCGCGATGAGAAATTCGACCATCGCTTCATAGGCTTCTTTGTCTATCGATCCATCCGCTTTGTGGGGCGTGATGATCGGGGTGAAAATACCTTCCATTTTCATGGGACACTAATTCCTTATGATGGCTCTGGATTTGTTTCGTGCCAGAGTTGGTAAAATTTGTCTTGAGGTAGACCCTCTTTTATGAGGTTTTGGCTTGTTTCATTGAGAACAGGCCAGTGGCAAACGATGGATTCAAGCTTTTCTTTATTCGTTTCGCCTATCAACAGATACTTTCTGGTGTTGTATCGATTGTTTCCGCGATTTTGGGCACTAAATCAGACATGTAGCCAACACTGTCCCACCAAGCTAGAAAAGAAATTGTCGAGATAGTTCTTTTTTCGATAAGATGCTCATGATGATGAGGTTCGATTATAAAGATTTGCTCAAGCTGGTTGCGAACCAGACCAGACTAGACCATAATTTAGCTATTAATTGTCGAAATAGTAGGAACCAAAGATATTATGCAAATCATAAATATTTCGGAAGCAAAATCAACCTTATCTAAACTTATTGAGCGCGTTATGAATGGTGAAGAAATTATTATAGGTAAAGCGGGAAAACCTGTGGCTAAGATTGTTCCGTTTGATATTAATACCCAACCTCGTGTTTTGGGATCTGGTCCTGCGGGTCAATGGAAGGATGATGAATTTTGGATGGCGGCCGATTTTGATGTATTACCAGATGATATGATAGAACTATTCTATGAAGGTGAGAATGCAGATGAAGAGTTACCTGCTTGATACGAATATTTTTCTTTGGGCGATAAAAAATAGCCCTCGTTTACCTTCTCGCGCACGTACGATTCTTGAACGTGGAGACAATATCGTCTTTGTGAGTGCTGTTACACCTTGGGAAATTGGGATTAAAAGGTCTATTGGTAAATTACGTATTCCTCCAATTCAGTACGAAATTGAGATGAAAAACTATCGTTTTCAACATTTAGATGTACGTTTTGAGCATGGGGAGGCTGTAGAGCACCTACCATTGCACCATAGAGACCCTTTTGATCGACTTCTGATTGCTCAAGCGATCACTGATGGGTTGACCCTGATTTCCTCGGACACAATATTTGATGCTTATGATGTTAAGTTGGTACGCTAGCCTTTGAGTAAATTTCCTATAAATAATCGATAAACCAAGTAAACTCGCTCGGTTTATCGAT
>WTJY01000048.1 GCA_011524645.1 Anaerolineales bacterium | reverse complement strand
TGCAAAACCCCCTTGGAGGGTAAAAAATTTTTGATGACAACTTGTTCGTGGACCCAAGCACACCCAAGTGCTTGGCAAACCTTCACAATCATTTATCATTTGACACAAGCAAAAGATAGGACAAAAAGCCATGATTAATCTACTGATTGTTGAAGACAACGAAAAACTGCGCCCCGCCCTCACCAGCGGGCTAAACAATATTGAACGTATTCATGTCTTGGCCGGTTTCGCCAAAGGGGAAGATGCGATCGAGTATTGTTATGAAGAAACCCCGACCGCGATCTTAATGGATGTACAGCTCGCGGGAAAAATCAACGGGATCGAAACGGCCGTTGCGATTCGACGTGAACACCCCCGCATTCCGATCGTGTTTTACTCGATCCAAGATGACGATGATTATTATCGCGCCTTCTTGCAATCAGGCATTCTCAGCCACTATGCTTATGTGCGCAAATCGAACTATCTCTTGCCCCAAATGATCGCCCCACTACTTCAAGACGCGGTCGGCGGCCGTAGCTTTATCGATCCTGACATTGAATCTCGGGTCATCGAAGTACGACAAAAAGATCAAAACGACCCGATGAGCCTGCTCGAACCGAACGAGCAAGAGGTCGCCCGCATGGTGGCACAAGGGATGAGCAATAAACAAATCGCAGACCGTCTCGGTTTCCGTGACAAACGGACCATCAGTCGTATCAACGGCCAAATCTATACCGCATGGGGGCTCAACAACACAACAACAGATGAAAAGGTCGCTCGAACACGCGCCTCGATCATTGTCACCAGCGGCCGTTTGTTAACTTGGGATGCAAACGGAGTCCCCTTTGCCCTAGATGAGCGCGGCAAATGGATCGAATGGACTGGAAACTAGCCCATCATGAGCTCTTCAACTTGGCTTAATTTACTGTCACTCTCGCTCTCGATTTTCAATGTCATCATCTTACTCTGGCTCAGCTTAACCATCTTGCTCAACGCAGAGCGACGTGTTTGGGGGTTATGGGTTTCCGGTGGGGGCCTCATGTTGGCAACCGCCTTCTTTGTCAGTCACACGATCATTCTCCATCGCGGCCTCATCTATCCCGATTGGCGCTTCCCGTTTTGGTGGAAGGTCGGTTTTCTTCCAACCCATTTGCTCCCCTATGCATGGTACATTGTCATGTTGTGGTACGGCGGGTATTGGGAAAATGAATCGTCCGCTATGCAATCCCGTCAACGGCCGTGGTTTTGGATCACCACGGCCGGTATGCTCGCTGGGGTCGTATTCCTTCTCTTCTTACCCAACACAATTTTCCCCACCACCCCCCGCCTCAATGATGACACCGTCTATGTCACCCGCATCCCAGAACTCTTGGTCTTTCTCGCCTGTGGTTATGGCCTCTATATCATTCTCTGCTTGCTGTTATCGTTAGATGCGGTCATGCACCCCGGCCGTACCGCCCGCCTGATGGGAGAAATCGCGCGACAAAGAGCCCAACCGTGGCTCGTCGCCACCACCATCGCCCTGCTCTTTGTGACCATGGTCATCGCATCTCTCATTCTTATCTGGGTCCTTTTCCTACAACAGTATCGTGTACTCGTCAATATCAAAGCGTTGCTCAACATTCTGGCAGAATTTGATCTTATTATCTTAATTTGTCTCACAATAGCGATCTCTTGCTTAGGGCAAGCGGCCGTCACCTATGAAGTTTTTACCGGCAAACCCCTACCCCGTGGTGGGCTTAACCTACAGTGGAAACGCCTGCTCGTTTTGGGTAGCATTTATAGCCTCATTGTCAGTGCCTTTGTCACCTATGAATTTCCCCCATTGCATGGGATTTTGGCCCTTACGATCGGGGCGATCACCTTTATGGCGATGTTTAATCGTGAAGCGTATCAAAATCACGAACGAACGATTAACAGTTTACGGCCGTTTATTACCAGTCAGCGTCTATACGATAATTTTCTAGGGGACACCCCCACCAGCGGCGACGATCTACAACCCGCCTTTTTCGCTCTCTGCCGTGATGTCATCGGAGCCGAAGTCGCCTACTTATTACCACTTGGGCCGCTCGCCACCTTGGTTTCGGACCCGCTCGTTTATCCCCATAATCGCACCCCGCCCCCCATAGCCGGTTTACCAGAGCTATTTAGTTCACCACAAGCGAGTTCCCATCCGATCTCACCCAAAGATTATAGTGGTGCGAATTGGGCGCTTCCGCTATGGAATGAGCGCGGACTCATCGGTCTCTTTTTGCTAGGGGAAAAAATCGACGGCCAGCTCTATACAGAAGAGGAAATGGGGATCGCCCGCACCAGTGGCGAACGCTTAATCGATACCCAAGCGAGTGCCGAAATGGCGCGGCGCTTAATCGACTTACAGCGGCAAAAAATGGCGGAGTCCCAACTGATCGATCAACGCACCCGTCGGGTCCTCCACGATGATGTTCTCCCGCAACTCCATACCGCCTTGCTCGCACTCAGCCCTACGGCCGAGTCACAAGAAGCGATGGGGCTGATTACCACCGCTCACAAACAGATTTCCGAGCTCTTACGCCAAATGCCAACAACGGCCGCTGAACCGATCCACAAAGGGGGGCTTGTACACGCGCTACACCGTGTCATTGAATATGAAATGCCCCACCAGTTCGACTCTGTATCTTGGGAAATCGATCCGATATTCGAAAAAAATGTCGCCGATATCTCCCCGCTCACGGCCGAAGTGGTTTACTATGCAGCGCGTGAAGCGCTACGCAACTCGGCCAAACACGGCCGTGGTCCGCAAAACAGCCATCGGCTCAATCTCATCATGACGCTCAAATGGAATGAAGGGCTCAATTTATCAATTTTGGACGATGGTGTGGGTGTTCAAGCCCCCTCTGTTTCAGCCCAACGGGGTGGCGCGGGTCAAGGGTTACAGCTACATACGACGATGCTGGCGGTTGTGGGGGGGCAGCTCACGCTAGAGAGCCAACCCGATCAGGGAACCCATGTCGATATTTATGTACCGGCCGCTTCATTCTTCTTGCGCCAATAACGCATAATCCCATCCACCGCCATATGGGGTGGTGTGGCCGTTTTATATTGCACGATCTCCGCATCCCTTAAACCGGCCGCACGTAAGCGATCATCATACGCCTGCAAAAACCGCTCCATAATGGCGTCCCGATCAACCCCTTCATTCATCCACGCTTCAATCATGCCGGTCAAATCACGCAGCAACGCCTCGACTTTGTCATAGTGCGCGGCCGGATCATCCACCCCACCAAAATGAGTCGGGTAAATCGTCTCAAATTGATACCCACGTAAACGATCCAGTGTCTCTAGCCATGTTTCTAAATGAAATTCGGGCGGAGGGGCCGGTAAATCGACCAAATTGGGATGATCGGCAAATCCGGCACCGGCCGAATCCCCAGTAAACGCGATATTTCCCAATTTGTACGCCATATGATGATTCGCATGCCCCGGTGTATCGAGCGCTTCAAAACGCAAATCACCCACTTCGATCACATCCCCATCGTGTAAAGCGGTTAGCTGAACCTCAGGGATCGGCAACATCTCTCCCCAAAGCGTTTCCATTTCATCCCCATAAATACGAGAAGCACTGCGCCACAAACGAGAGGGATCGATCAAATGGCGTGCCCCGACGTGATGGACATACACATGGGCGCCCTGTTTCGCCCACCAACCGGCCCCACCAGCATGATCCAAGTGAATGTGAGTCACTAAAACATGTTTAATATCGCTAGGCTGAAATCCTAATTCAGCCAAACCGGCTACACATTTTTCAATAATTGTAGACGGGCCAGTTTCGATTAAAGCCAACCCTGTTTCTCCCTGAACCAAATAGGTGGCAATCGTTTGTGGAACACCTTGAAAATATCCGTCTATCGTATGAACTTTTGGCATAACTCTATTCCTTTACGATTGTTTGGTGTCTAACACCGTGAGTCAATTTCCCCTTATTTTGAGGATAAAATAATTTGTGATCGATCGCCTAGCCCAGAGCCAAACCGCTAATCACTTAATGATTATGGTAGTGGTACAATCAGGCAAAAGCAAACTCTAAACTGGGTCCACGAACAAGTTGTCATCAAAATTTTTTACCCTCCAAGGGGGTTTTGCAGCGGCTTCGCCGCTGCAAAACCCCCTTTAATTGCCCCGATTTTCGTGCCTCCGGCACGAAAATCGGGGCAAATTGGATAACAAAGCATATGCTTGTTCGGAATTTTTAGTTATGTTAACTTTTCTGACAGGTTGTTCGTGCACCCATCTAAACTTAGTGGAGAAATTCTCATGACATATGATTACACCGGCCGTGTGGCCTTAATCACCGGCGGTGGCAGCGGACTCGGCCGTGCCATCGCCTATGCCTATGCAGCCTGTGGCGCAGCGGTTGCCGTTTCTGACATTAATCAAGAAGGGGCGGCCGAAACAGCACAAACCATCATCGACAAAGGGGGACAAGCTTCAGCCGCACAAGTCGATGTCGTGGACCGTGCAGCGGTCGCCGCTTGGGTGAACGATGTCCACCAAACCTTCGGCCGGATCGATTTCGCCATCAATAACGCCGGAATCGAAGGGGACATGATGTCCCATCGTCTCGCCGATGCCAGCTACGATATGTATCGCCGTGTTATGGATATTAATGTCAATGGTGTCTGGCATAGTTTAGAAGCGGAATTACCGATTATGGAGGCTCAAGGGGAAGGGGTCATTATTAATGTCGCGTCAATCGCAGGCTTGGTCGCTGTGCCACGCAATGCCGCCTATGCCGCCAGCAAACATGCGGTTATCGGGATTACCAAGACGGTTGCGCTTGAATATGTGCGCAAAGGGATTCGTATCAACGCCATCTGCCCCGGCTTTACCGACACCCCTATGGTTCGTCGCGGCATCGATCACGACGAAGTCTTCGCCAAGCGATTACTGGCAGGGATTCCCGCACGTCGCCTCGGCCGGCCGGAAGATGTCGCTGAAACCGTTATGTATATGAGCTCCAAAGGGGCTTCGTTCATGGTTGGTGAATGTCTCGTTCTTGATGGTGGGATTCACGCCGCCTAGCGAACCACGCCGTAAATAGCACGGCAATCACAACCAAGCTAACCAACGAATAAACCGCGTCTAGCTCTTTAACGATAAAAAGCGGCGCGGTTTTTAGTGAACTATTGGCCAAGTTGGTAAACAATAGAGCAAAGATATTATTGGCGGTATGTGCACCAATCGCCAATTCCATCCCGTTATCCATAATCGTGATATAAGCGAAAAAGAAGCCACTTACCACAAACCCCAAGGGTACCAATATCGGATCAGCTTGCACTTCCTCATTGAGTAGATGGGGGAACATAAATAACACCCCATTTAGCAAAGACAAAACCCAGATGTTCCGTGTGAGCAGCGCGGTTCCTTGTAACAAATAGCCACGGAATAAAATCTCTTCGGCCGTGGCTTGCATCGGCACCAATAGCAAAATCCCCCCCGCAAAAAGCCAAAACCACCTAGGGTCATAGGACCATTCATAAATACCAGGGTTAATCCACCACGCTTCAACCAAGCTCGCGCCCAATACCAACACACCATACACCAACCCACTTTCGATAATCCGTCCCCAGCGGAGCTGGGGTGCTTGGGTAAAAAGGGTCAAAAACGGCCGCTGATGCCACCAGCGTAACACCACAAAGGCGGCGACCCAAATCATCGAAAATGTCAGCAAGGCACTAACCAACCAAGCCAAAGGATAGCTCGTGGCCACGGTATCGACCGTCCCCGATACCACTCCATAAATTAAAATCGGTGCTAAAAACAAAGCCCCTGCAACTTGCCAAGAGATAAAAATAAAAATGGCTCCGACTAAATAGAGCCACCCCTGATTGTTTTTACCAAGCTCCCCCATGGTCAAAAAACTTTGCCCCCGTTTAACCTTTAAGCTCTCTTGCTTTTCATTTATCATATCATTCATGACACCAGATCAAGCACAATTGATTATTGACCGACTGAAAAAGGGTGAGAAATTCAGCACCCGCTTCCAAAGTGAATCTTGGGGCATCTCTTATCGCTCTGACGGCCGTTTCTATTACTATACAAATCGCCTCTACGCAAAACAAAATGAAGCGGGAAAGTGGATCCAAGTCGATGAATGGGATGACAAATTTTATGATGAAACGGCCGTAAGTCGCCTGCTCCAGATTTACAGTTTTGCTGTCATCGAGCGAGGGCTACGGCCGGAACCAAACAGATCAATATGACGGCGCGGTTTGCAATGGCAGGTAGATCGTAAATTCTGAACCGACATCCTCTTGGCTCGATACCTCGATCCGGCCACCACACAAATCCAACGCTTGCTTGACAATCGCCAATCCCAATCCGGTCCCCCGAATCAATCGGGTATTCTCCGCCCGCTGGAACGGCTCAAACAAGGTATCTATCGATTCTTCAGGAATACCCAATCCGTTATCTCGCACCTCAAACACGAGCATGTCATCTACGCGATCAAGCGATACCCAAACTTCCCCTCGCCTTGGTGAATATTTGATCCCATTCGATATTAAATTAGAAGCGATTTGGCGCATCACTTTAGGATCAACAGCCACATCTTTATCTAAACGGGAAACAAAATGAATCTGATGTGTCTCAGAAAACAGATCTTGGTAATCCACAACAATTTTACGGATAAACTCGCTCAAATTTAACCACACCGGCCGATAGTTAAAGTCGATATTCCCCATCTCAACCACAAACAAAACATCATCCAACATCTGGGTCAATTGTTTCGTCGAAGAAATCATCTGATCAAATTTCTCTTTCTTACGATCTGGCGTTAAACGATCTTCATAGTTGCGTAGCAAACTGGCCGACATCGTAATCACCGCGAGCGGTGTGCGAAAATCGTGGGAAAACATACCCACCAATTGGGAGCGCAACATCGCTTGACGTCGCTCATCTTGCAACGCATCCTCCATCGACCCAATTTGGATCTGTAATTCCTGTTGCCGCGTCGCTTTATGTGCCAACCGCGAACGAACAGCATCCAACACATCCTTTGCGGTAAACGGCTTCATAATGTAATCATCCGCCCCCAAATTCATCCCCTGCCGTACGTTGGTTTTTTCCACCATCGCGGTCACAAAAATAAACAGCGTATCGACCAGTTCAGGCGTAGAGCGTACTTCTAACAGGACTTCGTGACCATCCATTTCTGGCATGACAACATCACACAAAATCAGATCGGGCCTTTCTTGTTTCGCAACAGCTAACCCCTCACGGCCGTTACGGGCCTGAAATACATCATACCCTTCAAATATTAACCAATCGACAATCTCTTCACGGATCGATACTTCATCTTCGATAACTAATATCCGTTCCTTAACAGCCATTCTCCTACTCCTCAACCGGAATTTTAATAGTAAATTCGCTACCAACACCGATTTCACTCTGTATCACTAGCAAACCCCCATGGGCATCAACAGCATTCCTTGTAATATTCAACCCTAAACCGGTGCCAGAAATTCCCACAACGTTTTCAGCCCGATGAAAGGGCTCACCCAAATGAGCTAAATCTTTTTCAGGAATACCGATACCATAATCTTGTACAGCAATCACAACATGTTTGTCAACCAAAGACAGTCGAAAATCGACAGGAGACATTTCTGGCGAATATTTCAAGGCGTTAGACAACAAATTGCTAAGCATATGTCGCATTAAGCGTTCGTCAAATCGAACCATTAATGGGACATGGAAACTTTGATACAGAATACGCCCACGATATTCAGATTGCTCATCAAATTCCTCCGTAACATCCTGACATAATTGATCTAAATCAGCATAAATCGGATCAAATCCCAAACGGCCGGCTTGTATTCGTGCCAATTCAAGCACATCATCCATGACCGCTTTCAAATACATGACTTGCTGTCGAATTTTATTGAGCCGATCATTCACTTGCTCATCAGTCAAATGGGGGCGATACATGCTGAGGGTTTCGGCCGTAGCCAGAATCGAAGCCAACGGTGTCCGAAATTCGTGCGAAGCCATCGACACAAAACGGGATTTTAACTCGCTCAACTCTTGTTCTTTCCGCAATGAATCGCGCAAGGTCCGTTCGGCCGCCCTCAGCTCCGTCACATTCTCAACAACCGCCAAAATACGGGTAATCTCACCATCATCATCGACTAAGGGCACAGTACGATAAAGCTGAAATTGCTCATTTAACTCAAGCTCAAATGTTTGCTCTTCCCCTTTAAATGTCTTTTCATAATAAGAGCGAACAAGCTCAGCATTTTCACCAAAAACTTGATCCAGCGTCATCCCTACAAAGTCATCTGGATTTAACCCAAGCGTCTTAAATTCCTGCCCAGCCGTAAAACCAACCGTAAGATCAGCCTCGATGATAGACACAAATGATTTGGGAAAGTTCTCCGCCATTTTTCGTAACAACCGTTCACTTTCCCGCAGGTCTCGTGCGGCTTGCAAATTAGTTGTCACATCACGCACCGTGCAAACAAAAAAGATGCCGCTCTCAAACGAGTGTGAAATCGGCCGGACATTAATATCCGCATCAAAATATTGGGCACCTCGCCGTGCCCGCACCTCCAACCCGCTCGGAGCAGACTCTAGTAGAGTACGCATCCACAAATCATCTAAAAATTGCCAATCATCCTTATGAAATAGAGACTGCAATGGCCGTCCAAACTGATACGTATCTCGCTCAATCCCAAAGAGTTGATAATAGGTTTCATTCGCTTGTTGCACACAAATATCTTGATCCAATAGCAAAATCGCTTCACTCGTGCTGTTAAAAATCGTCTCAATTCGATTCTTCGTACGGGCCAATTCGAGAGTTCGCTCCGCCACCCGAGACTCCAAAAGTTCTTTTGACTCTTTCAACGCCCGCTCCGCTTTTCGCTTTTCCGTAATATCGGTCACAATGGTCTGTAAATGCTTTTTCCCATCAATCTCGATCGGACCGGTAAACACTTCAACATCTCGTTCAACCCCACCCGCCGCACGATGGACAAAAACGCAAGACAGCATTTTCGCAGAAGCAGCCAATTCTAGCCGCGCACGAACATACGCTTCCGGTGTCACACTAATATCAAACATGGTCAAAGACAGTAAACGGCCGTAAGAAGCGCCATAAAATCGAGTTGCGGCCGAATTGGCATCTAAAATTTGCCCCGTTTCCGCATCTACAATCAATTTCGGCAAGCCATGTAGCTCAAACATTTGCCGATACCGCTTTTCGCTCGCCCGCACGGCCGCTTCCGCTTCCTTAAACTCCGTAATATCAATTATCGTGGCATACACGGTATAGGTTCCGTCAAGTTGATGAATCACCCGAGCATTATCCTGGACCCAAATCATGTTCCCGAAAATAGTCCGTATCCGGTATTCAATCACCCCATCTAGCCCTTTTCGTAAACGGGCGATCTGGGCTTGACATACAGGTAAATCATCAGGGTGAATCAATGAGGTCCAAAAATCCCATTCTTCCATGAATTTTATAGCCACATAACCGGTTAACTTTTCAACTTGTGGAGAAATATAGTGGTTATAAAATACCCCTTTGTCCGAGATCACACTCACATAGAAATGGGCATTGACAGACGAAATCACGCTACTAAAGCGAGTCTCACTCTCGTGTAGTGCCTGCTCCGCCTCTTTTTGCACCGTAATATCTTGCTGAATAGCCAGAAAGACACGGCCGTAAACCTCGTGGTCGAAAAAGAGAATCTTTGTATGTGTCCAAAATGTAGAACCATCTTTGCGTTGGTTAAAAATATCCCCTTCCCAATAGCCATCACGGAGCATGATTTCACCAATCTGGGTCACAATCGCTTGTGGCGAGTTAGGCGGCGTCGGCGCATTAAGTTTATGCACCGCCATCCCCAGCACTTCCCCCTCGTTATAGCCAAACATCTGCTCAAACACATCGTTGGCATACAAAATCGCCTCGCTCTCAAGGTTAATCAACACCACACCGGCCGCCATATTGCGTAAAACTTCGTGGTAAAAGCGAAATTTCTGCTCTTGTTCCAAGGCCGCTCTTTGTACCATCGCCTGCGTTGCTTTTGCTCGCTGGCTCTTCTCTAGTTCTTGCAAGACAACATCTTCAAATCGGTGACTTTTATAGCTTCCTATTAGTGCAGTTGCCCCCAACCGCATTAAATCAACCGCCTGATCAACACTGGCGTGTTCATCTAAAAATATCAGCGGAATGCCCGCTTGAGATCGTTGCACAAGCTCTAACAATTGTGTCTCACTCAACGCCGCAAACGGGCACTGCACCAGCACCAAATCCCAAATTTGGTCTTCTAAGGCAGCCTTCAATTCGCTGAACGTTTGAATGAGGCAGCAAAACAACTCCCCCGCCATAAACTCAGCTAGGCGTCGTTCAATCGCATCCCCAGATAGCAATGATAAATCAACAATTAATATTTCATGTGGCTTTTCAACAAAAAGAAATGAATTAAGAAACATGAGATAACCTTTATACCGATGTAAACGTATTACAAGTTCAGCATCACACAGCTTTCTACTCACCCAATTCGTTTACTTTTTCATACAAGACTACCACTCAACACAAAAACCCTAAATAGCCCTTATGTTTAGTGATCACAGTACTACCAAACGATCTTATTTATGTCGCTTTTTTCAAACCTCAGATCAACCGGCCGTCCAACAACTGATTCTCAACGGACTCAAACAGCGTTTCGGCCGTCTCGATCCTCGTTTTAACCGAGATTTAGCCGACATCACCACCCATTACATCAACCACGGAGCCACCTTTCTCGTTCTCTATCATGATACCCAACTCATCGGCTGTGGTGCCTTAACGATCGAGCCCAACACGCAGCACACCGGCCGGATCGAGCGCGTCTCAATCTCCCCCAGCTATCAAGGACAAAGCCTCGGCACCCAAATCACCCAAGCACTCATCGCCCACGGCCGTCGCCATGGCTTCACCACCATTCTCGTCGAAACAAACGACGATTGGTACGATGCCCTTCACCTCTACCAAAAACTCGGCTTTATCCCCTACAAACACGAAAACGGCGAAATCCACATGTCTCTCGAATTAGTTACACATGAATAATCCCCCACCAATATGAGCAAATAAAGTAAGTTCGCTATAATCACACCCCATCATATGAAAGCATGGTACTTGGCGGCTAGTGACACGCTCACCAGCAACTAACTACGAACCACTCGATTGCTCACTGTGAAAAAACTAATCTCTTATCTCTCCATCGGCTTATTCTTGGCCCTCGCCATACTCGCTTGGCAAACCCCCAACATCTTGCGGGCGATGCCCAGCCGCTACGTCAGTCTCTTGCCCGCACCGATCCAACAGCTCGGGGTTCGTGAACACGTCGAGGTGCTCCCCACGGCCGTCGTCGCCGACACCCTCATCCTCGAAGATATTCTCCCGCCCACCGTCACCCCCTCCCCCACAGCTACCT
>WTJY01000533.1 GCA_011524645.1 Anaerolineales bacterium | reverse complement strand
GAGGGCTTGCACAGCGTGCTCGATACCCATCCCGGCGCTCGTTATCTTGGCGAGTTCGCCATGGGAACCAATAACGGCATCCAACGCTTTACCCGCTCGATCTTGTTCGATGAAAAAATCGGCGGCACGATCCATATGGCGGTCGGTGCCAGCTATCCGGAAACCGGCGGTAAAAACAAATCAGCCGGTCACTGGGACATGATCTGCGACATGAAAGACGGTTGCCAAATCTTTATCGATGACGAGCTGTTTTATGACAGTGGCAACTTCCTTATTCTCTAATTCACCATGCCAGAACTTCCCGAAGTAGAAACCGTTGTTCGTGCCTTGCGCACCCCGCTCATCGGGCGGACCTTTTCCGGCTTTGTCAGCTATTGGCCACGCCAAGTGATCAAGCCGGATGATATCAAAGAGTTAGACGCTCGTATCATCGGCCGGACAGTAACCGCCATTCATCGTCGCGCCAAATATATCGTCATTACCCTCGATGATGGGGCAGAGGCGTTAATCGTCCATCTCAAAATGACCGGCCATCTAGCGATTGTTCCCACAGCTCAACCGGTCCACAAACATGTACGAAATCTATTTCATTTAGAGGGTGGGGATGACCTGCGCTTTCGTGATATGAGAAAATTCGGCCGGATTTATCTCGTCACCGACCCCCAAGAAATTCTACACAAACTCGGCCCAGAACCGCTCGAAGATCAATTTACACCGGCCGTTTTGCAGAAACGACTAAACGGCCGTACCCGCGCCATCAAACCGCTTCTACTCGACCAAACCATAGTCGCCGGTATCGGCAATATCTACGCCGACGAAGCCCTATTCGGAGCCCGAATTCTGCCAACTCGTCGCGCCAATACCCTAACCGAATCAGACTTCAGCGCGCTTCACGCCAGCATTCGCCGCGCTCTACAGCTAGGCATCGATCGAGAAGGGGCCAGCATCGATAGCTATGTCAAACCGGATGGTAGCAAAGGGGACATGCAAAACGCGGTCGAGGTTTTTCGCCGCACCGGCGCCCCATGTTATGTTTGTGGCACGCCAATCGAGCGAATCGTACTCGGCGGCCGTAGCACACACCTCTGCCCAGTCTGCCAAAAATAGACCATAACGTAAAACAGTTTACGGCAACCTCCACCATAACAATAGAAGATAGAAAGATAAACATTTTCTCAACACTCACTCTTACAACACCCAACCACACTTCTCTATCACTTCAAGTCTGATAAAGCTTACAAAAGGTGAATGATGTCTCAAACAAAACCCAAAGTTCAAGAAATTCTTCGTCTTATCCGCAACCCTCAAACAGGAGAACAGGCGATTCAAATCGCAGGACGCCGTTTCCAGCAAATCGATGACATTAGCCACGACAAGGCGAAAACGATCATTTTCGCGGCGATCGGCAACCTTGTTGAATTCGCAGGCGGGTACGAAGCGCTCGTAGAGGCAGGGGTTGTGCCAGAACTCTCCCCCGCGCAATCCACAAGCGAAAGCTCGCCAGATAACTTTGCGGCCGAATTTGTAGACGTAATCCCAGAATCACCCGTACAAAACACGGCCATTCCAAAACCGACACCAGCACCCGCGTTACCTGTCTTAAAAACGGCCGATGAGGAAGAGAGTGAAATCAAAGCTGTCTCGTTTTGGGGCAACCTTCGCAGTCGACGCTCAGTACCCAAAGCGGTAGAGCCTTTGCCGGTCCTTAACATCGGCCGTCAAATTAACACCCTCGTACAGCGCAAACTTCAGAAAGAGCCTCAATTGCGCGGGCGCAACATCTCTATTAGCAATGATGAATTTGGTGGCATCGAAATCAATGTAGACAACAACACCTATGAAGATGTCGCAGAAATTAGCGACCCCTTGATTCGCATGTTGATCAAAGTCGCTATTAAAGAGTGGGAGGAGGGGCGTGATAGCGCATAGGCATATAGGCTCTATCACAATTTAGCTCTTAATTACCGTGGGACACATTAGCCCCACAACAACTTCTAAGCTAATGGGACTTATTGTTCCCATGAGGGAATGAGCTAGGGGGAGCGTTAAAATCACGCAACGTCGGTTTCCACGCAATCGAAAAGAGTTGTTTAAGGCGCATTTTCTTTTCAGATGATAGAAACGCACTTTCTATCGCGGTAAATGTCATTTGCCTCAGTTCTTCATACGTAATATGCAAATGTTGCACGGCCGATTCAAACTCATTGGTCAACGTAATATTACTAATCCGAGGATCATCTGTATTTAGCGTAACCGGGATTTTATTTTGCATGAACTGACGTAGCGGGTGGCGGCCAATATGAGCAACCGATGCGGTCTGCAAATTACTCGTCAGGCAAATTTCCAAGGGAATTTGTCGCTCACGTAACAGATCAAGCACATACTGATCTTCCGTTGCACGGACACCATGGCCGATCCGCTCGGCCCCTAACTCTTCAACCGCAAATCGCACCGCTTCAGCACCACACCACTCCCCTGCATGAATTGTACATTGCATCCCTGCCTGATGTGCCTCAACGAAAAGACCTTTAAAAGGATCGGCCGAAAAATTTATTTCGTCGCCAGCCAAATCCAAACCGCGAATCCCTTGATGCTGGTTACGCATACCGATTTCCGCCACTTGTTTCGCTTGCTCAAGTGAATTATGGCGCACCAATGTAAGGATCAGCCCCACGTCCATATTGAAATCACGACTCGCCTCTTGGGTCGCATCAATGACCCACTGGGTCACATCTTCTAAGCGAAATCCTTGTACGCGAGAAAGGGCTTGGGGACTAAAACGAAGCTCTAAATAGCGCACATGGTCCCTAGCGGCATCGGCAACGACTTCATAAGCCAGACGATGAATCATTTCAGGTGACCGATAAAAATGGCGCAATGTTTCAAATTTAGCCAAAAAAGAGCTCGCGTCGGGTGGTTCATTGGTTACCTGAACAAACGGCCGAAGCGATTCGATCTCTTTAGGTACATCAAGGTTATATTCGCGGGCTGTTTCCACCAATGTTTCCAAGCGAAGAGACCCTTCAAGATGACGATGTAAATCAACCTTGGGTAGGGTTTTAAGCATCTCATAGTTCAACATATGGCTTCTTTGTCCTTTACGCAACATGCTGAAAGGATTTGACTTCTGTGCTGAATATTTCACGGAATATGTCATTTTTCTACACCTATTAGGTAGAGTAAAGAAGAAGATATAGGGGAACCGATGGAGGTGGAGAGATTAGGAATATGCTTATATCGGCAAAGATCATATTCCAACGAGGATGGTGTGGGATAAAAAAAAAGACCAACTAGTATAGATAAATCAACTTTTCTAATTTGTTTGTCATATACAAAAAATAGGTATGGCTTACTGCTACTAGGATAGCCCATCTATTGAGGATTAACCACTATTAGTTTTACGAAATTTTCACGTTTGTGGTAGGGAAAAATTCACAATTTTTTTGTTCTCTAACACACACACACAACCAGTAGCTTTACTGATTGATTATTGTGGCAAGATTCACAAAAAAGGATTAAACCTTAAATGACGTAATAACGCAGGCTGAATTACTCCATATAAGAACAATACAGGACCCATCATAAACAATGCAGCACTCATAAGCAAGGGTAAATTAGCTCGATCTAACTGATTCACCAACTGCAGTCCGATCGGCAGAGTATACAGTTGGCTATCATATAGATACAAAACAGGATCGATAAAATCCCCCCAATACATCGCAAAAGAGAGCAACACAACGGCCGTAGTTGTCGGCCGGCCCAGTGGGCGTGCGATTTGCCACCAAATTCGCCCCGCACCGGCCCCATCAAGCTGCGCCGCTTCCCAGAGTTCATTTGGCACAGCCCGCCACGTCCAATAGTAAAACAAGACAAAAAGTGGGTTGCTACCCGCCAGCGCAGGTACGATCAAAACCCACCGAGTATCGATCAAACCGGCCCAGTTAAATATCTGAAATCGAAACAACCAAACAGCAGCGGCCGGAATCACCAGCCAAAACAGGCTTACCCCCAACCATGAGCGTTGTGCTTGCGGGGCTAATTGGGACAAGGCAAAACCGGCAGTAGATGCGCTTAACAAAGTCAGAGGGACGGCCACCGCCACCACGCAAAGTGAGTTGAGCAAATAGCGAGTGAACGGTAGTAGCTCCCACAACGCGACATAGTTCTCCCACTGTGGATCAGACACCCACCACAGGGACTGCTCTGTAACAGAAGACCCAACAGAATTAAGCGATTGAATCAAGACCCAATAAATAGGCAAGAGAAAAATGATCGATATAGCCAGCACGGCCAGTGGATAAAAACGGTGCAAAAATTTCATTCACGCCCCCAAATCTGCCAAACGTTCCAAATAAGCAAGCCAACAACAGCAAAAAGCAGAAGCAAAACGGCCGCTGCCAAGCCGAGATCAAACAGATCAAAGGCGATCTCGTAAACCAACAGCGGTACAAAGGTGGTCGCATAATAGGGTCCACCATAGGTAATCATATAGCTCGGTACAAAACTGTTTTGCAAGCTTAAAAGCAGATCGCGTACAACAAAAAGCAACAGCCACGGCCGCAAAAACGGCAAGGTAATATACCAAAACATTTGCCACCATGAGGCCCCCTGTAACCGAGCCAAATCATAATAAGCACGCGGAATCGTTTGCAAAGCAACAAAAAAAAGAATAAACCCTTCCCCAAGCTGAAAAAAAGCGAGAAACACCATCATCCAGCGGGCCGACCACGGATCAGTTAGCCACGCCGGTTGTGGCAGACCGGCCGCTCCCAAAAAGAGGTTGAGTGGGCCATAGACAGGGTTAAAAAACCACAAACCGATTAAAGCATAAGCGGGCGCAGGAATTAAAGTCGGGATAAAAACGGCCGTGCGCGCCACCCCTACCAGTCCCCTCGGCCGATTCAATAGAAGGGCCAATAGCAATCCCCCAATCAAACGCAATGGAACGGCCGCTCCCACAAAGAAAAGAGAATTAAACAACGCCTGACGAACCACCGGAGATGTGAACATCAACCCAAAATTCCGCCCCCCAACCCATGTCGGCGGTGAAAGCGCATCATATTCGGTAAATGCCAACACCGCCGTGCTCAAAGCGGGAATCGTGATCAAAATCGTCATCCCGATCCCGTAAGGCAATAAAAACAACCACAGTACCCGACGATAACCCAACTGAAACATAACTAGATTATAGCGCGCAGTTGCCAACCACCAACTAGCTCCCCTACAACTCAATTCAATTCCAACCAAACACCTCAACCACAGCCCATCATCCATTAACACTGAAAATCTCGAAACAGTCGAAGACCTTCAGCAAGCAATCATTAAGCTTCTAAATGAGGTCTCCAACCTACAGCAAGAGAACAAAAAATTAAAAGATGAAATTCAACGGCGCTTATTTTGGCTCCCTCTATCTAATTACTAAACGAGCAACTTCTGTTGTAGTGCGAGCGATAAACCATATTGCTCGATTTCTCGCTTTAACAGCGTTTTGTCACCACTATAGTGGATAAACCCATTAATTCGAGCCACCGCCGTTGAATTGTTAAAATCTTTGAAATTAGGGTAAATCGCCTGTAATTCTGCCAGATATTTTTTTTCCCAGCTTAGCTTATGCTTCTGATGATACTCTTCAGCGAGGTAAAAGGTTTCAGAAGGCTGAACAAGCGTTAATATTTTTCCATTTTGTACAGATTGTTGTTCAGCCATCGTTCTTTTAGCGATTTTTTCTTGTTTTGGGTTGTGATAAAAGATTGCGGACATATATTGACGACTACGCGGCCGTGTTGCGCGGTGACTGCGCCAAAATAGATCGATAATCTGCTCATAAGACAGGACAATCGGATCATAATCGATTTGCAACGATTCCGCATGATCTCCCATAGAACGATAAGTTGGGTAAGCACTTCGGCCGCCGGTATAGCCAACACGGGTACGAACAACGCCATCTAAACGCCCAAACTGAGCATCAGGGGTCCAGAATCAACCCAAGGCGAATGTGGCTGTTTCAAGCACGGCCGGAACCTGTTGATCAATGAAAGGGATCACTGAAGAATTTGTTTTTAATTTAGTCGAAAAAAACATCATAATTTATCCTTGGCACGCTTTGTCACAACAAAATCGAGCCCTAGCGTGTGTCAGACTGTTTACAAACACAACACATGCTACAGCTTACTCTGTAAACAGTACATGTGGGACAGTGTAATTAATTTGTAACTTTGATGCATTCCGTTCAGAGGCACAAGTGTTGCGTAGCTATATTTTGCACCGAAGCACCAGAAACTGATTGGGCAAGAAACACCCACCCGAAGCCCAATAGGATAAATACCACCAACAATCTAGCTGTAAACAGTTTGACGTTCTTCGCTATAAATAATTCGTCTCTAGCTCAACAAAAATAAACTATGCTGTTATCTACAGCCTCTTATGATGACACGTTCTTATCACGTTAGCCTTGATATACTGCAACAGATAAGCACAAAACGTGCTCACAAAAGAGACAGCTCATCGATCTCATCACCGTCACCTTTAGCTAAAAAGCTAGATGCTCATCCTCCCTCCCAATCCGCTTTTTCTATATCCCTTACAATCGTAAACCGGAGATTTGTAACATTGTCTTCCTTAAACATTCCTCGCAGACTACTAAAACTATTAATCCCCACAAGCCTCGCGATGCTCATTATCGCGATGTTTTTCAGCCTGCCACAACCATCTACGCAAGCGGCCGTGACGGCCGACTTCGAAGCGGATTGGGTCGCACCATTCCAGCCGTCACAACTGGCCACGGCCGATGTCAATGGAGATGGTTATCTCGATGTCGCCTATATTTTGAATGGCACACCGAGACTCCTCTTAAACAACGGTGGCACGCTTTCAATCTCTCCAGATTGGGAAGCAACAGATGTTTCAGGCGCACGACAATTAGCTTTTGGCGATGTCGATTTGGATGGAGATCTTGATTTAGCCGTGGCAGTCAATGGCTCAGGAGACAGGATTTACTTAGACCAAGGAGACCAGCTATCAACAACCTCAAGTTGGATTGCGAGCAACAACGATGATTCAATCGATATCGCGTGGGGTGATTTAAATGGGGATGGCTGGCTTGATTTAGTCAGTGGTGGCAACAGTAGCTATCGTATTTATATCAACAACACGGCCGGTTTCACCGAACAAAGCGCAGTCGCTACCCCTGCCTCAAGACTTGCCTTAGGTGATATGAACGGAGACAGCTTGCTAGACTTGGCCGTAAGCGATTCTGTAGGAGATGTTTCCGTATATACCAGCACAGGCTCCACATTTTCTAGTTCAGCAGTGTGGACCCACGACACCTTTGATGATCAACCATCCGAGATTGAATGGATCGACTTCAATAATGATGGTCTTTCAGACTTGTCAACCCACTACCATGACGGTGCAGCAGTCTCTCTTTATACTTATTTCAACCTAGGGACCGTCTTAACCGACACGCCAAATGTCATCTGGTCGCCCAACGATCTAAACGTCGAAAAATTTGATTTTGGAGATGTTAACAGTGACGGTTATATCGACATCCTTGCCAATACGGAACCCAATAATTGCGCCACCGGTGTCTGTCCCCCATATACATTAGCCATTCTCAATAATGGGGGGACAGGATTAAGTGGAACCGCCTTTACGAATGAATTTAACACATCCTCAGGAGTGGTTAAATTCGCAGATCTAAACAATGACGGCTTGCTAGATATCCTAACTGTCTATGACTATTTGCGCGCTTACATCGAAACCGACACCCTATCTTTTGCCTCATCCGAAGAGTTCCTTGACTCAGGCTTTGCCGCACCTACCGCACAGGACATCGCACTAGCTGACATTGACAATGATGGTGATCTCGATGTGTCAATCAGCCGAAGTCGGTTATCCGGTGATGGCACGACAGTACACATCATGCAAGACGGGACCCCTACAGGCACCACCATTTGGTCTGGACCAAATTCTTCGGCGTTAGATTGGGGAGACATGAATGGAGACGGCCATTTAGATCTAGCATTAGCACTAAATGGGAACAATATCGTTTACTTAAATGAAGGAACAAGCCTCACCAACACGGTCTCTTGGACGGCCGCAGACAGTGTCGTTTCCAACGATATCGCGTGGGCCGATGTAGATGGTGACGGGGACCTTGATCTCAGCTCGGCCGACGATGCTGGCGTCCGCCTGTATGAAAATATCAATGGCATGTTAAACCCAAATGCCATTTGGGAAATTACCAATTCGACCAACAACAACGCCCTTGCTTGGTCTGACATTGATCAAGATGGCGATCTCGATTTAGCGGTCGGAGCCGATGATCTCTCTTTTTTAATCTTAAACGACCGTGGTCTTTTAGAAACAACACCCGCATGGACAGCAACCGGTTCTGAGTTTATGGATTGGGGCGATATGGACAATGATGGTGATGAAGATTTAGCGCTGATTGGTAATGGTCCCGCAGTCGTCTACATCAATGAAGGTGGCCTGCTCAACGAAAGCCATGCCTGGATATCCCTCGAAACCGAGCTCGCCACATCAGGCATCCACTGGGTTGATCTCAATCAAGATAACTACCCAGAACTGTTTGTCGTCAATAGCGTCTCCCATATCTATGAGAATGTATTAGGCGAGCTCGATAACAGCAGCGGATTTGAGTACACCAATCTCGCTGTCAGATTGCCGATTTTGGGCACCACGGCCGATCTCGACCGAGATGGTGATCGTGATTTGCTCTTTTACTATTCCGCAAACCTAGGTATCTATGTCGATTTCTTGGTTCCCCATTTTTCACAGTTGGAACAACCGGTGAATGCGCCCGATACAAACTATCAAGGGGCGATCAAATTAGGTGCATTTAGTAACCTAGCCAATTCTTTTTCTGGGCAATCAACCACTATTTTGGCCCCATCAACCGGATACGGCTCATCCCATATTCGATCTGGAATCATCCCGATCAGCTACACAACATATACAGGGGTGGGAGATGCGTTAGAAGTACGTGGATCATACTCTCTAAACGGCGGTGGTGATTGGCAACCGGCCGTAGCCACAACGAATACCATTACGACCCATGTCTCTTTAGATGGTTCAACAAACGTCTATAACTGGGATGTAGAAGCTAGTGGCTTCTTTGGCCAGAGTGACAACGTCGTATTCCGTCTTGAACTTGTCAATGGCGGACATGGCACCAACGGCCGTCCACCGAGCATACAGCGTACCTCATTCGTGGCCGAAACCCAGCCCTTCCGCGTGCGTGGCACCCAAATCCGAGTGATAAGTGGCACAACCCCTATGGCAGATGCTCAAATCTACCGTATACCGGCAGGAAGCACGGCCGATGCGGAACTCGTCACCAACAGTGCGGGAGAAGCGCTACTGACCAATTCGAGCGGTTACCTACAAGGGCGTGGAGAAATCGGTATCGGCGACACACTCTACGCTATCGCCCCCATCTCATCGACCGTAAACTATAATGTTTACTATGGTAGTGCCATCCCGACAGAAACTGGTGTAAACGGCACTATCGTCGCCGAATTAGGGGAACAAATATTAAATGTCTCAGCAGATAATCCACTCATCCTATTCAAGACAACCGTTTCCCTCGAATGGGACAGTCGTAATGATCCGGCCTATCTAAGTAAACTCGAGCAAAACATTGAGCGCGCCTCAGAAATTTTGTTTGATGCGACCAATGGTCAAATCGCATTGGGTGAAGTCTCTGTTTATCAACGTAAGGATAACTGGGCAGAATCACATGTCGCAATCGCGGCCGCAAACAATATACGGCCGAACGCGACCCTAGGCGGTGTCGTAACCGAGCCCATCAGCGATTCGCTAAAAGCATCTGGCATCATCACAGACGCCTATTTACCCGGACAAGTCCGCATGGGGCCTGTTTGGAGTCGCTTTGGTGACGCGAGCGCCGATTTAGGTGAAGATTGGGCCCGCGTCCTCGCACATGAATTAGGACATTACTATCTATTCCTACCAGACAACTATTTGGGGATCAGCAATGGTGCATTAACCTCCATTGATTGCAATGGTAGTTTAATGACAAACCCCTATCTCGATGAATACAGTGAATTTTTAACTCGTGATAACTGGACCGGAGACTGTCTTGAATCTGTGGCTGAATTAGTTAGCGGCCGTACCGATTGGGAAACGATTATTCAATATTACCCATGGTTAACAGATACAAAAACATTGACCGGCCCCACACAGCTACCGATCAACTTAACGTCGGTCAGCTTTGAATCATACGAAAACGAAGCAAAAGCCTTAGCAGCTCCGTTTTTCCCGTTGCGTGATGAAAATGACGACCCGATCCGCTTTGACAGTGGTGGTAGCGGTTATCTGATTCGCAACGCAGACACTCCCAGCCCATTAGACGATTACATCATCAGTCTGGGCACACCGATCGGCGACCAAATGCAAGCCCGAGGAGCAGAACCGGGAGACCGCCTCTGTGTCTTCGATTTCAATCAAGCAACAACTCGTTTTGGGTGTCAAGATGTAGCAGAAACAGAAAGCGAAATCACACTAAACGAAGTAGCTGACTGGCAACCTCAAATTGATATTAGTGCGCTAGCGATAACCGACACAAGTCAAGCTGTGAGCTATACGATCGGAATTTACGTCACAGTGACGCAAGATACGAACGAAGACATGTTTGTGCAGATTATGCCCACAGCAGGATTCACGCAAACATTCCCGATCGAATCTGTCATAGACCAACTCGCAACAAATAGTGGCGTCAACCACACGGCATTCTTAACATTATCCTATCCCACACAAGATATTTTTGTGCGCGTTTGGGAAGATGGAAGCGGATCATCACGCGAAGCCATTGTCGAGCATAACCTCGGTGCAGGTTGGGGTGGCCACCGTTTGGCATGGGGCGGCCATCGCTTGGCATGGGGTGGTCACCGTTTGGCATGGGGCGGTCATCGTCTGGCTTGGGGCGCACCAGCGGCCTCAAGCAACGGTCAAGTCATTGTTTTGAATCTAGAAGATGTCTATGGTGACACAGGGACCGCCTCATTACAAGAGCTGCTTGTCCCCCCCACATTGCCCAGCTGGCTCACCGCTGTTGGAAGCGCTTATGATTTCGAAGCATCAGCCGCATATACAAGAACAATCTCCTTCAATTACTTGCAATCTGATGTACCGGGCGATGGTATCTATGAAGAGTTTCTGCAGATATATTATTCAGCAGATGAAGGGACAACTTGGACCCCATTGAAAACCACACTGAATACAGACAATAACTTGGCGGCGGCGACCATGCCATATACTAACCAAGGAGATGGCTTGTATGCGCTCATTTCAACGATCCAAATGCCAAATCAGGCCATTGGATGGAACCTCTTTGGTTATCCAGTACAAGAATCTCGTCCTGTAACAGAAGCACTGGCTTCGGTAATAAACGATATTA
>WTJY01000206.1 GCA_011524645.1 Anaerolineales bacterium | reverse complement strand
CCCCCATCCTCACAACATCCACCCACGATGCTCCCATTTTCCCGTCCCCCAAGCCCTCTCCTCTCGCAGAGCCCCCACAATGGAATCTAGAAACAATCTCCTATCTCGGCGGCAATCAACGCCTCCTGAGCCAACTAGGAACGTACCTCTATGTTGGAAATGGTAACAGACTTCTAACCTATGATTTAAGCGACCCCAGTTTCCCCAAACAAATCTCCCACCAAATCACCATCCCGATCTATGGCTGGGCCATCCTATCAATGGTTATCCATGAAAACTACGGCCTCTTAGCCGTTAATGGGGGCGATGCAGGAGCAGGCATTCGCCTCCTCGTCGATTTAAGCGATCCTGCAACCCCACAAGTGATCCATGAAGATGATCCAGAACACACCTTGCAAATAGCCAGCAAAGATGATGTCGTTTTCATTTTGAAAGGATTTGTGCGTACCACAACCCAATTAGCCCAATTCACGCAAGGTGAGCTCCAACCGCTACCGCAAAGCCATCCCTTTCGCCGCGCATTCGAATCTCAAGCGGCAGCACAAATGCATCAGGACAGTGCTGGGCAGCTGATCATTGAGCCCCAAGGCGTCTTAAATTTCATCAACGACTTTATTCAATTAGGCAATTTACTTGTCACCAGTTGGCACCATTTAGACTGTTTGGGTGATGATTCAGAGGAAACACAATGCCCAGCGGCCGGTATTATGTTGTGGGACCTAAGCGACCCAAAAGAACCACTTATCATCGATTCTTACCCCATCGCAGAAATGGTTTCTCTTTTTGACTTAAACGAAGAGGGGATTTTGCTCCAATACGGCCGAACCAGCCGGACAACAACAGAGGTTGATTTACGGCCGTTTCTCAAAACGTCTCACCTATCAATCGTCCCCCCCACACGAGGAGAACTCAATCCACTCGAAGGAGAAAGTGTGCTAGCACTCGCCAAGCAAGACAGCTATGGCTATCTCCTGACCGATCAACCGGCATTACATATCATCGATCTCACAGCACTTCCTCATCTCACCATTCTACACACCCAGCCCCTAGATTTTGAACCCAGCCGCCTTGAGATTGCCAATGCTCTAATCACTCTTACATCAGGCAAACGACTCGACATCTATCAACAAAGCCCTACCTCTCTAGAACTCACATCGCGCTATTCGGTTGAGCAAGAGACATGGTTTTCCTCAGCCCTCACCACAAACGGCGTTATATTGGGGCAAGAAGATCAGTTAACAATCATTCCCCATAGCGATCTAACAACTTTCCCAGACATAACACGCGAAATAGAGTTAAAAATCAACGGCCGATTTCTCTCTACTCTCGCAACCTACGGGGACTATAGTTACTGGTATGTCGATTTAACAGAAGGTGGCCATGCACTCATGACCATCGATCTATCGGTTCCCGAACAGCCTATCATTGCAGATATCATCACCATCGACTCAATCGAGGAACTCGCACCATATTCAGTGTGGTTGCAACAGGGAATCATACAAGATCAGTATTTATTCGTTGATTGTGATCTAAGTCTAATCTGTGTATTCGATATAACCTCTAATCAGGGCAAGCATCCTCAATTTGTAGGAGCATCTCGTGAATGTGATGTCGATTTACAAACTGATCAATCACGGCTTCAGCCGCCATTGGCTTTAGATCCTACAGTCATAAGCCTGCCACGGCCGACAACCGCCACAGACTATCTCACAGATTTACAATTACCTTACTATCTATGTCGCTCATTTAACACTTATCATCAGGCTCCTTATTTCGACTCAATCGTTCATAACAACTATTGGCTCAGGGCTGAGGGGATAGTTGGGCTAATCGTCAGCCAAACCGTCCCACAGTAGTGGATAGGCAAACGGCTAACCATCTTTAATTTGCAATCTAGCCAACCGCCGTTTGTCTCTCCACGGGCCAATTCGTCTGGTGATTTGGTCCGTGGAGAGACAAATGGCCGCAGTCGCGAAACAACAGTCATCAGGGGACAGCCATTTACCTATCCACTACGATTATTTCGGGTATGGAACACGCACAGGGGGCACGTGGTGGAACAATCCCCCCCCTCATACCCACACACCCAAATTGACGGTTGACATTCATCAATCCTATGCTATTGTTATTCACGTTATGATTATTTTCGCAATTACACCTCGTCGTCCCCGACGTCGCCGCCAGTCATCAAGTCTGGTGTGTTGTGTTGCCTGAGAGTCATAGACGAAAAGAAACACTAAAAGTTCAATATACGCCAGACTTGCGAACGCGAGTCTGGCGTTTTTTGTTTAACCATGCCTAACTATTCAGCAACAGTCTAACTGGGTTTGCCCCCCTCCTATCAGGAGGGGCTGGGGGAGGTGGATTTAAATAAATTCACCCTCTCCCCCAGCCCCTCTCCCTCAAGGGAGAGGGGAGCTAAGAATGCTACTGAATAGTTACAACCACATCAGTAAACCATTATGATTAAAGTAGGTATTTTCGGCGCAACCGGCTACGCAGGCATCGAGCTAGCGGAAATTTTGCAATATCACCCCGATGTCGCGGTGATCTTTGCAACTTCAGAAAGTTACACAGGGCAGACCCTCAACCAAATCGCTCCCCAAGCCCCTGCTTGGGAGCTGGTCAAGAGCGCAGACGCGCCACTTGATCAAGTCGATGCGGTCTTTCTCTGTTTACCCCACGCGGCCAGTGCCGCCACGGCCGTGCGTGCTCGTGCCGCCGGCTGCCGGGTCATCGACCTCAGCGCCGATTTTCGCCTAAAAAGCCTCGAAACCTATGAAAAATGGTACAAAGTCGAGCATCCAAAACCGGAATGGCTGGCCGAAGCGGTCTACGGCTTGACCGAACATGCACGGGATGGCTTGCGGGAAGCGGATATTGTCGCCTGTCCCGGTTGCTACCCCACCAGCGTGCTTCTCCCGCTCCAACCGGTCGTCAGTGCCGGATTGGTCGATGGCACCATTATCGCCGACTCGAAAACAGGGGTGTCAGGCGGCGGCCGGAAAGCGAAAATCAACTACCATTTTGTCGAAATCAACGACAACCTTACCCCTTACGGCTTGGGCCAAAAGCATCGGCACCAACCAGAAATGCTCGAACAGATCGTCAAATGGGCCGGAGACAACAAAGCACCCGGCCTTATTTTCTCCCCCCACCTCGTTTCGATGCCACGGGGAATCCTGAGCACCATTTACGTGCCACTCAAAGAAGGTGTGACCTTCGACCAAGTCTACGCCCTCTTCGCAGAAGCCTACCAAAACGAACCCTTTGTCATTCTGCTCCCCCCCAACCAAAACGCCACGGTCGCCCACGCGGTCCGTTCCAATCGATGCGCCATCGGCCTAACGATGGGAGACGACAACACCCTTATTCTCACCGGTGCCATCGATAACCTAACCAAAGGGTCTTCGGGACAAGCGGTGCAAAACTTTAACGTCATGTTCGGGCTAGAGGAAACAACGGCTCTGCGGTAAAGCGAAATCGGTTCTACGGTTCAGTGGCTCGGTCGGGAGACTGATAGCCATGAAGCGAAGCAAAAACAAATTGTTCTACGATTGCTCACCCACCCTAAATCCCTCCCTCAAGGGAGGGACTTTTA
>WTJY01000080.1 GCA_011524645.1 Anaerolineales bacterium | reverse complement strand
CGGATCAAAAGCTCCCCTCTCCCAACGGGAGAGGGGCTGGGGGAGAGGGTTAATCCACCTCCCCCAACCCCTCCTCCTGATAGGAGGGGAGCAAATCCAATGAGTTGATTAATTTGGCGAAGGTATTGTATTAAAGTATGCATTTTGTAATGTTCTGATCTGATTGACTGACACATTTTACATTTGGTATTAAATCTTGTGATTTAGGCTTGAAATTGGCAATTTGGGGCCTAAATTTGGTCAAAAACTGTGAATTATGAGAACCAACATAAGTTTTGTTAGTCAATCAGATGTTCTGATGCAATTCTGTAAAGGTTTATAAAAAGGGAAAAGAGAATGTTGGTAAAAAAACTTACGACAACTGTTTTTATGTTGGCGATTTTGCTCGTTGCCTGTGGTCGGGGGACAACACCTGATGCGATGGGTATTGATATGACCCTAGAAGCCTCTCAAATGGCGGTTGGAGATACCAACCTGATAGTGACGCTTATGGATGTGGATGGTAATCCGATTAATGATGCGCAATTGGCTGTCAAAGGGGATATGTCTCATGCGGGGATGGAGCCGAGCCTTGCGGAAGCGAATGGTGGGGTGGATGGTGTGTATACTATTCCATTTGAATGGACGATGGGGGGGACATGGTTTGTTACGGTTGAAGCGACCTTGAGTGATGGATCTGTTGTTTCGCAACGATTTAGCGACTTTGAGATCATGACGATGGATGACAGTATGGATCATGGGGATGATTCAGGCGAAATGAACCATGACGAGATGGATATGGATCACGGTGATGATATGGATCATGGTGATATGGAGATGGAGGATGGGAGCTAGCTAAATATCGGATTGGAGATCAGTGTAATTTTGGGTAATTGGTTCAATCTGGAGTAAGCTTTAATCGTCTTATCGATTATTTGAAAGAAACAGATTTTGGCTTATGACCGTTTATAAACCGAACCCACAACACAATTTATTACACTATCCGATTATCGGCCGTCTCTTGCGTTGGCGTTGGGGGCGGCTTTTTTTTCAGTCAGGGTTGCTGTTAGTCGCGGCCGTGATGTTGTATGATGGCTTTACCGGTATTCAGTTTGCGCCGGAAAATTTGAGTACCGTGGTGACTTGGGTCCACTATCGTGGCATTATCGTTTTCGGATTTCTGCTCTTCGGTAATATCTTTTGTATGGGATGCCCCTTCACAATGCCGAGAACTTTGGCACGTCGCTTGGCGATTCGCGGCGGCCGTTGGCCCAAGATTTTGCGCAATAAATGGCTCGCCATTGGCCTTCTTTTCACCTTTTTCTTTCTATATGAATGGCTCGATTTATGGGCTAGCCCCTTACTGACCGTGTGGGTGATTGGGGGGTATTTTATCGCTTCATTTGTTCTTGAAGCGTTATTCGCGGAATCCCCCTTCTGTAAATATGTGTGTCCGTTGGGAACCTTTAACTTTGTCAGTTCGACCATATCTCCATTACAGATCACGGTGAGCGAGCCGGATACTTGTAAAACCTGCGTGGGTAAAGAATGTATCAACGGCCGGACGAGCACCCCCGGTCAACCGGTTAAGCAAGGGGATGTTTTGCGCTTAGGCGATATACAGGTCTTGGGGTGTGGCACTGAATTATTTCCACCACAAATCGATAGCAATTTAGATTGTACGCTCTGCTTAGATTGTGCTCGGGCTTGTCCACATGACAATGTGGCCTTGGCGTGGCGCAACCCGTTGCAGGAAGTGACCCAAGGGACATGGGCGCAACGCTGGGACCTGTCTTTGTTGGTCATCATTTTCGCATTTACCAGCTTAGGGAACGCTTTTGGTATGGTGCCGCCGGTTTTTCAGCTCGAAAGTTGGTTGGGGATTGTGCTGGGTGTTGAGAGCGAATTTGGGCCGCTACTGATTATCTTTGGGGTGATCAATTTTGTTTTACCGGTTGGTTTTGGGCTATTGACGGCTTGGTTGAGCATGACTTTGTCAAAGCATCCGGAGCCATTGCGCCAGACGCTCGGCCGGTATGCCCCTGCGTTTGCGCCGTTGGCGTTTGCGATTTGGCTGGCTCACTATGGTGGCTTTCACTTTTTAAGTAGCGCTTTGGCGATTATTCCGGTTACACAAAACTTTATTCGGGATCATGGGGAAGTTTATCGATTCTTGCAGGATATTGGTTGGGGTGGGTTGGGAGACCCTGACTGGACACTTGGGGCTGTTGTGCCGGTGAACTGGTTGGACCCGATGGAAATGGGGGTTATTTTTATCGGGCTGTTGGCGAGTTTGTATACGGTCAATGAGCGGGCCAAAAACGGCCGTGCGAAGCGTGATAAGGCATTGGCTCAGCTTCCATGGGTAATTTTGCTACTAGGATTGACCTTTGCGGCGTTTTGGATCTTTTATTTGCCGATGGAAATGCGTGGCACCGCGTTTATGTCTTGATATAGACACGCAAAAAGGATGAGAGCCCGCATTGTTTGCACGACATTGCTGCTGGGTGACATCCTTTTCGCTCGAAAGGTGGGAGAAGCACTTAGGCCATCAGCCAGAGCGTGCGAACGACGATCCATGCGATACCGGCCATGCCGATGATAAACCCGACGACGGCAGCTTGTAGGAAAGAGCCTTTGCGATCAAGCAAAAACTCAAATTCGTCCGCTTGGGCTTCTGGGTCATTGAGGGTGACCACCATCGGAAAGGGGAAGACGACAAAGAGGGCGGTGAGTAGGGCGAAAAAGAGCCCTAAGATACCGGCCGCTGCCGCTAGTTGCAGTTCGCCAGATGCCAAGAACGGAGGCACTTCCGCTTCATTTAGGGCCAATAAACCGAAAACGATGGAAAGCAGAGCGGTGGTTAACGTAATGATTTGTCGTGCCGCTTTTTCCATATTGTCGACCGACATCAGACGCTGTTGCTCGAACCAAGCGGACCGCTGTTGTTCAATTCGCGTCGTCGTGCGAGCGTTTAACTGTGGAATCGCTGACGCTTCGTCAGGTGTGTTGCCGACTTGTTCTTCTACTTGTTGTTGTTCTGTTGTTTGTTCACTCATTTAGCCACTCCTGTGGGACTGAGACAATGAGGCCATGATCGCACTTGGGGCAGATTACTTTGCGCTTGGCTTGATCGTCTCCGCGAAAAATTGTGATTTGTTTCGGTTTGAGAGATTCAATGGGGATGGTCCAGTTGTGGTCACATTTTTCGCAGGTGATGCCAATTTTGTCTGGGTTGTTTGTGTTTGACATTTGTGCCTCGTTTGGTTTTGTGTGATTGGGCTGTGGTTACAGCTTGGGGGAGCTTACCATATTTTGTGGGTAGGCCCAAGCGGGTATCGATTTGGGGGTGCACGAACAAGTTGTCATCAAAATTTTTTTGCCCTCCAAGGGGGTTTTGCAGCGGCGAAGCCGCTGCAAAACCCCCTTTAATTGCCCCGATTTTCGTGCCGGAGGCACGAAAATCGGGGCAAATTGGATAACAAAGCATATGCTTGTTCGGAATTTTTAGTTATGTTAACTTTTCTGACAGGTTGTTCGTGCATCCTCGATTTGGGGGCTTGAGAGGCATAAATGCCACAGCTGTCGCTGTGGCCTGTGTGAGTTGTTACACGTGTCAATTAT
>WTJY01000304.1 GCA_011524645.1 Anaerolineales bacterium | reverse complement strand
AATGACAATCGTTAATTGATCAAGTCCCACCAAATCCGACAGGGCTAGAAAATTTGAAATAATTTGCGATCAAATACCAAGCGCGTACCATTTCATACCTCATACTTTACTCATTACCAGCAAGCAACGCCCTAATCAGTTGAGCCGTCACGCCCCCTCACCATCCTCCGCATGTGCCCGCAAACGCTCCATCTCTGCAATCGACTGAGCCACATTTTCAATCGCCACCCGTTGCTTACGATAAAAATCAGACTCGCTCATCGACAAGCGACGAGCCACATCGCGAACTTTATCCCCCCGTACAAACTTTAATTCCAAAATATTGTAAAGAATCCACGGTGGTGTATTCCAATTGCGATCCCCATCCGGCCGTTGTCGCTCAATCGCCTGTTCCAGCACCTCACGCAACGCACTAATCACATTCCCTCCATTACGCGCTACCGCTTCCTGCACCACACTTAATTCAAGCAAAGGACTTTGTGTCAACTTATCTCCCCCCCAATAATCACGCAATGCATCTCGCACCATGCCACTAAATTCAGGGTCTTGCAAAACCGCTAAACCAGCATCCTCTTCCATCAATACCGGTGTCCCGCTATAAGTCACCGCACTTCGCTTCTGTTGTAACGCGGTAATTTGGGGCAATAACCCCTCAACCGCCGCAAAAACCTGTTGCTGTAGCAACCTATCCTCTAATGCCGCCGCCGCCTGACCACTCAATTTGGCAAATAAATCTTGCCCCGCTTCTTGAGCATACTCATCACTAGAAACCGGCCGATAAACCCCGACGATCCCCAACAAACCGGCTTGGTCCTCACTGCGCAACGGCCGAATGACATAATTTTGCCACTGCAACACCCGGCTCGGTTCTAAATCTGATATATGTGTCGCCAGCTCCGCTCCCACCTGCTGGGTCTGGGCAATCAACTGTAACGCCTCATCTTGCAGTTCCTCTTCAATCGGCTTATCCAAACCAATCGAAGCTTCTAACTTCGGACCGGTCTGAGTATAAGCCACAATAAAGCCACTAGGCGCTTGTAGCACATTACAAATAATCGCGAGGACCGTCTCTAAATAGTCTGACAACTCGCGGGTCGTAACCACCCGTTCACTCAGCTGCTGAATACGGCGCACATCGGGATCATCTTCGAGCTGAAAAATACGCTCCAACGGCCGTTTGAACATATGAATGCCCCACTCAACCGCAATAATCACCGAAACAACCGCAAACGCACCGGCCGTATTAGAAGCCAATCCCAAAAAACCGGAGGCATTAATCACCAAGACATAAGCAGCCAACACAATACTGGCCGCCAATGGAACCCGCGCAAAAAATTTATAGAGCCGCACCCGAACCACACGTTGCGTCGAAGCGGTCGTCACAAAATGGACGATTTGCGTGGTTAGGACCCCTAACATAATCGCCACAAAGAGATTGCCCACAAGTAGCACCAGCCAAAACAGCATCGTCTGCGATGCATTGACCACGCCGGTTAGCTCGTTAAAATGGGTCAAATAGGGATAAACCCCCAAGGGGGCACCGATCATGCAGAGCAAGATATAGTTCATACGCCGCTTGGTCGAAGGGACCACCGCATTACGGCGCGCACGGCCGATACACCAAACTGCGACCGCTGTTACTCCCGAAAAATAGATCGCAAAGCCCCCCAAAATCAGCTGTGACCGCACAAATTGACTCACATCGCCAACCGCAGGCACAAACGCCAAATGAGCGGTCACCGCATCAAGCTCAAGTGAGTTGAACACGACATCAGTAAAAGAGATAAGAACGAAAAATGTGAAGCTAATCGTATAGATCAACGCAACCAGACGACGACGACGTAGGGACGGTGTTCCGGTAATCGCCAATAAAGCATCGGACAAATGAAAAAGGGCGGCCGGCACCCCCACAATTCCTAACCAAGACAATCGTAGCCAAGAATTGGCATAGGTTTCAGCGGCCGTATTGGTCACCAAAACCTCTGTCATGTAGACAATAACCACACAGGTCACCAACACTGTAAAAGCGCGAGTGACCCGATCTCGTAAGCTGTACCCTAAGTTGTATAGCACCATCGACGAACCAAAAATGACAATCGTCGACTGTAAAATATCATTAATGAGCGCAAGAATTTGGATCGTCATCCAGTCCGGTTATTCCTGTTCCATTAATTCAGCGAATTCATCCGCTTCAAGCGTTTCCCGCTCCATTAACTCGCGGGTGATGAGATCTAACTTATCACGATGTTCAGTTAACATCGTTTTCACCAAATCATATTGTTGATTAATGATATCTGAAACTTCAATATCGATTTTCTCGGCAATCGCGTCTGAATAATCCCGCTGTTCGCTGATTTCACGGCCGAGGAACACCATTTCTTGACGGCTTCCATAAACCCGCAAACCGAGATCCTCACTCATGCCGAGTTGGGTCACCATTTGACGCGCCAAACGGGTAACCTGTTGTAAGTCAGAACTGGCGCCAGCTGTGACATCACCATAAACGATTTCTTCAGCCACACGGCCACCCAAAGCAGATGCGATTCTAGCCCTAAATTTAGCGGTCGTCGTTGAAGACAAAACCCCTTCATCTTCCAAGAACCAAGTAAGCCCGCCCGCCTGTCCGCGAGGGATAATCGTGACTTTTCGCACAGTCGGTCCATGGGGTGACAAATGAGCCACAACCGCGTGTCCCGCTTCATGATACGCCACGAGTTCTTTCTCTTCGTCCGTCATCACGCGACTACGGCGTTCCGGTCCTAACTGCACCCGTTCAATCGCTTCTTGCATTTCAGACATACCGATACTTTGCAAATCACGCCGCGCAGCCAACAAAGCCGCTTCGTTGACCGTATTTTCAATATCAGCACCGGTAAAACCAGGCGTTGCACGAGACAGCATTTCGACATTGACAGAGTCACTCATCGGTTTCCCACGCATATGCACATGGAAAATCTCTTGACGGCCGCGCACATCGGGACGATCCATCACCACACGCCGATCAAAACGACCGGGTCGCAACAACGCAGGGTCGAGAATATCCGGCCGATTAGTCGCCGCCATAATAATAATATGGGTATCTGATTCAAACCCATCCATTTCAACCAAAATTTGATTAAGCGTTTGTTCCCGCTCATCATGAGAGCCACCCAGACCGGCCCCACGTTGACGGCCGACCGCATCGATCTCATCCACGAAAATAATACAAGGGCTATGCCGTTTCGCTTGTTCAAACATATCCCGTACACGACTGGCCCCCACGCCCACAAACATTTCGACAAACTCAGACCCCGCAATCGAGAAGAACGGGACACCCGCCTCTCCCGCAACCGCTTTGGCCATCAATGTTTTACCGGTTCCGGGTGGGCCAACCATCAAAACACCTTTCGGAATCCGAGCCCCAAAATTGACAAATTTTTCCGGCTCGCGCAAAAACAAAACGACTTCTTGTAGCTCTTCTTTCGCTTCGCGTGCCCCAGCAACATCATCAAATGTCACTGTCGGGGTTTCGCTGGTCATCATTTTGGCTTTGCTTTTGCCAAAAGACATCGCCTGATTATTCGCCCCTTGGGACTGACGCATAAAGAAGTAAAACAGACCGACAATCAGCAACATCGGCAGCAAGAATGACATAATATTGAGCACGCCACTCCAAGCACTCGGTTGGAGATAAACGACAGAGACATTCTGAGAACGATAAACATCCCCATCCACCCCATACGCGCTCAATACCTCCTCAATGGAGCTAGCACCACTCACTTGAGAGCGAGCTTCGCTACTATCTTTATAGGAGACCGTAATTGTTTCCCCGTCGCCAGCGATTTCTAGCTCGGCTACCTCACCGTCAATGATTTGTTGGGCCAATTGGCTGATCGGGACCGTGGTAGTGGTCGCCTCAGCATTGACAATACTCCACACGATAGCCGCCAACGCTACCATGATTAATCCATATACAAAAAGTCGCGTTATTCTCGTTGAACTCACAGTGTTCGCCTCAATTGCGTTTGCTTCATTAAAATACTCCCCAAGCCCGAGCCACGACAATCCACAAGGGAATTAACCCAAGTAAGGCCAGTAAGGCGGCCATCCCCAATGTAACAGCCACGTAGTCCGTCTCTAATAAAGGATCATCAGACGATGGCGGATTTATTTCCATCTCGATATCAGACGGAAATTGTGTGGGGTCATCTGCAAAAACAGGTTCTCGCTGTGGTGCATGTTGTGGCACAACAGATGGAAGCTCTACGGCCGGTGGTTTTGACCGAACCTGAACGGTCTTTGCAATGGGAAGAATTGGCGGCGCAACTTCTTGTTGGCGATACTGATCACGATAGGCGGTCAATATACGGCCGAGTTGCCCCGCTGTACGATACCGACCAGATGGCTCTTTGTCCAAAATTTTATGGACAATCTTAGCCAATTGCTCGGGGACATGTTTATTTATCTTCCGAATGTCTTTAGGGGACTCTTGCAAATGCTTAATCGCTACGGCCGTAGCGTTCTCCCCGGTAAACGGAAGTCGATTAGTTAAAGTTTCATACATCACAATTCCGATCGCATACACGTCGGAAGCGGGTGTGGGCGTATCCCCAGAAGCTTGCTCTGGCGAAAAATATTGTGGCGTACCCCACGCCGAGCCGTCTCTATCCAACGAGATAGAAGCCTGACTCACAGCACGAGCGATGCCGAAATCGGTCACTTTGACCCGTTCATCAGCTGTCACAATAATATTTTGCGGCTTAATATCACAGTGGACCACGCCAGACCGATGTGCATAGCCGATCCCACGGCAGATTTGGATCAGTAAATCGAGCACTCGATTAATCGGAATAAATCGCTTTTCGGCGAAATGATCGCGAATAATCGCTTTGAGTGTTTGCCCCGCCACATATTCCATAACAATATAGGAGCGGTGTTCATGTTGACCGATATCGTGAACCGTCACTATATTGGGATGGGCCAAGTTGGCAGCCGAATGGGCTTCCTGCTGAAATTGGCGCACAAAAGTAGCGTCACCAAGTAGCCCCTCATGAAGCATTTTGATAGCCACGGTCCGGCCGAGAACCATGTCTTCGGCGCGATAAACGCTCGCCATCCCTCCTAACCCGACACGGTCCGCTAATTTGTAGCGATTATTGAGAATTGTTCCTTCTAGCACGCTTAAAATTGTAGCACAAATAAAAACGTCTCGGCACACATATGCCGAGACGTTTCATAGAATCAGAGAATATTTAGGAAATTAGGCTTCCAATGATGGATCACCACTTCCTTTGAAATCAACAAATCGGTAGCCAACACCCCGCTCAGTCAAAATATATTTCGGCTTCGCGGGGTCTTCTTCGATCTTTTTACGCAAGTAGTTGATGTACAAGCGCAAATAGTGGGTTTCATCCCGATATTCATAGCCCCACACTTTAGCCAAAAGCGTTTCATGGGGCACAACCCAACCCGCATTTTGAATCAAATGGTTGAGCAAACGATATTCGGTCGGCCGTAAATCAACTCGTTCACCGGCAACAATGACTTGATGGCGATTAAAGTCAACAGATAAACGCTCGTCGATACGCAAGATCGTCCGTGGCGTGGGCGCAGGCCATTCGGCACGGCGCAATACCGCTTGAACACGGCTATTCAACTCACGAGGGCTAAACGGCTTGGTGACATAATCATCGGCACCCAATTCTAAGCCGCGAATTTTGTCTTCCTCTTCAGCTTTAACGGTTAATAACACAACAGGGACAGTCGAAATCTCACGTACGAGACGCAACGTTTCAAAGCCATCAAGCTCTGGCATCATCACATCCATAATAATCAAATCGGGGACATGCTGGCGCAATTGCTCGAGTGCTTGTACACCATTGCGTGCTTCAACAACTTGGTACCCTTCCAATTCAAGGTTCATCCGAATAAAACGGATCATGCGTGGTTCATCATCAACGACCAAAATCAGCCGTGGAGCGGTAGGTTCTAAAGTATCAGGAACTTGTTCTAACATAATTGTCTCTTTTTGTGCTAGTCGCGGGCAAAACCGATAATGTCATCAGAGGTCGCAGATGGCATCAACTGAATAATGGTAATGCGATGTAGAGGAATAATAACGGTGGTTACGTCTTCGACGAGGAAATGAATATCCTGACCATCTTTACGACGTGGGTTTTTTAAGATAATAAGATTCGTCGTCGCATCAGGCATCGCATCAACTTCCCCAACAATCGGTTCTTCGTTGGAGATATGGACAATCATTGAAATCATGGTTAAACCTCTTAGATACTTATCGGTAAATATGATCTGCCTATATAAGTGGTGATTATGGAGTACACAGGACAACACCTGACGATACAAAACCAATCACGAATCAAGAATCTCTTATTTTGACAGGTAGACCTTAGACTTTCATTTGAGAAAAACATGCACCAACAAACTTCCAAACTGGATTTCGTCTCCGCTATTGAGTGGATACGGCAAGTGAGGGGGCAAACGATAGTTATTTAGTTTGGTCCCGTTGGTGCTATCTAAATCGATTAAAACGAGCCCTCGCCCTTGGTCATCCGGCCGGATTAAGCCATGATCGCGTGAAACACCATGCTCCACCCCCGCGTCGTCTTGCAGGTTTAACTCAGGCTCAGTCCCGCTGTTGCTCTCGGAAGAACGGCCGATACGAATGTGTTGTTGGATGGGATAAGAAATCGAACGGCCGCTAAATGGGATCATCAAAAAAATCTCCCGCTTTCCCATGAGCGAATCAAAGTTCTGCCCAACCAAGCTAGGTGGGTTGACTTCAACTGGTCCGGTCAAAACCGCGACTTCATCACGAAGTGACTTAATCGAAGCGCCACAATTGTTACAAAACAGGGTGCCTGGGTATAGCTTTTCATCACATTCCGAGCATTTTAACATTTTCTATCTCCCATTTTCTATCTCCATTGTAGCGACCGACCACACAAGCGGTTCGCTCGCCCCCGCTAAGACCTCATTTTTGAAGTCAATCGAGATGTAAGCTGTTGGCGTGTAGCAAACTTAAGCGTCATCCGGCCGGTCGCATCAACTTTACCGGTCTGCGCCAGATGAAGCGTCTGCGCCTTGGCTGTTTGAGCCAACCCATTCAACCCCGCTTCACGAAAACGTTCGGTAAGTCGCTCCATACGCTTGGTCGCCGCATCAACATTCCCGCGACTCACATCACCAAGAGCTTGTTCATGCATACGATATAGGTTGAGAATTTGTACCGCTTCGATAAGAACAGGGCTAATTACTCCCTGAGATTCTCCATGGACAATTAATCCATGAACCTCTGACAGGCTGATTTGAGGAGTGTCAAGCGTCGGAACCTCAGCCGTCACACGCCAAGGCAGTCCTAACATTTGCCCTTTGCCTTTAAAGTCCACCAACAATTCTAGCAATACAACCAGCGGCACTTCACCTTCAATCGTCCCCAAGCTCATCTGATTACGGCCCAGTTTAATCGGCTGAGCAAATGGGCTTAGTTTAAACACTTCTTTAATTTGAACCGATGGGGGAAACTGCTCGTGTAGGACTACATTTTGGGCATAGATAACACCCAACCCTTGAATGCGCTGTCGCAAATAGTGAATCACCTGCTCCGGTTCAGCAATGTAGCCTGATTGCCCACCAGAAGGGGCGACTAACGCATCAAGAAACTCGTCATTCCATTCATCACCAATCCCAAACGCACTAATCCCGACCCCCCGAGACGCAGCCTGCTGGGCCAAATCTAAACATTCTTGTGAGTCTCCATATGTGTGTCCATCGGTTAGCAAAATGAGATGATTGACGTAATCTTGCAAAGGAACAGATTGCATTTCACGCAAACCAGCTTTTAACCCTTGCAATATCTCGGTACCACCAGATGGCACAATTTGATTGATCCGGCCGGCTAAACGGCGACGATCATCTACTTTCGTATGCGGGATAACCACTTCAGCACGGTCACTATAGCTAATCACCGACAGATGATCACGCGGTGACAATTTCTCGATAATCATCTTTGCCGCCGTTTTCACCTTGTCTAAGCGACTACCACGCATTGATGTACTACGATCAATCACCAGCGTCAAATTGAGAGGCAAAATCTCTTTCTTATTCTCAACTTCGGGAGGCTCAACCGTCATCAAAACATAGACCAATTGTGTGTCATCGGCCTCAGACAACTGACTACACGAATCATCTATAGAGACTTGCAGTGGCCCGCTTTTCGTTTTTTGCAGGGTGTCGGTAAATGCCATGAGCGTACGACCTTTTTAAGATGTAATGGGAGGAGTAGAGTCGCCTAACTACAGGCGAAATTTAATGAGGACAGCCGTAACATTGTCCGTGCTGCCGTTCGTTAATGCCATAGAAACTAATTTTTCACATCGCTCATGTAATGAAATCGTTTCATCTTTCATGACAAGTGCAATTTCGTCATCTTCAATCGACCCCCATAAGCCATCACTACACAGTAGCATCATTCCCTGTCGGGGCAAAGCTCGTGTATAGGTATCGACTTCAAGCTCGTTACCAGTCAAGGCCCGATAAAGTAAATTGCGATGGGGATGAACGGCCGCTTGTTCGGCCGTAATATGACCCGCTTCTTGTAAACGTTGCACCACAGAATGATCGGTTGTCAGCAATTTCAAATCATCCCCGTCAAGTAAATAGCCACGGCTATCCCCGATATGGGTCATAAATAAGCGACGGCCGATAATTAAAGCCGCAGTGAGCGTTGTCCCCCCCTCTTTATCAGGATCAGGGTTATGGATCGCTTGGTTCGCCAAATCGGCCGCTTCTAACATAATGTCTTGCATCGGCCGTGTCGATGCCGCGTGACCACCCACCAAAGGCAAATAAACACGCTCTAATACATAATGACCAACCTTGTGTGCCACAGTCCGGCTCGCTTCATGACCCGCATGGTGCCCTCCCATCCCATCAGCAACCAAGCACAAAGAGAACGGCATCACCGGAATTTCACCGCCACTTTGCGCATTGAAAACAAATGTAGAATCTTCATTACGCTGGCGAAACAAGCCAACATCACACCTCTGCGCCACTTGAATATAGGGTTCTTCCGCCACAGCAGAAGAAGGCATGGGCAACGTGTCCGCATCGATATCAACCCGAGCCATTGGCCGCGTATCGGTCGACTCTAATTGATCTGATTGTGGAACAAGCTGAGGATCTAGCTCATTGGTTGCATCGTTGGGCATTTGTGATTGAGTAATTTCTTCGGCCATAAATAAATCCGATAACTATTTAAAAACAATTTTGGGCTAGTAAAGGGTCGATCTCGTGTTATAAAGAAATCGCATAAAGATGATGATCAGATGAACCGATATACAATACATCTTTATCTATGGTTGGGGATGAAATCACATACCCACCCGTTTTATAACGCCAACGCAAACGTCCTTTTTTGGCATCAAGACTATAAATATAACCATCAGTAGAGCCAAAGTAAACGACATTATTGTAAACAGTTGGTGAAGAAGCGACCTGGCCACCCGTTTCATAGCTCCAAATCTGCCGACCAGAGAAAACATCAAAAGCGTACATCCGATTATCGGATGAACCGATAAAGACAATTCCATTATCGACAACCGGAGAAGAGATAATCGGCCGCGTGGTTCGCGCACGCCAAACCGCCCAACCAGAATTAATATCTAACGCATAGACAGTAGCATCAAGCGAGCCAACAAAAAGCATATCTTCTGCAGCCGTAGGGCTAGACGTAATCGCCCGTTTCGCTTGGAACTGCCAGCGCAATTTACTGCGCAAGTCAAGACTGTAAACATAGCCCCCTTCGGTCCCGAAAAAGACGCATTCTTCCGTAACCAGCGGGGTTGAGCGTACCGGCGAATGGGCGGCCGACTTCCACAGCTCACGGCCGTTTTGCGCGTTCACCGCATAAAGATGCTCGTCATCAGAGCCGAAAAAGACATGGTCGTATTCAGCTCGTGGCGATGAATAGACCGACCCTTGTGTTTCAAAACGCCACTGTAAACGGCCGGTATGGCGATTAATGCTATACAACTTATTATCGGTCGAACCGATAAAAACATCGTTTTTGTACACAAATGGGGCAGAGCCGATCCCATCGGTCGCCGGATATTTCCAACGGAAAGAGCCGTCTTGTATATTCAGCGCATAAAGATTGTTGTCATACGCTCCGACGTAAACCGTTTTATCCGCCACGGCCGGTTTCGAACGAATCTCGTCTTCACACTTAAAGATCCAAAGTGGCGCAACATTCCCTTCATCCGCCGGTTGCTGGGTCACTGTGGGTGGCGCAAAGTTCGGGCTAGCCGCAGGCGACGCGCTGGGTGCCACAACGGGCGAAGGTGGCGTAGAGCTAGGGGCATAAGACGCAGGTGATGCCGTTTGTGTTTCTGAAGAGATAAAAACCGATGGGGGCTTTAATTGGGCGGTACCTGCACGAATCGCTTGTAGTGCTTCACGTAGCGCGGCCGCATCTTTATAACGATCTGTTGCCTTATAAGAAAGAGATCGGTTAATCACCGCTTCTAATTCCGGCGAAACAGAATTGTTGTAATCACGAACTTTCCGCTCATGCCACGAAAAAGGGGCTTCTAGGCGCGGGTCTTTCATCGTCAACAGGTGATGCATGGTCGCCCCAAGGGCATAAACATCACCGGCCGGGCTTGACTCGCCACGATATTGTTCCGGTGGTGAATACCCTTCGGTACCAATCATCGTCCCTTTCGCCCCACCTTGGAACACTTTGGCGATCCCAAAGTCGATCAGGCGAATATTCCCATGTTGATCCAACATAATATTAGACGGTTTCAAGTCACGAAAAACGATCGGTTGGGGTTGGTGGCTATGTAAGTAAAATAAAACCTCACAGATCTGCAACATCCAGTCGAGCACTTCATCTTGTGATACTGGAGAAGTCCGCTCTTCCAATGTATGCTCAAGGTCCTTGCCCCGAATAAACTCCATCACTAAGTAGCTACGTTCACTCTCAAAAAAGTAGTCGAACACATCGGGCACAGCCGGATGCTCTAACGTCGCCAAAATACTCGCTTCCGTCTCAAATGAACGGCGTGCCAGCGCCCGTGTTTCAGAGTTCGCCGAGATATGAATCATCTCTTTGATCGCACAAAGGCGGGTTACATTAGGGAAGCGCATATCTCGCGCTTGATAAACGGAACTAAAGCCGCCCACCCCCAAGGTTCCCATCACTTTATATCGATCTTGCAGTGTGTCGCCAGGCTGGAGCTGTGCTCGCCTACCCCCTGCATTTTTCTGTTTTTTGCGCCGTGTGGCCAATTGTCTGGTAGTTGAAGACATAACTTTTCCCGCAGGGTTTCGGTATTGCTGGTTTATGTTGCCATAACATAAATTGATTTAACCGATAGCATACTGATAAACGGCCGCTTCTGCAACTCAAGCCAACAGTAGGGGGCCACGAACAAGTTGTCATCAAAATTTTTTTACCCTCCAAGGGGGTTTTGCAGCGG
>WTJY01000450.1 GCA_011524645.1 Anaerolineales bacterium | reverse complement strand
AGAGGGGCGGGTTACCCCTGCCCGAAATAGGACAAAACAACATGAAAAGACCAGATGAAACCCAAGCGGAATATGAAGCGCGTGTTGAGGCATACCAAGCGCGGCAGGATGCCCGAGCAGATCGGTTTGAGGAATTAGCGGGCAAACATCGAGAAAAAGAAAACGAACGATATGAAGCCAGCAAAGCGGCCGTCAAACATATCCCAATGGGTCAGCCGATATTAGTGGGTCACCACAGCGAAAAACGGCACCGCCGCGACTTGGCAAAATCCCATGCCAATATGCGGAAAAGCATTGAGCATAGCCGAACGGCCGACTATTACGACGACCGCGCCGCCGCCGCCAGAGACAACAACGCGATTTCAGCGGCCGACCCCGAAGCGATCGACAAACTAACCGCAAAAATCGCCGAAGCGGAAACGAGCCAAGCGACTATGAAAGGGATTAATAAAATCGTGAAGTCGAAGCGGAAGGGATACACCCAAGCGGACAAAGTAGCTGATTTAATGAAACAATTTAAGCTGTCTGAGTTAACGGCCGAAAGGCTTTTCGAGCCGGATTCGTGCAGCCGGATCGGCTTCCCCGCTTACGCCCTCACAAACAACAATGCCAATATTCGCCGGATGAAAAAACGATTGGCCCAGCTCCAAAAGTTAGCCACGGCCGAGCGCAAAGAATACCCTATCGCCAAAGGTGTGACGGTTGAAGAAGATCCGGTTGATGTGCGAATCCGTATCTATTTCCCCGATAAACCAACGGCCGAAACCCGCCAAATCCTCAAGCGAAATGGGTTCAAATGGAGCCGATACAAGCAGGCTTGGCAACGCCATTTGAACAATGCGGGGCGTTATGCGGTGCGGGCGGTATTACCCACAATCACAGCCGAATATGGCGCAATAGAGGAAGGAACGGATGAGGGTTAAACAAGCTCTCCCGCTTGTCCGTTTAGAGGAAACGAGCCGCCAAATTTATTGCGGCCGTTTCCCTATCGAGGGATTAACCGGTTTGGAATTTGCTCTGCTGTCCTGCTTTGTGGCGCGGCCGTGGGTGCGGATGACTAAATCGGAGTTAATCCAAGCGAGTTGGCCCGATGGCGGTTTGGACTTTGTGACCGATAACTCGCTTTATCAAATTATTCGCGGTTTACGCCAGAAGTTGGTAGATGACCAAAGACGATACATTGTCTCTTGGCGTGGTATTCCCGAAGGGGGGTACTACTTTCAACCGGCCGGTGTGCCGCGCATCGAGGAACCTTAATGCCCAGATTTACTTTTGATGACCCGCCCCATTGGGCGAATCCTGCCTTGATTAATTGGCAGGTCTGGGACAACGGCCAGCGCGTAAGCGTTGGCCAGTTGGTCCGGTTGGCGAACCAATTACAAAATGAATTGAATCAAATCAAACAGGAACAAGAACATGTCGAATCAACAACCTATTCAAACAATCCCCAGCTCAGTCCAAGAATTATTTCCGTCGAAATGGTTGCACCATGACGACCTTAACGGCCGGACAATCACCGTCCGCATTAAGCGCGTGACCTTTGAAATGTTGCAGGCCCATCCGAAAACAACGGACAAAATTCTGAAAGGTGTGGTCGATTTCGGCCGGTCAAAATCGCTGGTGATGAACCAGACGCAAGCGAACTCGATTGCGGATATTGTGGGATCTGGGCGTTTTAATGATTGGCATGGGGAATGGATTGCACTCAAACCGGGAACGAGCCACAACGGCCGTCCCACCATTTTGATTGTGCCGCCACCCCATGAACAGGTCGTAAAACCAACGGCGGCCGCCGATACCGAAAAAACGGCCGAAATGGAAACCTCACCGGCCGATCCCCAAGAGTTTGAGGAAGCGATAGCCTATTTAGAAACGCTTAGCGAAAAAATTGCGGGATCTTCTGTGGCCGCGCTGGTGGTAAGTTTGGGGTTTGCGGAAGATATGGCGAAAGCGGAAAAGAAGTTGCTGGAGACTACATCAGCCAAGGCGGGAAGCGTTCGCCAAATTTTCCAGCGAAAATTTAGCCAGCAGGAGGCGAAGAACCTACTGACTGATTTGCAGGAAACGGCAAATCGGCCGACCTCACCCACCGTGGAAGATATGAATGAAATGGTGATTGGGAGCTAAGTTGTAACAGATTGGGTGGCCGCAGCTGACGGCCGGCCACTCAAGTGATACGAAAAACGATAATTTGGGTAACGGATCACGCATCGATGCGCCACGGCCGTGGCCGATCCGGCCGGCCGATCGGAGCGATCCGTTACAAGGGACGGCTGTATACACCAACTTTGAGCATGAAATTGATTTTGATAAGGCGATGAGCCTGTAACAGATTACGCCCAGTCAGCGGATGTCTTGGCATTCAACTGTTGCAATATCGGCCGTTGGCTGTAACACTTGCTTCGAGGCCCAGCTCCGGCCGGAGCCTCCGGAGCGAAAAGCCGTTACAGCACGGCCTACCAAGTTGAAGAATGGAGAAAACATCGATGTATTTTAGAAGTGACACTTATATTTGTAAGCACTGCAAGGAAAATTTTGAATCGACGCGGCGGGATGCGGCGTTTTGTTCGTCGAAGTGCCGGACGGCGCATCATCGGTTGATGAAGAAGCGGGAGGCGGCGCATGTGGCGATTTTGGAGACGTGGGAAGATGAGGCGAAGGGGGCGTATTTAGCGATAGGGGAGGAATCGGCCGATGTCGCGGATGAGATTAAGGATATTTTTGGGAAGGATCCGCGCTCGGCCGAGCAAGCGGCCGTGATGGCGTACGAGATGATGGGGAAGGTACAGAGGCGGTTAGAGCGGGAGATCGTTGGGCGTGATTTGGAGATTGAGCGGTTGAGGGTGTCGGCCGATAAGCTCCAAGAGTTGAAATCCTACATTCAGCAGATTTAAACACACCACGAGCCTACACCCCTTTCATACTTCATACCTCATACTTCATACTTCTGCCCCGCTTCCCCGTGGGCTCCCCGCCTGCGCTCCGCACGGCCGTTCCCCAGAGGGGACCCCTTCGGCCATGCTACGCTTGTCGGCCCACTATCTTGGTGGTGATGTGAACTGAGGCTTACTCGTCGAGAATCTCCGCAAGGGTGAGATTGAGCCCTTCGGAAAGGCGAATGAGGGTTTTTAGGGTGGGCTGGGTGTTTCGGCCGGAGATGTATTGGTGAATCATCACGGGGGTGATGCCGGTGCGGCGGGACAACTCCTCTACACCGAGTTTGTCGGCGTAGTGGCGGAGAGTGAGGATAAAGGCGTTTTGGCGTTGAGCCGCGATAGCATCGATGTCTTTTTGAGGTTGTAGGGATTGAGTCATTGAATTGCTCCTGTGTTGGTCTGTTTTGAATAGGTTTTTGCTTTGTTTGAGCGAAGGCGCTTGCGCTTTCAGCTATATTTTACAACTGATTGTTTGTAGGAGTTTATCAATTTTGACTTTAAACTTGCCTTGCTTGGTGCTGGCCCCTAAAATCTGCATAGACAACAAAAAAGCTCTACGATGCTACCAACATCTAGAGCCACGACTATCGGCAGTTTCGTGGTGGCCGACAGTGCGAACATTATACAACCCAACCAGAGAAATTTGAAGCCGCGATTTTAAGCAAAATCGCGGCTTTTTTTATTTCCCAACCCACACAAGGACATCACAACCACTATGCTCACCGGCGAAATACGCAGCCAAATCGACCGCATCTGGGACGCTTTCTGGACAGGCGGCATCTCCAACCCGCTCGAAGTGATCGAGCAGCTCACCTATCTCCTCTTTATCAAACGGCTCGACGACCTGCACACCCAGCGGGAAAGCAAAGCCAACGCCCTGCAACAACCGATAGAAAACCCGATCTTCAAGACTGAAAAGTACAAGGGGGACAACGGCAAAGAAATTGATGAGCAAACATTCCGCTGGAGCCGTTTTCGGCACACCACACCCGCCCAAATCTACGCCACCATCGACCAAGGGGTGTTCCCTTTTCTGCGCAACATGGGGGACAAAGAAAGCGCCTTCGCCAAACACATGGAAAACGCGCGGCTCAGTTTGCCCCCTGAAAAAGCGTCATTGCTAGAAAAAGTGATCCAAATGCTCGATGGGATCGACATGGAAAAGCGGGACACCAAGGGGGATTTGTACGAATATTTGCTGAGCAAGCTGAGCACGGCCGGGCAAAACGGCCAATTCCGCACCCCCCGCCACATTATCAAAATGATGGTCGACATGATGGCCCCCACCCCCGACGACACCATCTGTGACCCCGCCTGTGGCACGGCCGGTTTCCTCGTCGCCGCCGCCGAATACCTCCACGACAACCGTCATAAAGAGGTGTATAGCGGGCAATACAGAGAACGGTACAACGGCCCCATGTTCCACGGCTTCGATTTCGACTCGACGATGTTGCGCGTGGCCAGCATGAACCTGATCCTGCACGGCATCGAAAACCCGACCATCGAAAATCGGGACAGCTTGAGCGAAGACCACAGCGGGATCAACAACCAGTACAGCCTGATCTTAGCCAATCCCCCGTTTAAGGGGTCGCTCGACTATGAGTCGACCGCCGCCGATCTGCTCAAAACGGTCAAGACGAAAAAGACAGAATTGCTCTTTCTCGCCCTCTTTTTGCGCTTGCTCACCCCCGGCGGCCGTGCGGCCGTGGTCGTGCCAGATGGGGTGCTGTTTGGCTCCAGCAAAGCGCACAAGACGATCCGCCAAGCGCTGGTCGATGACCACAAGCTCGATGGGATCGTCTCGATGCCGAGCGGGGTGTTTAAGCCGTATGCGGGGGTCAGTACCGCGATCCTCTTTTTTACGAAGACCAACAGCGGCGGCACCGATCAGGTCTGGTTTTATGACATGCAGGCGGATGGGTATTCGCTCGATGACAAGCGGAACCGGCTGGGGGACGAGCATGAGCAGAACAATATCGCCGATATTTTGACCCGCTGGCAGGCGCGGGAGACGACGGAGCGGGAGAATGCGCGCACCGCCCAATCGTTTACCGTTCCCCGCAAGGAGATCGCCGAGAATGGGTATGATTTGAGTATCAACCGGTATAAGGAAATTGTGTACGAAGAGATCACCTATGACCCACCGCTGGAGATTCTGGCGGAGCTGGAGAAGCTGGAAGCGGAGATTCAGCAGGGGATGGCTGAGCTGAAGGGGATGTTAGAGTGAGCCATAAACTTTATTCACTTTCAGATTTTTTGAAGGTCAATTACGGCAAAGCACTCAAGAAGGGTGAACGTATAGAATCTGGGCAACATCCTGTGTTCGGATCTAGTGGTCAAGTGGGCAATCATGACAGCGCAATTGTTGATTATCCAACGATCATAATCGGCCGAAAGGGTTCAGTTGGATCAGTCACACTTGCTCCCAACGGTGGGTGGCCAATTGACACATCATTTTACATAGAGCCCAAAGGGAACATTGAGTTTGATCTAAAGTATCTTTTCTACGCTCTAAAAAATGCAAACTTAGATCGTCATACGATAACCACATCCATACCAGGCCTAAACCGAGATGATTTATACCGCACCCAAATCCCACTGCCGCCGCTGGCGGAGCAGAAGCGGATCGCGGCCGTGTTAGACAAAGCGGCCGAGCTACGCACCAAACGCCAGCAAGCCATCGCCCACCTCGACACTCTCCTCCAGTCCGTCTTCCTCGACATGTTCGGTGATCCCGCTCCATCTAAGTGGGATCGGGTGAAAATTGAAGACTTAATTCAAGAGGGGAAAAACAAAATGCGTACCGGTCCATTTGGCAGTCGTTTGCTTCATTCTGAATTCACAGATAATCCAAATGACATTATGGTCCTTGGCATTGACAATGTTGTCCAAAATCGCTTTGTTTATACCAACAACCGCTTTATTACCCCCGAAAAATATCAAGATTTAAACCGCTTTACTGTCTATGCAGAAGATCTTCTGATTACAATTATGGGGACTTGTGGCAGATGTGCGGTAGTTCCTGCAAACATTCCTACAGCAATAAATACAAAGCATTTGTGCTGCATGACTCTAAATCAAGATTTGTGCCTACCAATCTACTTAAAGTATTGCTTTCTCTTGCATCCAGAAGTTTTGCATCAGCTTGGCGTATCTAAACGCGGGGCGATTATGGATGGCTTAAATATGGGAATTATCAAGAGGCTATCGATTCCATTGCCTCCAATTGAAAAGCAAAAACAATTTGCCTTGTTTGTGCAAAAAATATTAGCTCAAACCGAAAAACATCAGCACGGTCTTGAAAATCAAGAAAACCTATTTGGCGCACTCCAGCAACGCGCTTTTCGCGGAGAACTTTAGGAGCAACCCATGTCCAACTTCACCTTCCTCAATACAGCCCCCTTCACGGCCATCCACCCCGTCGCCAGCAAAGCGGAAGAAGGGGTCAACAACGACCCCCGCACCGCTTGCCTCTACGCCCGCCTCACCCTAGAAACGGCCGTGCATTGGCTCTACGACAACGACGGCCGTTTTCGCCTCCCCCAATACGACAACAGCCTCAACGCCCTCCTCACCGCCTACTCATTCACCAAATACGTGCGTCACGACATCATCGACAAATGCCACACCATTCGCACCCTGGGCAACACGGCCGTACACAACGCCCAAACCCCCATCGGCCGAAAAGAAGCCCTCGTCGCCGTGCGCGAACTGCTACACGTCACCTATTGGATCGCCCGCCGCTATGGGGACCCCAGCCAGCGGAAACATCTCCCCCAAACCTTCGACGAAACCAAACTCCCCCCATCGATCGAAACCTTCAAAAAGCTCACCCTCACCCAGCGGAACAACCTCGCCCTCGCCTACCAAAACAAGCGGGACGAACTAGAAAAAGAGCGGAAAGAGAGCGAAACCCTACGCGCCCAAGTCGCCGAGCTACAAGCCCAAATCGCCCAGCAGGTCATCGACAACGACAAAGCGGACGAAACCGACGACGATCCGCACGACTACCAGCTCAACGAAGCGGACACCCGCCAAGTCCTGATCGATACCCAGCTCCGGCAAAGCGGTTGGCACGTGCCCGGGCCCAATCACCCCGCCCATAACCCGGGCGGGGTCAGCACCGAATTCCCCGTGAGCGGTATGCCCAACAAAAAACGGCGCGGCTTCGTCGATTACGTGCTTTGGGGGGATGATGGCCTCCCCCTCGCCGTGATCGAAGCGAAACGAGCCAGCACCAACCCCGAAAAAGGGAAACGACAAGCGGAACTCTACGCCGACCGTTTAGAAGAAGCTTGTGATCACAAACAACGGCCGATCATCTTCTACACCAACGGGTACACCACCTACCTGTGGGACGACCAAAACCATTTCCCCCCCCGCCCCGTCTACGGCTTTTACCGCAAAGAAGAGCTACACCGTCTCATCTTGCGCCGTGAACAAAAAACACCGTTCGGGCAAGTGCACACCCAGAAAGAGATCGCCAACCGGGACTATCAAGAAGAAGCGATCCGCCGCGTCACCGACCGCTGGCAAAACAACCACCGCACCGCCCTGCTGGCGATGGCCACCGGTAGCGGCAAAACCCGCACCACCATCGCCCTTGTCGATGTGCTGATGCGGGCGGGGCAAGTCAAGCGCGCCCTTTTCTTGGCCGATCGCACCGCCCTTGTGGTGCAAGCGGTACGCAGTTTCAAGCGCCATCTCCCAGACAGCCCACCGATCAATCTGGTCAGCGACAAAGCGGACGCCAAAGAAGCCCGTATCGTGGTCTCCACCTATCAAACGATGATGGGGGCGATAGAAGAGCAAGACACCGCCGCCCCCCAAAACGGCCGTTTGTTCAGCCCCGGCCACTTCGATCTCATCATTGTCGATGAAGCCCATCGCTCCGTTTATCGCAGCTTCGGGGCGATCTTCACCTATTTCGATGCCTTCCTGCTCGGCCTAACCGCCACCCCCAAAGACGAAGTAGACCGCAACACCTACGACCTGTTCAAATTGCGCCAAGGGGTTCCCACCTTCGCCTACACCCTCGCCCAAGCGGTCGCCGAAAACTATCTGGTCGATTACGCCGTCGTCACCAGCACCACCAAATTCATGGCGCGGGGCATCGACAAATACAGCGATCTCTCCCCCGAAGAACAAGAAGAATGGGATGCGCTGGCGTGGGACATGGAAGAACCGCCAGAGCGGATTAGCCCGGCCGATCTCAACAAATGGCTCTTTAACCAAGACACCGTCGACATGGTCTTGCAAAACCTCATGGACAACGGCCACAAAATCGCGGGAGGGGACCAGCTGGGCAAAACGATCATCTTTGCCCGCAACAAACAGCACGCCGAATTTGTTTTAGAGCGGTTTGATCTGCTCTATCCCGAACACGGTGGCCGGTTCGCCCGCATCATTGTCAGCGGCAACAACTATACCCAGTCCCTCATCGACGACTTTAGCACCCCGCAAAAGTTGCCCCAGATCGCCGTTTCGGTCGATATGCTCGACACCGGCATCGATGTCCCCGAAGTGGTCAATCTCGTCTTTTTCAAGCCCCTCTATTCCCAAACCAAGTTTTTCCAGATGATCGGCCGTGGCACCCGCCTCTGTCCCGATCTGTACGGCCCCGACCAACACAAAACCGATTTTCTCATCTTCGATCCCTGCCAAAACTTCACCTTTTTCGAGCAAAATCCGCAAGGGCGCAAGGGGAGCAAAGTGGTCCCTTTGACCGAGCGGGTCTTTAAGCGGCGCATCGCGTTGCTAACCGAACTGCAAGAACAAGCGACGCTAGAGCCTGATGGGGAACCGGCCGTGCTCGCCAACCAACTCCGCGACCAGCTCCACCAGCAGGTAACCAGCCTCAACCAAGACCATTTCCAAGTCCGGCCGCACCTAGAAGAGATTACCCCCTTTCTGCAACGAGAGGCATGGGATCATCTCACCCCCACCCAACTGGCCGACCTCGACCGCAAAATCGCCCCCCTTCCCTTTGCCAGCAAAAAAGAAGAGCATGAAAGCAGCAAACGGGTCGATAACCTCATCATCGCTCTCCAAAACGCCTATGTCGCCCAAGACAAGCGGCAACTGGCCGACCTGTGTGAACGCTTAGCCAATCTGGCCGAGCGTCTGCTCGAAATCAGCAACATCCCCAAGGTCAAAGCCCAACTCCCCCTCATTTACAGCATACAGCCGGGCAAACCGTTCTATGATGCGCTCAGCCTGTCCAAGCTGGAAAATGTCCGTCTCGCTCTGCGTGGCCTTGTCGATGTGTTGCCCCCCCAACAGCAAAAAATGCTCTACACCGACTTCTCCGACCAAATGGGTGAGCTAGTTATCAAAGGATCTGGCCTAACGGAAAATGATGACAGTGCCCCCGGTGTCAACCTCCCCTTGTATCGCAAGAAAATCGAGCAGTTTATTCGTGAAAGTGAAGACCGCATGGAGTTTTATAAAATCCGTCATGGGATTTTGCTCAACCAAACCGACATCGACAATTTAGAGTCGTTTTTCTATGGGCTAGATTTGGTGAACGGCCGTGAGACATTTACCCAAGCCTATGCCGATGAAGAAAACCTCGCCATCTTTATCCGCCGCATTAAGGGGCTGGACGAAAACGCCGCCCGTCTCAAGTTTGCACAATACCTAGATGACAAGGTTTTTTCGGCCGATCAAATCCGTTTTGTGCAATACATCATTGAGCGGTTGGCTTCTGATGGGTTTATTGAGCTGGGGGCTTTGTACGATGAACGGCCGTTTATTAACGATCACGATGCGGGTATCCTCGGCATATTTCCGCAGGATAACAAGACGTTGACCAACTTAATCAAGGAAGCCAATCGAGTGTTGGCCATGTAATAGACAAAACAACAACGTATGAGGTGAGCCTTACTCGGTTAATGCTTGCATTCAAAATCATCCTTTCACACACACCTTATATTTAGCAATCGACAATTTAAGTTTAGTTATTTTATGACAGAAATATACCAAAAGAATTTTGACATTCAGACTCAAGATATTGCAAAAAACATACATATATCGGGTCAAGCACCACATGTGATTTTGTTAGTCGCCCCCTGTCGAAGCGGATCGACGGCCTACACCCGAGTGTTTAATCTCGCAGGCCTTCCCACTTATGATCAACCGATAAAAGGAATCGTGCGTAATCGCATGCAAAATCTGCACCAAGAATGGCATATACCCAGCGGTACCAATATCTTTGTCAAAGAAACATTAGGGCCATATACAGAAACAGAATCTACATTGAACATGATAGATATACTGCAAAAGGCAAATTTCCCAATGCATAAGCTCTCTGTAGTTTGCTTAGTTCGTGATCCTCTTGCGACATTATCGTCTTGGCTACGTTATTTTTCAGACCATCGCGACGAAAATATCTTGTTTGAAAATTTCATTTCATCTTATAAATGCATACAAAGTACGCTAGATAGCGCACGCAACTCAGACGCTCGTATTGCAGGTCTTACTTATGAATCTATCAGAGACGAATCTCCGATCAAGGTGACAAAAAAAATATTCGATTGGATAGGTATTGATTTCAATGAGCTTGCTGTTTCAGAGTGGCAACACGCGCATCAATTAAATGATCCTGATTTAGGTATCATCTCTCATTATGAACCTGACATATATTGTGGACGACAGTACTATCAAAAAGTTAGAGACTCAAACGGTTTGCAATACAACCCTGCACACCAAGAGTCAATTTACCAAATACCTGCCCAATGGCTAGGAATTATTGAGGAAAAGAACTTAGCAGAAATATATACAAGCGTAAAATCAGCACGTGCAGCATGGTTTGGTCATCAACAATAGGTAAATAAGCTGTAAGCGTAAAATCAGCACGTGCAGCATGGTTTGGTCATCAACAATAGGTAAATAAGCTGTACTTGACTCTGCGCAAACTTCGTAAAACTTTCAAATCGTTGAGAGATTGTCACAGCTCAAATGTGCTACGATGCCCACATGAACGAGCATTTCGACATTCGACTCAACATCCTCGGCAAAACGAGATCAGGCAAAACCACCGCCCCCCCAATCTGTGGCCGATGTCCCCACCGCGCCACACGGCCGTAGAGCCCACTTTCACCCCGCTAACCGATTTATGCTATCCTACCCCTTAGAACACCCATTCTAAGGAGTAGGAAACCATGACCACCCCCGAACGCTTCGGCATCCGCCTCGCCGTCCTCGGCAAAACCCGATCCGGTAAAACAACCGCCCTCTACCGCCTACTCTCCGCACTCATCCCCCTTCGCTGGTCAAAGATCATCATCTTCGACGGCAAGCGGGATACCCTGCGCTTTACTACGGCCGATCCCCGCGTCCAATTCTTCAACAACCGCCAAATCCCCCAATTCACGGCCGCCCTCGAAACCGCCGCCAACGGCATGGCCCAACGCTACGACCAACTCGAAGCCGAAGAAAACCCCGCTCCTGTCCTCATCGTCGCCGACGAAATCCAAGCCGCCACCCGTGACAAAGACCACCGCCAGCAAGTCAAAATGGCCCTCATGCTCATTTCAGAGCAATCTGGAGCCCTTGGTG
>WTJY01000356.1 GCA_011524645.1 Anaerolineales bacterium | reverse complement strand
GCAAAACCCCCTTGGAGGGTAAAAAAATTTTGATGACAACTTGTTCGTGGACCCCAATCAACAACCTATGTAGACACCACCCATAGACATTTGTTACAATTGTAAGAAAAAACAAAAAACACCGGCTTAGACACTAGTTCTAAATAACACACTTGTTGTGCAGTCGCTCCACACACCCACAAATAACAAGCAATTTTTATGTAAGTTGTGGTCTGCCACCAACACAACACACAACACACAACACACAACACAAAGCAGTTCACCCTTTTATGGCTAAGAAGTACCAGCATATATGGCTCACACTCATTGTTCTATTCGCTTTTTACTGGCGAGTACGCGCCCTTGATTATCAAAGCCTCTGGCGTGATGAGGTTGATGCGATCTATTTTGCAACCCAACCATTACCAGACTTGCTCAGAATGGTTTCGACACCCAGCCATAATGGCCCCTTTTACTATCTTACCTTACGGCCGTGGTTTGAATTGGTCGGCATCACCGATTTCTCAGCGCGCTACTTATCCGCCCTCGCAGGCACCATCAGCACCGCACTGATATGGCCGGTTACACGACTTATGGTGGGTCACTTACCGGCCGATACCGGCCAAAAAACAGCACTCGGCGCGGCCGCGCTCATGGCGATCAACCCTTACCAGCTCTGGTATAGCCAAGAAGCGAAAATGTATGCGCTGATCGTCGCCCTCACATTGCTATCGACATGGTGTTTTTTACTCGCCCTACAGCGTGGCAAAAATCGATATTTTGTCTTCTATGTCATCGTCACCAGTCTTTGTGTGTACTACCATGTCCTCGCAGCCCTAATCATTCCCCTTCACGCCCTCTGGTTTTTAATTCTTTGGCCCAATGATCGCCAACGCTGGCGCAACTATATTATCAGCGGGCTCTGTTTTATCCTTCCCTATGTTCCCCTCATCGCATACCAATGGGAAGTATTAAATAGCACCACCTATACGGCCGGTTATCCCTTTACCTCTTATATCGAAATGGGACGCCAACTAATCGTTCTCCATAGCCGAGGAATCATGGGCATGACCGCCTCTTGGATGATCCCTATTTATTTTTTGCTTCTTGTCGGGCTCGTCTATGGTCATATTCAGTGGCGTTACCGCCTCATGCTGATTACATGGCTATTCATCCCCCCCTTCTTTCTCTACTTAATCAGCTTGGCTGTGCCACTCTATGTAGATCGTTATCTCATCTGGATCGCTCCCGCCTATATCATTTTAATCAGTCTCGGTGTTCAAATGGTTCCGTTTCCCAAGGTTTATAACACAAGAGTACTGGCTTACTTGATGCTGATCCCGTTAGCGGCCGTGTGGTTCTACGGTGGTTGGCTCCAAACCACACTACCCATCAAAGCGAATCTACGCGCGGCCGTCTCTTATACACTTGATCACCGTGAGCAAAATGAGTTGCTCATTCTACAAATCCCCCATAACCACCACAGTTTTCGCTACTACAGCGCCGAAGACTCTGAACAACGCTTTGTCGACAGCACACGTCGCCTCTCTCCTTGGTTACCCGGCGTTTTTACCAATCATCATCGTAATGAAGAAATCGCTTGGCGAGAAGTAAGCAGCTACCTTGATCAAACCACCATCGGTTACGACGGCGTCTGGGTCATCTACAGCGAAGCTCAGATTTGGGACAATCGCCAGCTTCTAAATAGATGGCTCCAAGAAAACGGCACACTTGAACAAAGTGAAGATTATCGGATCGCCGAAGTTCGTTACTACCGGCTCCCTTAATTTGAAACAAACAGATAGGAATAGGAATTCACACTATGAGAAATACAAATCACTGGAATAAATTGATACTGATCGGGTTACTCGCCGTATCGGTAGGGCTAGCACTTTCAACGGAAGCATCGCGCATGTTCGATTGGTCAAACATGTCATCTATGATGTCATCGCTTCCTCCCTTAGGACCGCCATCCGTTCCCCCTTCGCTACCATCGTCGCTCCCCTCGTCGATGCCTTCATCCATGCCTTCATCCATGCCTTCATCCATGCCCACAAATCCAAGCGATCAAGTCGTCCTCGAATTGTCTCCAACCGTAGCAGCGATTGATATTGGTGAACAAATCAGTTACACAATTGTTCTACGTACAAATGGGCTGTTTCAAGATGAAAGTGGTACAACTCGCGTGGATGTCAAAAGCATCATTAATTACCCTTCAGATTATCTAGATATCGTTGATATCAGCATCAATCAATCTTTAGTTGATTCTACAGATGATTACACCATTGATTACTCAGACGGTTACCCGCTAGCCAAAATAGAGTTAAATATCGATACGAATAATGCCGACAATAATATCGAAATAGCCTATATTACATTTAGTGGTGTTTTACAACATGGGAATGAGAGTCTTATGTTTATTATGGGAGCCAATTGGCAAGAAAACAGCGATGTTACAGTTGATGGGATTTCTTATTTAGATCGAGTCCAAAATGCAAATATAACCATTGGCACTTTAGAAGTCCCATTTGAACACAGCACCCACCTCTTCGACCAACCGCTAACGTTTGAGCTACCACACATACCGGGTATTTGCAGTTATGAAATGTATCGTAGCGCTACCCCATATTTTACACTTGACGCAAATACCTCTATTGGGACAGCCGTACCTGGGGAACAATTTGTAGACTTAAGCAGTGTAGGTAATCCCGCACTAAATCAGAGTTATGTTTTTAGAGCTATTTCTTGCTCAGGTGTCATCCTTACATCTCCCACTTATGGGGAATTTGATTTCGCTTTAGAAGCGGGCCAATAAGATTACTTGGTTCATAGGATTACTTGCGGCTACTGATCAAAATCAGTAGTCGCAGGCGATCCGATTGGTTAAGAAAACACTTCAGGCTTTAAGATCGCCACAAACGGAAGATTACGATAGAGCTGTGCAAAATCGAGCCCATACCCTACAACAAATTCATCAGGCACTTCAAAACCTAAATAATCAACAGGAATTTCAACCTTATGACGCGCTGGCTTGCTTAGCAATGAGCAAATCTCTAATGACTTCGGCCGTCTAGCTATTAAATTCTTGCGCAAATATTGCAACGTCAAGCCGGTGTCAATAATGTCTTCAACAATAATGACATGCTTGCCACTAATATCTTTCTGCAAGTCGAGAATAATCTGCACCGCACCACTTGTTTTGGTACTATTGCCATAGCTAGACACCGCCATAAAATCTACGCGATGGGGATGCTTAATCGCGCGGCTCAGGTCCGCCATAAACATATAGCACCCTTTGAGAACCCCAATTAGCAAAATTTCATCCGCGCCATCAATCGCGCCATAACGAGCATCAATTTCGGCCGCAATCTCCTGCGTTCGCTGATTGAGCTGTTCCTCACTCACTAAAACTTCCTGAATATCCGCATACAAATCTCGTGCCATTTTTCCTTCTCCATCTTCAACTTTCAATCTTCAATCTTTAATCTTCAATCCGATTAACAAACTGTGTGGACTCGCTCTTGACATGTTAAATCCGCTTTTATTGAAGGGCAAAAACAATGAAGCGCAAAGTATGACTTGCGCTTCATTTATATCTACATATCCTTTTCTTCCCTATAGTGAATATGGGATATATGCTCGTCATTCGTTATTTGCCATTTCTGGGTGGCAAAACCACATGACAGGCTCGACAGCGCGCTTCATACACTTCGGCCGCGCCAACCATAACCACTGGATCATCATAAGCGGCCGGTTTTCCATTGATCAAACGTTGTGTACGGCTCGCTTCGGCCGCGCAAGTCACACAAATCGCGCACAATTTAGCGATTTCTTCAGCTCGTGCCAGCAATTCCGGCATCGGTCCAAAAGGTTCCCCGCGAAAATCTGTGTCTAAACCGGCACAAATAACGCGCTTTCCTTCATCCGCCAATTTCTCACAAACAGTCACAACTCCCATATCGAAAAACTGGACTTCATCTACCGCTACGACCGTGGTATCCGCATCTAGCACACCACAAATATCGGCCGAGCTAGCGACCGGAATCGCTTCAACATGGGTCCCCGCATGGGAGGTCACCCGTTCGACATGATAACGGGTATCAATAATCGGCTTGACCACCTGCACTTTCTGGCGAGCAATAACCGCTCGCCGAACCCGGCGAATCAATTCTTCTGTCTTGCCACTAAACATGCTCCCACAAACAATCTCGATGCGACCGCCACTTTCCATTGTTTCGTTTTTCCCCAAATAAAAAAGCAGATGCGTTACCACATCTGCTTTTAACAGTTAATCTAGTTAGGAAACACGGCCGTGTTTCCCCAAACCTTGCGAAAACGCAAATAGCCTATTCGATAAGACCTTCAGCGCGCAAGAACCGTTTGATACCGATCAATGCGGTTTGGCCAAGGCTAGGCAAAGCCAAAATCGCATCATCGCCACCTTCTTCATACAAATCAAGCACGTCACCGACCGTGGTCAAGTTCGCCATACGCAACCCTTTTTCGCCACGTTGACCGATTGAAAATGCATCAATCGTCAATTTACGAGGATCACGTTTAGTTTTCTTGGTCGCAGCCGCATCAGCCATATCCACACGACGTTGCAAACGACGACGGAAGCGATCAACTTGCCCTTCGGTGTCCAACAAACGCTGTTGACCGGTGTAGAAGGGATGGGTGCCTGACCAAACGTCTACGATGATTTCTGGTTGGGTCGCGCCCACAGTCATAATGACTTCACCATCACAGATCACTTTGGCTTCTGGATACCATTGAGGATGGATTTCTGGTTTCATTAGCGATTAAGCCTCCCCATTCGCTGGGTACACGCTGACCATTTTCCGGCCTTGTTTCATTTCGAATTGAACTTGACCATCAATCAATGCATAAATGGTGTAATCTTTGCCCAATCCAACATTGCTACCGGGCAAAAAGCGAGTACCACGTTGGCGCAAAATAATGTTGCCAGGTTTTACAACCTCGCCGCCAAATTTTTTAAAGCCCAAACGTTTACTATTACTATCACGGCCGTTACTTGTAGAACCGCCACCTTTCTTATGAGACATGGATCTATACTCCTTTTACGCTAATTCGTTAAGCTCTGCTCGGCCAACGAATTCAGCTCAGTTTTACCCTGCGACAATTTCGTCGATGCGCAATGTCGTGTACAACTGGCGATGCCCTTGACGACGGCGATAGCGCTTCTTCGGTTTATATTTCCAAACAAAGATTTTTTTACCTTTGAATTGCTTGACAACGGTAGCTTTGACGGAAGCGCCTGCGACAGTGGGCTGACCAACAGAAACGTTTTCTCCATTTGTAATAAGAAGAACACGATCTAATGTAATCTGCTCACCGACTTCCTGAGGGAGTTTTTCTACGACGAACGTATGACCCTCTTCGGCGCGGTATTGCCGTCCGCCACATTCAACAATTGCGTACATAAATACCTCCAAAACAAAACCGACGCGAACGTCGGTTTAGGGGTTAATTTTTTAAATTGGTGGTGCGGATCACCAATTTTTGCGACTTTAGATTATAGATAAGGGGGGGGGATTTGTCAAAAAAAGCAGAGAAGAGAGACGCTTCGCTTAGAGACAGAGATAGAATTAGGCCTTGCACGTCTAAACCACAGCGAATATCCCATTTCCAACCACCACACGACCTCTCTTCTCTGTCTCTCTTCTCTTTTCTTCTTGTATGAATCCCTTGCCAGCCCCCCGCCCCTCTGCTACCGTCCCCACATGACCACCATCCCGATGCAAACAACGGCCGACGGCCGACAAATTTTCACCATCGAAGTTGAAGTATTCCCCAGATTTAACGCCAATGTCTATGTGATTAATAATTTCGGGAAATGGTTTATCGTCGATACCGGCTCCGGCCGTGATGCCTGTAATCAGCAAATCGAACAGGGGCTAGCCCAAATCGGCCGACAAATCGGCCGGTCACTCAGCACGGCCGACCTCGATCTAATCTTGCTCACCCACGGCCATATCGATCACTTTGGCGGCTTGCCCTATCTGCGCCAACAAACCGAAGCACCTTTAGCTATTCATGCGCTCGACTATCGTGTCATTTCCTACTTCGAAGAGCGTCGCATGCTCGATATGCGCCGCACCCTCGATTTCGCCACCGAATCAGGCATGACCGAAGCCCAGCGGGAACAGCTCTACCAAATGCGACAACTTTTCCGTAGCTCCTATCGCTCTATGCCGGTCCAACATGTTCTCGAAGATGGGCAAACATTCCATGATCTAATCGTCCATCACACACCGGGCCATAGCGCAGGCCAAGTCTGCTATCAGGTTGATGATGTGTTGCTCACGGCCGATCATATTCTGCACAGCACCACCCCCCACCAAGCCCCCGAACGCATCCATAACAATAGCGGTCTGAGCCACTATCTCGAATCGCTCGATAAAATCGGCCGTTTGTCCCCTTTCAAAATCGGCTTAGGTGGGCATGAAGCACCGATCCCCGATGTCCACCAACGGATCGCCGATATCAAAGCGTTCCATGCCAAACGGCTCGACAAAGTCCGAGTGAGCTGCCAAGAACGGCCTAAAACGATTAGCGAAATCAGTCTCGATATCTTTGGCCCCCGCGAAGGATTCCATATCTGGCTCGCCATCGAAGAAACCGGTGCCCATGTCGAATATCTTTTCCTACGCGGCGAACTCTCCGCCGCCAACCCCGAAGCGTTCGAGCAAGAAGGGATTCCGGTTATTCAATACGTCAAAAACTAGATAGAGAAGAGAGACAGAGACAGAAAATAGTGAATCATTTCGCGCTAGAAGAGAAGTGACTCACATAAATAGTAATCGAATCGCAGAACATTTCTCTTCTCTCTACTCTCTACTCTTTACTCTTTACTCTCCACGCCTCATGTCCAAACAACTCCCATCAATCGCTCCCCACCTCATTTCATGGTGGGACCAAGGCCACGCAGACCTGCCGTGGCGTAGCTCACGTAACCCCTACCGCATTTGGATCTCTGAAATTATGGCCCAGCAAACCCAGCTGGCCACAGTCATCCCGTACTATGAACGATGGATGGAAAAATTTCCCACAGTCGAAGCGCTGGCCAAAGCGGAACTCGATGAAGTTTTGAAGCTGTGGGAGGGGTTAGGCTATTACAGTCGCGCTAGAAATCTACATACGGCCGCCCAATACGTGGTGACGGAATTAGACGGCCGACTCCCTGATAATGCGGCCGGTTTACAAAAGCTCAAAGGGATCGGCCGCTACACGGCCGGTGCCATCGCCTCGATCTGTTACGAAGAATCGGTTCCAGTTCTCGACGGCAATGTCATTCGTGTCCTCACTCGATTGCTTGACATAACACAAGACGTGACCCAGACCGCCACAAAAAAAGAGCTTTGGCAAATCGCGGCCGAACTCGTCCCCACCAAACGGCCGGGCGACTACAACCAAGCCCTAATGGAGCTAGGGCAAACCCATTGCACCCCTAAAAAGCCAAGCTGTCACCTCTGCCCGCTTGAAACATTATGCCGAGCCAGAACGGCCGGAACGCAACTCGAACGGCCGGTCAAGCCCCCGCGCAAAAAAACACCCCACTACGATGTCGCGGCCGGTGTCATTTGGGAAACAGAAATCGGAACCGGCCGATTTCTCATCGCCCAGCGGCCGCTCGACGGGCTACTCGGCGGGCTTTGGGAATTCCCCGGCGGCAAACAAGAACCAAACGAAACCCTCTCCCAAACCCTCATCCGCGAAATCAAAGAAGAGCTAGACATAGAAATCACCGTCCCCCACACAACCCCCTTCACCATCGTCAAACACGCTTACACTCACTTCCGCATCACCCTGCACACCTTTCACGCCCTCTATCAAGATGGCACGGTTCAGCACCTCGGTGTCAGCAATCACGCCTGGGTCACCCTCGACCAACTCGACAGCTACGCCTTCGCCCGCACCGACCAAAAAATCGTCGAAGCCCTCAAACGCGGTAATCCACCACAGCTCAATTTTCAGTTTTAGACTTTAGATTTTGGATTAAAAATTGATTCGCGATAATAGCTCTATTGCGAATCACTTTTGCATTTTTCCTTTTCCCTTTTCCCTTTCCCCATAAAGCCGCCACAGCTCCCCCCTATCCTGATCTAGCAACATTTCTACCGCCTCCTGCATCGTATATTTATGCCCCCATTCAAGCCCTACCTTTCTTTCTTCAGGTGTTAATCGCCCCCCGATCACCTCAATTTCTTTCGTAACATGACAATAGGCCTGCATACGCCCATCGCCATTCTGGGTGATACATTGCAATAGAGCATAGCTAACTAGAGGCCTGTCATCTTGGTCACACAAAGCCCAGGTACCCAATCCAACTTCAAAGAAACTGTTGATTTGCTCTGTTTGGCCAATCTCTAGCATTTTCCGAATAACTTGTTCAGCTTGTACCAAACTACCCACATCGGCCCAAGCGAGAGCAAGTGCCTGATAACCGGTTAAGGTAATAGGAGCCCGGCCGATATCAAGAGAGAGACGAACCGCCTCTTCAGCCAATTTAACCCCCTCATGTACACGCCCTAAGCGACGCTCAAAATGGCTTTTTCGCGCCAGATACACAGCATATTCAAGCGCCACATCAAGCGCTTCATGCAAAACGGCCGCCTCTTGCAAATAATGCTCAACCATGCCTAAATCATTTTGACGCAAGCCGATTTGCATCAAACTGTTCAACGTATCCGCTTCCCCTCGCTTATCCCCGACTTCACGGCGCCAGTGGAGCGCATCACGATAAAGCTGTGTGGCCAAATCATATCGTTGTGCCCCTTCGGCATGATTGGCATATGAATCTAATGCCAATGCCAACCCTTGCCGATCAGATAACGCCCGATGCAAATCGACACTTTCAGCTGACCAACGCAAAGCTTGCTCAATATTTCCCATCCAATCAGCCAAGCGAGCCAGATTATTAAGAATACCCGCTTCGCGAAAACGGTCGCCATTCTGTTGGGCAACTTGCAACGCTTGCTGGAACAAATCGTAGGCGATATCCAGCCGATTTTGCCACGCGTGGGCCACGGCCAAATTATTGAGAGTAAAAAGCTGAAGATCGGCCGCTAAATCTTTTTCCGCAATCCCCAACGCTCTTTCAAGATGTGGAATCGGATCACCTCCTAAATCAACTTCATTTAAAAATGATCCGATTTGCGCCTCTAGCCAACCGCCAAGTAAATCGGTTGCTTGCAATCGCTTTTGGGCATCTGCAAAAAGCTCAAACCCTTCACGCATACGGCTATTTAGCTTAAAGTAAAGGCTAAGCGGTTCGATCATCTGTAGTAAAACCGGCCGATCTGTCACCTCTACTGCCCAGTGCCAAGCCCCCCATATATTTTCACGTCGTCGGCCGATTTGGTCGCTTTTTTCAGCCTGCCCATCCCCCTTTAAATGGTCCAAAACATCCTGCAACCACGTTGCGTAAAATGTCCCATGTTTGCTTTGATAATCGCGCCACGGCCGGTCTTGAGCACGCAAATATTGCCTCAATCGCTCATGAAGGCGAAAACGGGTTCGGTCAATGCGCTGTAACAACGCTTTATCGACCAAAGAGAGCAGGGTAAACAGTGTCGCCCCTGTAACGGCGCGGGCCGCTATTTGATCAAAACCGGGTTGAAAAACGGCCAACTGGCAAAGGGTATCCCGTTCTTCCGGTGTAAGACGCTGTAGCGATTGCTCGAATACAACAGCCACCCCCTGCTGTCGACGTGATCGATCTTGCGGTGAGCCACTTAAAAAGATTAAATCTCGCTCGATTTCCTGCGCAATCGTAGCCACATCGAGCAAACGAACCCATGCGGCCGCCAATTCAATCCCCAATGGCATCCCCTCAAGCAATTGACAAATATGCCGAATCACCTCTTGCACCTCGGCCGTGACCATAAACTTCGCGTCAACCCGTTTCGCCCGTTCGACAAACAAATCAACACCGGCCGTGGCCCCTTCTCCAGTTAAGCCATTAATCAAGATCACTTCTTCTAAACTTAATTGAAGTGGCTCTCGAGAAGTAATTAAAATCTGAAGTTGCGGACAGGTCGCCAAAATCTGTTTGATAACAGCACGCCCTTCTAAAAGATGCTCAAAATTGTCAAAAATCAAAAGTACCTTTTGTGGCACCAAGCGGGCCAAAAGCGCTTCTTCAACCGACTTATTCTCATCGATTTCAAGAGTCAATGCTTGCCCAATCGCTTGCCAAACAGCCGCCACCTGAGTCACAGGCGCCAATTCAATTAACCAAACCCCATGCGGATAATGGGGCAAGAGTCTGCGGCCGATTTCCTGCGCCAATCTCGTTTTACCAATCCCCCCCAATCCAACCAGCGTGATTAAGCGGCGTTCCTGTTGCAAAACGCGGCTTAAAACCTCTTCAATTTCAGACTCACGGCCGAAAAACGGGGTATCAGATCGAGGCAGATTATTCCGCTTGGTGGCCACCCCCCGCCGAATTTGTTCCGCAAGCTGTTGTGTCATGTCAGAGGGTTCGGAGCCAAGATCATCATCCAATATTTGGCACAACATCTGGTACTGTTCAAGCGCGGCCGCATGATCCCCCAATTCAGCATAGGCTTGCATGACGGCGCGATGGGTTTGTTCGTGCCAACGATTGATTTCAAGCACTCGCTGCCAACAGCTCAACGCGAGATCGTAACGGCCGTCCTGTTGCGCCCGTTGCGCGGCTCGATCTAACCCACTGATAAAACGGGTTGAGACTTGCTCACGCTGCATCAAAAGCCACTCATCCCACACGGCCGCTTTGCGCAAAGAAAACCCAAGCAAAAATTCGCCACGATACAAACTGATATCTGTTTCCAGATGATCTAAATCCAATGTATACGAGGCATTTGGATCAATCCCGATCCGACCACCGTTTTCCTCCAATAAAAAACCGGAAGGGAGTGCTTGCCGGAGCAAAAAAAGGGTTTGGCGCAGGCTCGTTCGGGCTCGCTCGGCCGTGCTTTCACTCCAGAGCAAGGTTTCCAAATGCTCGCGTGAAAAAGGTTGTGGCGCGTGACACAACAAATAAACAAGCAACGCCTGCGATTTACGCTGACGTAATTGATCCAAAGGTTTGTCATCCAGCTTTAAAATCAAAGTACCAACTACAGAAACAGTTAACTGAGCCATAGCCTAGATTATAAAGGGATTCTGGGAGTCAGGAAAATTAAATCCCCCCACCACCCACAAAATAACAGTTAAATAACACCCCGATTTTTACCCTACATTCATGTCTAAATTCGACCCAGAAATCATTTGGCAATCTTACCTCATTCGCATTTGGCATGATGCCACAGCCCCCCATCGGCCGTGGCGTATCAGCCTACGCCATATACACAGCGATCAATGGCATGTTTTCGCCAGCTGGCCCCACGTCATTACTTATTTAGAGGCGCAACAAGCGGACTCGATAGAGATAACCGTTTTTGCCAAAAATCATCACACCCCATCAAGCCAATGACGATCTCATGCCAAGCTCAATTTCTATCTGCGGTTGTATAGGCTTTTTCCTAGTCCTGTCGGATTTGGTGGGAGTTGATCAATTAACGATTGTCATTC